>DASRLI010000231.1:0-15484 GCA_035648535.1 Occallatibacter sp. | reverse complement strand
TCTTGTTGCCTCCGGTCTTGAAATCCAGATTTAAGGCAATTTGAAGCTGGTCCGCGCTGAGTGCGGGCGCAGTATTTTCATGTGCGAGAGTGTACCACTAATGAATCCACAGTTTGGCCTGGGGAAGGTGGTAAAGGTCCTGAGGGAGTTGAACCGGGACCGCGCTGAGGGCTGATACGAGGGATTTTAGCGGGGATCTGCTCGCGCTGATGGCTTTGGCGGGAGATGGAGACAAAGTGCCGTCGGTGAAGACGCTTGCGCCTGGAATAGTCGCCCCAGCTGGTCGCTGTGAGGTTCGGTGCGGTAGCTCCCGGCTGAAGTTGGGTCATGTGGCGAGAATGGCACTCTGCGGGAGTTGAATGGGGGGAATGGGGTGGTGACATACGGCGTGATGGCGAGAATAGTGTGGCAATACTGTCATCAATGGGCTGGAAGCTGGGGAAGTGACCAGTTGCCGGCGTGGTAGCCTTCGGTGCTGCCAAAGGGGCGAGCTCGTTGCGATCTCGACGCCAAGCAGGAGAAACCAAGCTGCTGATAGGCGCAAGCGACCTCCTGGGCCACGAGCGTTGATTGCTTGTGTCAGGTTGCCGAACCGCCAAGATTGATGCGGTGAAGGCACTGCCAGCTTGCAGCTTCAACGAAGGCTGCAGGGGAGTCAATGTCGCGGGGCGCGAGCTGTCCGGCAGTCTGGGCAGCGCCGCCGAGGTTCCACACGGTCTAGTCCGCGGTGTGTCCGCCGATGCGTAGGAGAATCCCGGAAAGGCTGGGCCAATGGATCCTGCGGCCGTTGCGGTTACCGTGAGATACGCGCCGGTGAGGGGACCGGAGGGTGTGGGCTGGGGAGTGGAACCAGAAGGAGGCGGTCTGGGAGGTGGACGCGACGGAACCGCCACATTCAGGGAGGATGGTCAGGGAGGACCCGGCGAGTGCAGCAGCATCCGGAATGAGTTGTCGGTGGCTGATTCGGTAGGACGGCGGAAGAGGATAGGTTCGTCGGAGGAGTCAGACATTTTGATCGGTGCAATTTTGCTTCGTTACAGGGCCTCGACCTCTTCGGCTCAAAACGGGAGTCTGCGATCGTTGGACGAGCTCCAGGGGCTTTATCAAGCTTGATTTGAGGCGGAGGTTCCTGCGAGAAGCCTGGCTGAGGATTGCGATAGTTCAGGGTTGGGTTTGCCTACGAGATGGTGGCGTGTTCCACGTGGAACAATTTGGGAACGAGGGTCGAAATGGGAGATGTTCCACGTGGAACAAACGCCTCCGTTGTTTGATTTGGGGCTCAGCTCCAAATTGGAACTCGCCCGAGAAACCTCAATCCTGCCCAGCCAATCCAGGAAGTTTTCCACCGTGAGAACGTCTCACCCGTCCTTACGCCCTTTCTGAAAGAACCGTCACGAAGCTCTTCCGGCTCATACGTTTGCCCGTTGCTACCCGGTCCCCCCACAAGGAGCTTTCCACAGCTTCGCCCTGTTCTCCACATGTCAACCGCCTACCCTTGCATCGCTCTTCCCTTTTACTCTTGAATGCCATGGGCAAGATTCTCGGCATCGTCAACCAAAAGGGCGGAGTTGGAAAAACCACTACTGCGATAAATCTGTCTGCCTGCCTGGCGCTTGAGGGTCTTCGGACGCTTTTGGTGGATTGCGATCCCCAGGCCAATGCCACTTCCGGCATGGGATTTCAGCGCGATGACAACCGCAGATCTGTCTATGACGTCCTTATGGGCGACTCCCCTGCCGAGCAAGTCATTCTGCCTACCGAGATCGAAATGCTCCGGCTGCTGCCGGGATCAAAGAATCTGACCGGAGCGAATATTGAGCTGGCCGGCGCCGAGGATCGTGCGCTTCGCCTTCGTCGCGCACTGGAGCCAGTCCGGGACAGCTTCGATCTCATCATTCTGGATTGCCCGCCGGCGCTCGACCTGCTCACGCTCAACGTTCTGTCTGCCGCGGAGACTCTCATTGTTCCGATGCAGGCGGAATACTTCGCGTTGGAGGGGATCTCCGAACTGATTTCCACCCTTGAGCGAGTGCGCGCCGCCTACAATCCAGAGCTCAATATTGAGGGCGTTTTGCTGACCATGTACGACGACCGCACCAATCTTGCTCAACAGGTCACCGAAACCCTTCGCGAATACTTCAAAGACCGGCTCTTCCAAACTGTGATTCCGCGCAATGTCCGGCTTGCCGAGGCGCCCAGTCATGGCAAGCCTGTGGCCCTGTACGATGCACGTTCACGTGGGGCGGAGGCGTACTTTGAACTGGCTGGGGAGTTTCTGGCCCGTAATCAGATCGTGAGCCCGCGCGGCACCCAGCGCAAAGCCCATGCAGCTCCCTGGCCGGAGGCAAAAGTCAATTTCTGGCCATATTCCTGACCTGAACGCCGCAACCGCGAGCTAGCAATTACCGCAACAGATTTCGAGCAACCGGACAACATCAGCCGATATAGAAGGACTTGAATGATGAACATCGCTGCCACGGACCCCAAGCGCCGCGCCCTGGGCAAAGGCCTGGACTCACTGCTCCCGCGAGTCAACGTCGCACCGGCGCCATCACCCACTGATTCAGAGGGCGGCAGGGCCCGCGAAATTCCACTTGATCAGATTGATCCCAACCCCTTCCAGACTCGCTCGCAGATGAACGCGGAGCAGTTAGCCGAATTGTCCGCCTCCATCATTGCGAACGGAGTTGTCCAGCCGGTGCTGGTGCGTCCGCTGTTGAACGGCCGGTTCCAGCTGATTGCAGGAGAGCGGCGGTGGCGGGCCTCTGAGCTTGCCGGCAAGGCCACCATCCCGGCAATTCTCCGCCAGGTCTCCGACGAGCAGGCAATGGAGATCACGATCGTCGAAAACCTGCAACGCTCCGACCTTAATCCGATGGAGCAGGCCCGTGCCTTCGAGCGGCTCTCTCGTGAGTTCCACATGACCCAGGAACAGATGGCGGTGCGCACCGGCAAGGATCGCGCCACCGTCGCCAACTTCCTTCGACTGCTGCGACTGCCCGCCTCGGTGCAGGTTCGAGTCGAGTCTGGCGAATTGAGCTTCGGCCATGCGCGGACACTGCTGGCCTTTGAGCATGCCGAAGAGATCGAAAAGGCGGCGCAGCGCATCAGCGCACTTTCGCTTTCTGTTCGCCAGACAGAGAACTACGTGCAAGGTCTCCTGCATCCGGAAAGGGCCTCCAAGAAGGACCCTAAGCCCGAGCCACCTGTCGATCCCAACGTACGCGAAGTCCAGGATCGGTTGCAGCGGGCTTTGGGTCTCAAGGTCCACATTGAGGACCATCACGGTCGCGGAAAAGTGATCATCGAATACGGCCGGCTGGAAGATTTCGACACACTTTTAGAGCAATTGGCGGGGGAATGAAAGACGTTAGAAGCCGACTTACGTAAAATCTGATAATCTGATTCCATGAAGGAGCTGACCATCAGCGTGACCGTGGCGGCGCGCAGATTTGCGGATTGCATCAACCGAGTCCGTTACCAGGGCACATCCTTCATCCTGCATAAGAACGGTGTTCCCGTAGCCCGGATTGTGCCCGTTGGATCCATTCCCGGCGCCGACCTGGAACAGTTCGCCGTTGCTCTCCGCGGGGTACGCGAGGAAGCTGATCTTGAAAAAGGAGAAGCCGCGGCAATGTCTCGCGAAGTTGAGCAGCCCGGCAAGATTTCCCCTGCTCCGATTCCGCCCAAGCGACCGGCACTGAACTGGTGAAGTAGAATTCTCCTTCCCCCATTGAAGGAGCCAGGATGAACCTCACTCTCTGCAAGTCGCGCGGCTGGTTTTCAGCAGCGGCTCTATTACTCGCCTTTTTGCCGACCCTCAACACTCAGCAAGCCCAGGCACAGCAATCACTGGCTCCTCAACAACACTGGACCGAGGAGCAGGCCAACGCCTGGTACGAAGCGCAACCCTGGCCGGTGGGCGCGAATTTTCTTCCTTCCACCGCGATCAACGAACTCGAGATGTGGCAGGCCGATACCTTCGACCCGACCACGATCGACCGCGAGCTTGGCTGGGCTGAGGGCATCGGCATGAATACCATGCGTGTCTTCCTGCACAACCTTCTCTGGGAGCAGGATCCGAAGGGATTCCAGCAGCGCATCGATACATTTCTCACCATTGCCGCGCGGCATCACATCCGGCCGGTCTTTGTGCTCTTCGATTCCTGCTGGGAACCGTTTCCCAAGCTCGGCCCGCAGCATCCGCCGATTCCGGGCGTACACAACTCGGGCTGGGTTCAGGCACCGGGCGCAGCGGTCCTCAATGACCCCACGCAGTATCCGCGGCTCGAGACCTATGTGAAGGGAATTATTGGCGCTTTCGCCAACGATCCGCGCATTCTGGCGTGGGATTTATGGAATGAACCGGACAACGGCAACGACAGCTCCTACGCGAAGGGCGAGCCGAAGAACAAGAACGAAATCATTCTTGGCCTTTTGCCGCAGGTGTTTGCCTGGGCCCGGGCCGCGCACCCCAGGCAACCACTCACAAGCGGCCTGTGGCATGGCGACTGGAGTTCGCTGGCCACGATGCCGCCGCTGGCACGCGTACAGATCGAGCAGTCGGATGTAATCACGTTCCATAACTACGGCTGGCCCGAGGACTTTGAGAAAGTCATTAAGCAGTTGCAGCAGTTTCACCGGCCAATTATCTGCACCGAATACATGGCACGCGGCGCGGGCAGCCTGTTCGACACCGTGCTTCCAGTAGCGCAAAAGTATCGCGTGGGCGCAATCAACTGGGGACTTGTGGCCGGCAAGAGTCAAACCTATCTGCCGTGGGATTCATGGCAGCGCCCATACGTGGACCATCAACCCACCATCTGGTTTCACGACGTGTTTCATCCTGACGGCACACCTTATCGCCAACGCGAAGTGGAGATCATCCGCAGCCTGACCAGCGGGAAACAGGGGCTGCAATAACCGGCAGTCTCTGTGAGGTTCTGCGATGAATCGGCGATCATTTCTGCATGCGGCCGCAGTGTTGAGCACTCCCTGGGTAGCCGTATCTGGAGGGGCGGCCCAGGCAATACAGCTCACGGCCAGAGAAACCGCGAAGAGCGATCCGCGACAAGAGAGCGCGCGTCGTATCGAGCGGGCGACGGCCGCGGCGATGGCAATGCAACGCCGCGACTGGGAGCACGGGATCCTGGCGCAGGCCATGCTCGAGGCAGGAGATCGCGAACGCGTGATCCTGCTGACCAAGGCGGCCATCGTGCAGCAAACGCCGGACGGCCGATTGGGCGTCGTCGTCTCCGGCAGCCCGACCGATCCGTCGATGGGCGGTGTGGCCTACTCCAAGGCGGCCGAGTGGACCGGAGATGCGCGGATCCGGCAGGCTGTCGACGGACTGCTCGACTGGATTCGGATGAAGGCTCCCCGCAACTCGGAGGGCATACTCTACCACGTGTTTGGCGCGCCGCAGATGTGGTCGGACGGGCTGAACTGCGCTCCGCCGTTTCTTGCGGCACGCGGCTACTACGACGAGGCGCTCAAGCAGATTGAAGGCTATTGGCAGCGGCTCTGGAATCCGGAGAAGAAATTGCTCGCGCACATCTGGGACGATGGCAAACGGCAGTTCAAAGACGGCAATCTCTGGGGCGGAGGCAACGGTTGGGCCGCAGCAGGTTTGGCGCGCGTCATCCGGAGTTTGCCCAGTGACCGCGCCAAAGATCGCGAGCGGCTTGCGCAGTATTGCCGGGAGATTGTGGATGGCTGCCTGGCACACCAGCGCACGGACGGACTGTTTCACAACGTAGTGGATCAGCCGGCAACATTCGTTGAAACCAACCTAGCGCAGATGCTGGCGTATGCGGTGTTCAGCGGCGTGGCCGAGGGCTGGCTGCCAAAGAGCTACCTGGAACACGCACGGGGAATGCGCGCGGCGGCGCGCGCAAAGATGGACGGCTACGGCTATGTGCAGGGAGCCTGCGGTGCGCCGGGTTTCGACCACTCCGGTACTTCGACCGAGGCACAATCGTTCTGCATTTTGATGGAGGCGGCTGGAAGCCGGGCGGGACGCAGGTTGGCGGCTTTGGTGTAGTCGATACTTGCGACTGCGATTCACGAGGCACGGTGATGCTTCGTCTGCCTGATAAGCGCTCGTCGCCAGAAGCCTGAGGCAACGCTCTTTTTAGCGCACGCCATCCGCGATGACTCTTACCAACAAAACGCCCACAGTCGGACCGGGGTCCACCATGCCGATGGAGTTTTCTCCTCGATAGGTGCCGCGCCCGTGGACTGCGCGCATCTGTTTCGTGCTTTGGAGTCCCGCTTCCGCGGCGCGAAGCGCCTGCACTGCGGGAAACAGCCCGTCGATGAGTCTTTGCTTTTGAAGATCCCATTGAGGGTAAAGTCGAGCGCGCCCTTGCCGTCGTTGAGTTCATTGGGAGAATACTTCACATGTCCGATTGAGGTGTCGAAGTAGACGCACTCGTATCCATCCGCGCTCGTCTTCGCAGCTCCGCCCGACTGTTCGATCAGCTTCGGAACCTTGTACAGGAACCACCAGTCAACGGGTTTCCCACTCTCATCCAGCGCCGAAATATTCGCTGCGGGCCTCCTTTATCTCGGTTGCCTTCGATTCGCCCCTGGATTCACTTTTATCAGATGGCGAAATTCCGCTCAAATGCAAAGAAGGCCGGCTTTCGAGCTTCGTGACCGCTGTCACGGTATCCAAAAATCCCCTGCCCTACACTCGATCTATGGTTATCGATATAAATTTATCGAATCTGTTGCCAGTCAAACGGCCAGAAGCGCCTTCGATTCCGCAACCAAGTCTGGCCCGGCTGCCCCAGTACCACCACTACCTGGTGGACCTTGAAGCCAAGGGGATTACCCGGACCTCCTGCAGCGTGATCGGCCGGGATCTGGGCTTTATCCCGGTTCAAGTCCGAAAGGATCTGCAATACACGGGGATCATCGGCAAGCCGAAGACAGGCTATTCAGTCCCGGAACTGATCCAGGCCATCGAGACATTTCTGGGCTGGAACAACATCAACGAGGCGTTTCTTGTGGGGGCGGGGAATCTGGGCACTGCACTGCTTGGCCACGAGCGGTTCTCGAAATTCGGTCTGCGGATCGTGGCTGCCTTCGACACCGACTCGGCGAAGATCGGCCAATGGATCCACGGGAAGGCGGTACTGTCACTGGATCAGCTTGGCGATCTGGCCCAACGGATGAGTATTCATCTGGGAATCATTACCACCCCTGCGGAAGTGGCACAAGCCGTGGCGGATGAAATGGTGAAGGGAGGAATCCAGGCCATCTGGAATTTTGCTCCCGTAAAGCTCAGGGTTCCGGAATACATCATCGTGCACAACGAAGATCTTTACTCGACACTGGCTTCGCTTTCCTGGAAGCTGGCCAGGCGATTCCATGTGCCTATTCAAGAGAAGGAGGCCGTCTAGATGGCGTCGATGCCCATTGCCGTTGATCGCGCGGAGAAGGTTGATCGCGCGGAAAAGTTCGAGAAGGTATGCAGTATTCTCAACCGCTTCGGACGCCGCCCTTCAGGGTTGATTCCGATCCTGCAGGCGATTCAACACGAATATCATTATCTGCCGGAAGAAGTGCTTACCTACGTGGCTACCTCGCTGGATGTTCCTCCGGCGCGCATATTTGGAGTGGCCACGTTCTACGCGCACTTTGCGCTGGAGCCGAAAGGAAAACACGTCATCCGGATCTGCGACGGGACAGCCTGCCACGTCAAGCAGTCCCTTCCAGTACTGAACGCACTGCACAAGAAGCTAGGCACGAGCGAAAAGAACAAGACCACACCCGACATGATGTTCACCGTGGAAACGGTTGCCTGCCTGGGCGCTTGCGGACTGGCCCCGGTAGTTGTGATCGACGAGCAAGTGTACGGGCAGATCACTCCTGAGCGCGCCGTGGGCCTGGTGGATGATATCAAGGCAATGGAGACGCTGCTCGAAAACGCCATTCCGCCCGCCGCTGAGCAACCCTCAGCCGAGGATTGCCATGACTAATGCGGAACTGGTCCCGTTTGTGCTTGGAAATGTGAACGGAAGCGGCACGCTTGCCCAGGTGCGCCGGGTGGTTATTTGCGCGGGAACCGGATGCATGGCCAATGGAGCCATGAAGGTCTTCGAGCAGTTCAAACGCGAAATTACGAACTCCGGACTGCGTGTGATTCTCGAGCTTCGGCCCGAAGCTGCCGGTGATGAGGTGCGGCTGTCCAAGAGCGGCTGCCAGGGCTTTTGCCAGATGGGACCGCTTGTTTCGGTGTTGCCGGATGGCATTCTCTACACAAAGGTGCGCAGCGAAGACGTTGCGGAGATTGTGCAGCAGACTCTTGCCGGGGGGAATGTCGTCGAGCGGCTTCTTTACAAAGACCCGTCGACGCGCAAAAGTTGTCGCGGGCTTGAGGACAATCCCTTCTACTCGCGCCAGAATCGCCTGGTGTTGCACGAATGTGGATTTCTCGATCCCGAGGACATACACGAGTACATTCTGCACGGCGGGTACCAGGCGGCGAGAAAAGCCTTTGTCGAAATGTCGCCGGAAGAAATATGCAAGACGATCACGGACTCCGGATTGCGCGGCCGCGGCGGCGGCGGCTTTCCAACCGGGCGCAAGTGGGACGCGGCGAGAGTACAGAACTCTACGAAGAAATACGTCATCTGCAACGGCGACGAGGGCGATCCCGGCGCGTTCATGAACCGCTCCGTGATGGAGGGCAATCCGCATAGCGTGATTGAAGGCCTGATGATTGCGGCCCGGGCGATCGGCGCCACCGAGACCCTGGTTTACGTGCGAGCCGAGTACCCGCTGGCAGTGGAGCGCATGCGTCGCGCAGTTGCGGATGCCGAGCGCGAGGGGATCCTTGGAAAGAACGTTTTTGGCACAGGCCTGCCCGTGAAATGTGAAGTGATGGAAGGCGCCGGTGCGTTCGTCTGCGGCGAAGAGACGGCCATGATCGCATCCATCGAGGGCCAGCGCGGCATGCCAAGACCAAAGCCGCCATTCCCCGCACAGAGTGGGTTGTGGGGCAAGCCGACGATTATCAATAACGTTGAGACGCTGGCGCACGTTTCCCGCATTCTCAACGTAGGCCCTGAGGCCTTCCGCAGCATCGGAACGAAGGACTCACCGGGCACCAAGACATTCGCTCTTACTGGGCACGTGGCCAACACGGGCTTGGTTGAAGTTCCATTCGGCACCACGCTGCGCGAGATAGTTCTGAACATTGGCGGCGGAGTCACGGACGATGCGGGAAAGATATGGAAGACCGGCTTCAAAGCCGTGCAGATCGGCGGTCCCTCCGGCGGATGTCTGACTGAGGAGCATCTCGATCTTCCACTCGCCTACGAGTCGCTGCGATCTGTCGGTGCAATGGTGGGCTCGGGCGGCCTGGTAGCAATGAACCAAGGCACGTGTATGGTGAGCATTGCGCGCTTCTTTATGGAGTTCACGCAGCGCGAATCGTGTGGCAAGTGCGTGCTATGCAGGGAAGGAACAAAACAACTGCTTGCCCTGCTTGACGACGTGATTGAAGGACGCGCCGATGCAGGCACGATTGACCTGCTGGAGAAGCTTGGACATGCGGTGCAGGCCGGTTCATTGTGCGGTCTTGGAAAGACGGCGCCAAACCCGGTGCTCTCTACACTGCGTTACTTCCGCAAGGAATATGAAGAGCACATCTTCGAGAAACGCTGCCGTACGGGCCGGTGCAAGGCGCTGCTGCGGCCGGAGATCAACCAGCTGAAGTGCAAGGGATGCGGTTTGTGCATCAAGGCCTGCCCAACTCAAGCCATTACCGGAGAAAAGACGAAGCCGCACCACATCGATCCGGAACTGTGCATCAAGTGCGGTGCGTGCGCAACAGCCTGCAAGATACACGCGGTTGAAGGGATATAGCCAGATGAACCAGGTCACGCAGCCAACTTTGACCATCGATGGAAGAACCGTAGCGATTGAAGGCGAGCGAAACCTGCTCGAACTTGTCCGCAAGGCCAATATCGACTTGCCCACATTCTGCTATCACTCCGAACTCAGCGTATACGGCGCATGCCGCCTGTGCCTGGTACAAGTGGAGGGCCGCGGAATCATGGGCGCTTGCTCCACAGTGCCCGAACCGGGGTTGAAGGTTCAGACTACTACTCCCGAGATCCGCGAAATCCGCCGCATCGCGGTGGAGTTGCTGCTGGCAAATCACGATCAAAGCTGTCCCACATGTCCGCGCAGCGCCAACTGTCAACTGCAGAGCCTGGCTCAGAGACTGGGGATCAAGAAGGTGCGCTTCAAGTCAGTGCACAAACAAGTTGCGCTCGACGAATCTTCGCCGTCGCTGGTTCGCGATCCGAACAAGTGCGTGCTCTGCGGCGACTGCGTGCGCATGTGCACGGAGATTCAGGGCATTGGGGCAATCGATTTTACGCATCGCGGGCATGAGGTCCACGTGCAGCCGGCCTTCGGTAAACAGCTTGGTGACGTTGAATGCGTCAACTGTGGACAATGCACCAGCGTATGTCCCACTGGTGCGCTGACGATCAAGTCGGAGGTCGATCAGGTTTGGGATTTGCTTGCGGATCCCGCGAAGAAGGTGATCGTGCAGATTGCGCCGGCCGTGCGCGTTGGACTGGGCGAGTGCTTCGGCATGAAACCCGGAGAGATTACCACCGGACGAATTGTGGCAGCTCTCAAGCACCTCGGCTTCGATCAAATTTACGACACATCGTTCGCTGCCGATCTTACTGTCATCGAAGAAGGCACGGAGTTCCTGGAGCGGAAAGCGCATGGCGGTCATCTGCCGATGTTCACCTCATGCTGCCCCGGTTGGGTGAAGTATGCGGAGCAGTATTTTCCGGAACTGCTCCCGAATCTTTCTACGTGCCGCTCGCCGCAGGCGATGTTCGGCTCGCTCGTGAAGGCCATGCTTCCCGATCAACTCAAGATCGAGCGCAGGAACCTGAAAGTCGTCGCCATCATGCCGTGCACGGCCAAGAAGTTTGAAGCGCAGCGCCCGGAGATGGGCGTGGATGGCGACCCCGACGTCGATTATGTGCTGACCACACAGGAACTGGCCCAGATGATCCAGTCCGCCGGCATCATGTTCGACACGTTGCAGCCTGAATCGTTCGACATGCCGTTTGGATTCTATACAGGCGCCGGTGTGATCTTTGGAAACTCAGGTGGAGTGATGGAAGCCGTGCTGCGCTATGCGGCTGAAAAAGTCACAGGAACGAAACTGGACCAGGTCGAATTCCAGCAGGTGCGCGGCGATTCGGGACTCCGCGAGGCGACCATTACGGTCAACGGCTCAGAGCTCAAACTGGCTGTCGTTCACGGACTGCGGAACGCTCGCGTTGTTGCTGAACAGGTGAGGGCGGGCAAGAGCCACTACGACCTGATTGAAGTGATGGCGTGCCCCGGCGGGTGCATTGGTGGTGCCGGGCAGCCAGTGAGCACTTCGCGCGACTCGCGAGCGCTGCGGACGAAAGGTTTGTATAACGCGGACAAGATGCTGCAACTGCACAAGTCGCAGGACAACGTGTTCATTACTGATTGCTATGCGAAGTTCCTCGGAGATATTGGAGGAGAAAAGGCGCATCATCTTCTGCACACCACTTACCAAAGCCGTCGCCGGATCGCGGATGAATCTCTTTCGCTGATGCAGTCGCAGGGCGACGACAAGCTCAAAGTGAGCGTGTGCCTGGGAACCAACTGTTTCCTTAAGGGCTCACAGGATGTGCTGAACGGAGTTCTGCGCCATGCAGAACAGAACGGACTGGAAGGCCGCCTCGATGTGCGGGCGGGTTTTTGTTTCGAGAAATGCGAAACCGGCCCCACCGTAATGATTGGCGGCGAGCATGTTCACCACTGCACCGCCGCAAAAGCCATTGAAGTATTGAACAGCCGAATTGAGAGCGACCACCCAAACCAGGCGGTCGGCGTGGATTCAGAACACATCGGCGCCGACTGATTGCCAAGACAGGAGAATAGCGTGATTACGCAGGAGCGGGCAGATTTCATCAACGAGCAGGAAATAGAAGGCATACTGGCGCCGAGTCTACGTCCGGAGCCAGCGCGAGTCCACGAACTGCTGGCCAAAGCGCGAGAGATGCACGGGCTTTCAATGGCTGAAGTCGCGTGTCTCTCGTTTGTCGACCAACCGGAGTTGCTCGCTGAGATTTTCTCGACGGCAAAGCAAATCAAGGAAGATATTTACGGTTCGCGCCTGGTGCTCTTTGCGCCGCTATACATCTCCAACCGCTGCTCGAACGAGTGCACTTATTGCGCCTTCCGCGCGACCAACGCAGCTCTCAAGCGCCGCACGCTCACGCAGGAAGAGATTGCGGAAGAGACCCGCATCCTGATCCGCCAGGGACACAAGCGGATTCTGATGGTCTCAGGAGAAGCATTGCCGGAAGAGGGCTTTCAATACATTCTCGACTCCATCGCGACCATCTACGGCACGCGCATCGGGCCCGGCGAAATCCGGCGCGTGAACGTGAATCTTGCCCCGCAAACGACGGAACGCTTTCGGCAGCTCAAAGAAGCTGAGATTGGGACCTTCCAACTTTTCCAGGAGACTTATCATCGCCCCACCTATGCAGCGGTGCACCTGAAAGGCTCCAAGCGCAACTATGACTGGCGCACTACGGCGTTTGACCGGGCCATGGAAGCGGGCATTGACGATGTAGGCATCGGCGTGTTGTTCGGACTCTACGACTGGCGCTTCGAAATACTCGCGATGATGCAGCACATTCGTCATCTGGAGCAGAAGTTCGGCGTGGGACCGCACACCATCAGCTTCCCGCGTATCGAACCCGCTGTTGGTTCTGAGATCGCTTCCCGCCCTCCGCACGCAGTGAGCGACGGCGACTTTCTCAAGATGATCGCGATCATGCGCCTCGCGGTGCCCTATACCGGAATGATCATGTCCACGCGCGAAACCGCGGACGTGCGTCGTGCAACGCTGGAACTCGGCATCTCTCAGATTTCAGCCGGCAGCCGCACCGATCCGGGCGGCTATAAAGACGACGAAGGCGACCCAAACGGAAGTCAGTTTCAATTGGGCGATCACCGCACCGTTGGAGAAGTTGTCAGCGACGTCGTCTCGCTCGGATTCCTGCCTTCCTTTTGCACTGCCTGCTATCGCACCGGACGCACCGGCCATGACTTCATGGATCTCGCCAAGCCAGGAGAGATCAAGTACCACTGCCATCCCAATGCGCTTTCAACGTTTCAGGAGTATCTGTGCGACTACGCCAGCCCTCAAGCGAAATCCGCCGGCGAGGAGCTCATCAGAATTGAACTGCAACACATGGATGGAAAACAAACCGCTTGCGCATTGCCGATGCTGAATCAAGTGCGCGGCGGCGAACGCGACATTTTTGTCTAGCAAGAAAAGGGAGAAATCAGCATGATACGGGCAACTTCGAAAGGGTTTCGGCTGCACATCGGATTCTTTGGACGGCGCAATGTTGGCAAATCGAGCCTGCTGAACGCCATTACCCAGCAGAAGGTTTCGATTGTGTCGGAGGTCGCGGGAACGACAACCGATCCGGTTGAGAAGCCGATGGAACTTCTGCCGATTGGGCCGGTACTTTTTGTCGATACCGCCGGAGTGGATGACGTGGGAGCACTTGGTGCGCAGCGCATCGCGAAGACTCGCCAGGCGATCGCGCGCTCCGATATTGGCGTGCTTGTCACAGAGGCCGGTGTGTGGGGCTTGTTCGAAGAAAAGCTGCTGGCTGAACTCCGCTCATATGGAATTCCCGTGGTGGTGGCCTTAAACAAAGTTGACGTGTGCCGCCCGGAAGTTGAACTCATGATCCGCTTCGAGCAGGAGGGGCTTCCTTATGCGAAACTCGTCGCGACCACTGGCGAGGGTGTGGATATACTCCGCGAAAAACTTTGGGATGTTGCGCCGGCGGAATCTGCCGAACCGCAGGTGCTTTTGCGTGACCTGGTTGGACCAAATGAAACTGCGGTGCTGGTGATGCCCTTCGATAAAGAAGCACCCAAAGGCCGCATCAAGCAACTGCAGGCGCAGTCGATTCGCGATCTTCTTGACGGCGAGGCTTCCTGCGTTGTGGTAAAAGACGCTGGACTACAGAGGGCGCTGGACAATCTGAAGACTCCACCCAGGATGGTTGTCACCGACGCGCAGGTATTGGAGCAGGTTGCGCGCATAACTCCGGAATCCATTCCACTCACCGCGTTCTCAATTCTCCTGTCACGCCTGAAGGGCGATCTTGTTGCGCAGACCAGGGCGGCCGTTGCAGTAGAGCAACTGCAACCCGGCGACAAGGTACTGGTGGCGGAATCCTGCACTCACCACCCGGTTGAAGAAGATATCGGCCGAGTGAAAATTCCGCGGTGGTTGCAGCAATATGTTGGTGGAGAGCTGCAATTCACCACCGTTAAAGGACGCGATTTTCCTGCAGACTTATCGCCCTACAAGCTTGTGATTCATTGCGGGGCGTGCATGTGGAATCGGCAGGAGATGCTGAATCGAATTCGCGAGTGTCATCGTCAGGGAGTGCCCATTACAAACTACGGCCTGGTAATTGCCTATGCATTAGGCATTCTTGAACGCGCTTTGGAACCTTTCCCCGAAGCGCTCGCGGCGTATAAGGAAGCGCGGCAAGAGCATCTGGAATTGCACCCGCTGAGCGACTCGTCTCACCGCAATGAAGGCAGCATGAATCTAGTGAACTAACCGTGAACGAACTGACCAAAACCGATCTCCTCGAATGGCTCCGCGAGAGCCGGCCATCTCGCCTTCGGGAGTTGTACGAGTGGGCCGACTCAGTGCGAAGGGAGCATGTGGGTGACGCTGTACACTTGCGCGGCCTGATTGAAATCTCGAGTCACTGCGTGCGGCAGTGCATGTATTGCGGACTGCGGCTTGCCAATTACGACCTGCCTCGCTATCGCATGACAAGAGAGGAAATTCTCAACTGTGCCCTTCAGGCCGAGAGGCTCGGATACGGCACGGTCGTCATGCAGGCAGGCGAGGACGATCTACTCACTGCAGAGTGGATTGAAGAGATCGTTTGGTGGATCAAGCGGGAAACCAGGCTCGCCGTGACGCTTAGCCTGGGTGAGCGACAGGAAGACGAACTGCAGCGATGGCGCTCGGCAGGCGCAGATCGCTATCTGCTCCGATTCGAAACTTCGGATGAAAATCTGTTTCGCGTCATCCACCCCGAGCGCTTTGCCGGGCGACCTAACCGCTTGACGCTCCTGCGCCTACTGAAGCACCTGGGCTACGAGGCCGGCGGTGGCGTCATGGTTGGCATTCCCGGCCAATCATTCGAGAGCCTGGCGCACGACATTCTTACTTTTCGGGCACTCGGTCTCGACATGATCGGCATCGGCCCTTATATCGCGCACGCCGCCACGCCACTGGGTTCTGGCGCACCCCGGCCGGCAGTTGCACCTTCTGAGCAGGTTCCGAGCAGCGAAGAGATGGTGTACAAGATGATTGCCCTCACGCGCATTGTTTGTCCGG
>DASRLI010000230.1:0-7145 GCA_035648535.1 Occallatibacter sp. | reverse complement strand
TCGCGATTGCCGGGTGTGACGAGACTCGAGACCAGCTTTGCACTGAGGGATGTGCTGGAAGGTCCGAAGCCATAGCGGCAGCCAAAAGAGCGCGGCCGCATCGCTGTGGAGGCCGCGCCCGGTTGTTGCATTCTGTCTTAGATTGTCCTGCCGGTCCTAAGCCATCTTTTCCCGCGCGTTCTTCCAGAGATCGATTCCGCCGTCCAGCGCATAACTATCGATCTCCTTTAACTCCGCATCTGTAAACTCGAGTTTCTTCACCGCATCGAGCGAGTTATCCAGTTGCTCCACATTCCGCGCGCCGATCAGCGCTGTAGTTACGCGCTTGTCGCGCAACACCCACGCAATCGCCATTTGCGCCAGTGTCTGCCCGCGCCCCTTCGCAATCTCGTTCAGCGCTTGTACGCGATTCAGGTTTGCCTCGCTCAGAAACTCCTTCAGAAAAGACCCTTCCACACTGGCCCGCGAGTTATCGGGAACTCCCTTTAGATATTTGTTTGTGAGGAGCCCCTGCGCCAGAGGAGAAAATGCAATGCAACCCACACCGAGTTCCTCGAGAGTCGCCAGCAATCCCTTCTCCGCCCAACGATTCAGCATCGAGTACGACGGCTGATGGATCAACAGCGGAACACCCATGCTCTTCAAGAGGGCTGCCGCTTCCCGCGTACGTTCCGGACTGTAACTCGAAATGCCAACATACAAAGCCTTGCCCTGGTGAACAGCAGACACGAGCGCGCCCATTGTCTCCTCGAGCGGACAATCCATCCATGGCCGGTGGGCATAGAAGATGTCGACATAATCGAGGCCCATGCGCTTCAGGCTGTCGTCCAACGACGCCAGCAGATATTTGCGCGACCCGCCGATGCCGTACGGCCCCAGCCACATATCCCATCCCGCCTTGGTCGAGATCACCAGTTCATTGCGCAGCCCGCCGAAATCCTTGCGCAGGATCTCGCCAAAGTTCTCTTCAGCCGAGCCGTAGGGTGGACCATAGTTGTTGGCCAGGTCAAAGTGGGTCACGCCGCGGTCGAAGGCCCGCCGGATCACCGCGCGGCCGGTTTCAAAGACATCCGTTCCGCCAAAGTTCTGCCACAAGCCAAGCGACACCGGGGGCAACACGATCCCGGACCTTCCGCACCGCCTGAATTGAGCCCCATCATAACGTTTTGCATCCGGCATATAACTGATTTGCATAGATCTCCCTTTGCTCGCATGGTCGCACACCTAAACCCCGGTTGCATCGTTGCGGCCATCGCAAAAAGTATGTCACACAGGGGCATCGGCGGCGGAATCGGATGCCGTCTCACCTACCTGGAATTCACCGAAAGTGTCCGATCTGACACTTTTGGGGGTTTTCATGGGCTGCGATGCGTGGTCCAATGTTATTGATTTGAAAGACCGGGATTGCGGGGGACTGGGAGAAGGGGAGGCCTGATGACGGACTCGGACACGCACGATCCCAAGGGCAAAAGCGAAGAATGGGAAGGACCGCGCTCAAGCTACGCGGTCGTCAAATCGGATCGCGAGATATCCGAACCGGTTTTCACCACTGCGGAGCCGATTCTTTCGTCCGCGGAAGGCGCGCGCTCGCAAGGGCAATATGGCACGAGTGGATCTCCGATTCTCAACCCGAGGTCCGCTGAGGCGAGGAAAGAGCAGGATCGGAAACCCACACCAAACCAAACAAAGCTTTATGCTGCGTTAGGCGTGGGACTCGGGCTGCTGGCTGCATTGGCTGTCGTAGCTTACTTCGTGCACCAAAGCGGGTCTGACGGGTCAACCGACCTAGGCTATGTCACCTCCAGCCCATTCGGGTTGAAGGGGCATCTGGTTGCAAAATGGACTGACAGGCTCGAATACCAACTGAGCGTCGAGCCTGCCGATCCCGCGCAGCGTGCGGCGTTCTCATATGTGGTGGCCAATTCACCGCGTCCACTTTCGGTCGAAATCCAACTGAAGAGTGCCCTCGGCCAGGTGTTGTGCGGCAATGCCATCGTATTGAAGTTCGATCCTCGGAAAGCCCCCAGAAATGCTGCGGCCGATTCGGAGCCCAAAGCCAGAATGACGAGTGAAGTCGATGATATGCGAGACCAGATTGCGCAAAGCGTGAATCTTGCGCGGCTTGAGAGCCAGGAACTCACCCGTGAGCACGGTAAAGACGTCTTCCTGGACGTCGTTGGACCTGACGGTCAGGTTACATCGATAAACGCACTGGGGAGTATGCCGTGTTCAAAGGGACAATTTGTTGACACGGTTTCGTGGACCTTCACGCCCAATTTTCTTACCACAGGCCAGCAGACCGAATCACTGAATCGCGCGATGGGCTTGAACGCAAACGGGCAACCATTGGATGGGCCCGGATCAGCCGGCAAAGGTTCGGATGCTCTCGACTCGTCTTCTTCCGGGAAAGCAAAACGGAAACCTGCGTCAGCAGTCTCATTTTTCTCGATCGAAGGGGATGACGCACTTGTGGGGTACGACGCATCCACGGGAACTATCGAAAGCCGCACCGGCAAAGCCTTCCTCATCGACAGGAAAGACGCGATCGCCAATGCGCTCAAAGGAAGGGAGCTTCCGGTCGCGATCCATTACGTATGCGACCAAAGGGGGGCCTGCACAGTTGCCGGCATAAGCGCGGGCGTTCAGCGCGCGAGGCTAAAACAATAGAGCCGGGTACCTCGCAAATAAGCTACTCAACATTATCAATCTGCGCCCTCTGCAACTTATCGGAATAATCAACATATACCGCCTTCCATGTCGTAAAGAAGTCGATGGCTCCGTTGCCTTCGCGATGGCCATTCCCTGTGTGTTTGACGCCGCCGAAGGGCAGATGCACTTCCGCGCCGATGGTAGGGGCGTTGATGTAGGTAATGCCGGCTTCAAGGTCTCGTATCGCGGTGAAGGCGCGATTTACGTCCTTTGTGTAGAGGGACGCAGAGAGTCCGTATTCAATGGAGTTGGCAATCTCGATGGCCTCCTCGAAGGTCTCAAATTCGATCAGGCTTACTACCGGGCCGAAGACTTCTTCACGAGCGATGCGCATGCTGGGAGTGACTCCGCCCAGTACGGTCGGCTCAAAGTAAGTGCCATGCGCATATTCGCCATTCGTCAGCACGCGGCCGCCCGCGAGTAACTGCGCACCTTCATCCAGGGCTATCACTACATACTTAGCCGAAGTCTCGATCTGGTTGGGATTAACCTGCGGACCTACCTCGACCGACTCATCGAGTCCGTTCCCTACCTTCAGCTTTTTTGTGCGCTCCACGAACCTTTCCGTAAACTCTGCCGCAATCCCTCTCTGCAACAACATGCGACTGGTAGCCGTGCAGCGCTGCCCGGTGGTACCGAAGGCCCCCCATAGCGCGCCGTCCAGCGCCAGATCGAGGTTTGCATCGTCCATTACGATCTGCGCGTTTTTGCCGCCCATTTCCAGTGAGACCTGCTTGAACGTGGCCGACGCGTGCTGTGCCACCATCGAACCTACGGCGCTCGATCCGGTAAAGCTGATCGCGCGCACGTCGGGGTGATCCACCAGAGCTGAACCAACCGTCGACCCAGTTCCTCCTACGATGTTGACCACGCCGGGCGGCAATCCGGCATCCATAAGTGCCTGCACCAGGTTGTAGGTCGAGAGCGGCGTATCGGTGGCTGGTTTGATGACACAGGTATTGCCTGAAACCAGCGCCGGGAATAACTTCCAGCTGGGAATGGCCATGGGAAAGTTCCACGGAGTTATCAGGCCAACCACGCCTATCGGGACACGCAGGCTCATTGCAAATTTATTTCTTAACTCGCTTGGCATTGTCTGACCAAACAATCGCCGGCCCTCGCCGGCAACATAGAAGGCCTCGTCGATTGCCTCCTGCACGTCGCCTCGCGTCTCGGCCAGCACCTTGCCCATCTCGCGGGTCATGTCACGAGCGAACTCCTCCTTGCGGATAGACAACTGGTAGCCGGCGCGATAGAGAATCTCAGCGCGCTTGGGCGCCGGAACCAGCCGCCACGATGCGAAGGCTTTCTTTGCCGCCGCCACCGCCAGGTCTATGTCCTCGGCGTGCGAGGAGGGAAAGGCTCCCACCACGTCGGAGTGATCTGCCGGGTTCAGGTTCAGAATCGTTTTGCCGTTCACTGCTGGCAGCCATTGGCCGCCGATCAGATTGTGATATGTGGGATATGTCATAAGTACCTCGGAAAAACAGGGGCAGACGTCAGAGACCAGTCCCAGGACTCAGCACCGAAATCAGTACTCCCGGACGCAGCCTTTGGAGCCCGGCTGAAATAGTACTCTAAAACCCTCCGGCGGAGGTTGATCTGTCCATCCCGCGTTCGGGGGAATCACCTGATTCTATCGTGTGTTTACCTCTCAGGCGCACTATTTGGCCCGTTTTGAGCTCTCTGATGCGGCATCGGCCCGTTGGCCGTACAATAAGCCTTGAGGTACAGCCAGTTTCCCAATGTCATTAAATGGTTATCCTTCGCGCTCTTCGCGCTCGCACGGCCTGCGTTCGCTCTTCAGCATGTTTTCCAGCGACCTGGCTATCGATCTAGGCACGGCCAACACCCTGGTCTACGCGGCCGGTAAGGGTATCGTTGTCAACGAGCCCTCCATTGTGGCCATCAACAAGAACACTGGCGAAGTGGAAGCCGTGGGCAAGGAAGCCAAGGAAATGCTGGGCCGGACACCCGGCAACATCGTGGCCATCAAGCCCATGAAAGACGGCGTCATCGCGGACTTCAAAGTCACCGAAAAGATGCTCAACTACTTCATCCAGAAGGCGCACAATCGCAAGATGCTGGTCCATCCGCGCATCGTGATCGGCGTGCCTTCAGAGATAACGCAGGTAGAAAAGCGCGCCGTTGAAGACTCGGCATACCGGGCCAAGGCAAGCGAAGTCTATCTCGTGGAACAGGCCATGGTGGCGGCAATTGGCGCCGGCCTGCCTATTACCGAGCCTTCGGGAAACATGGTGGTCGACATCGGGGGCGGAACAACCGATATTGCGGTGATTTCTCTGTCGGGCATCGTCTACTCACGGTCAGTGCGCATGGCCGGAAACCAGATGGACGAGGCCATTACCAACTACCTTAAGCGCAAATACAACTTGCTCATCGGCGAACGCACGGCCGAGCATATCAAAATCGAGATCGGGTCGGCGTTCCCGCTAGACAAGCCTTTATCGATGGAGATCAAGGGACGCAACCTGATTGAAGGCGTGCCCAAAACCATCTCAGTGGACGACAGCGAGATTCGTGAAGCTCTGGGCGAATGCATCGCCGTCATCATGAACGCCATTCGCGTTGCCCTTGAGCGCACCCCGCCTGAGCTGTCGGCAGATATTTCGGACCGCGGCATCGTGCTCACCGGCGGAGGCGCACTCATCAAGAATCTTGACAAGCGCATTCGGGAGGAAACCGGATTGCCCGTCTCCGTGGCAGACGACCCGCTCGCCTCTGTAGTGCTCGGCACCGGAAAAATGCTCTCCGACTTTCGTCTCCTGCGCAAAATCAAGATCGACTGACGTGGCGGGCCCTGACCCACGGACCCTCTTATGGACTCCTTCTTCACCCGCTATCGGAACCTACTCGTACTGCTGGCCATGCTGATGGCGCAGATCGTCGGGCTTGCCGTGCAAGTGCGCCGGACAGATGAAGGGCGAAGCACCGTCGATCCCCGGGATGCGCCAGGCGTACGCCTGATCCGGCTCTGGGCTGAAGCGATGGTCGCTCCGCCAGAGCGGTTAATCCACGGATCGAAGATGGGCGCGTCGGGCTTCTGGCAGAACTATATTGACCTCCGTCACGTTCGCCAGCAGAACCAGGATTTGCAGGAAACGATTGACCGGCTGCGCCTGGAACAAGCTTCGCTGCTCGAAGATGCCCGCCAGGGCGAGCGTCTTCAAGCCCTCCTTCAGTTCCAGCAAAGGTATATATATTCCACCGTGCCTGCACAGGCCATCGGTTCCAGCGGCGGCGACCAGTCGCGAGTTTTCTATCTTGACAAGGGCTCAAGCGACGGCCTCAAGCCCGACATGGCGGTCATCACTGCCGATGGAATTGTGGGCAAGGTACGCGATGTCTTTCCGCACACCGCCCAGGTACTCGTCATCAACGACCAGACCAGCGGGGCGGGCGTGATTCTCGAGAGCACGCGCACGCGCGGCATCCTCACCGGCAACGCCTCTGGCTTGCTGGAGATTGTCGGCATCCTGGCCGACGATCGCATCAAGCCCGGCGAAAATGTCTTCACCGCCGGTGGCGACCTCATCTTCCCGCGTGGGCTGCCGGTGGGTGTGGTCGAAAAGGTGGTACGCGATCCCGACCGCGACGCGTTCATCGACATTATTGTGAAACCAGCCGCTCATCTTGACCGACTCGACGAGGTTTTGGTCATCACCAGCACCCAACCTCGCTTCTCGTCCGAGCAGCAGCAGGACCTGGCCACCAGTGAGGCGGTTAAAGGCGCTGAGGTCGAGGCAATCAAGGACCAGTTGAAGGCCTCGCAGATCATGGCCGAACGCCTCCCCGGTCTTATCGATCCCAACCTTCCACCGGACCAGCAGCCGCTGCTGGACACCTCGAACCCTGTTCCCGTGGCCCATCCGCCACAGGCCCTGCATCCCGACCGGTTTACGCCACCAGCGACAACAGGTCCCGTCCCTGCAGCCAGCGGCGGCTCAAAACCAGCAGCACCGGTCGCGCTTCAGCCAGCCAAGCCCCAGACAGCCAAGCCTGAGAGGAATCCATAGCCATGTCTGTTCTGGGAGCCAACTTCCGTCGCGATCTGGAGATTCGACGCTATCCGCTGCTGCTCTACGTCCTGGTGCCGCTGACCGCGCTGGTGCTGCAGGCCTGGTTGCCACGCGTCCTCGGGCCCTATGCCTGGTTCGATCTGCCGCTGGTAGTCACCGTCTACTTCGCACTGGGCAGACGCAGCCCTATCCAGGGCACCCTAATGGGCGCCGCCATGGGTTTGTTTGAAGACGCGCTCTCCCACCACGCGATCGGTATCAACGGCATCGCCAAAACCACGGTCGGTTTTCTGGCCGCGTCCTTTGGCGTCCGCATCGACGTCGAAAACCACACCATACGGCTCATTCTCAACTTCCTGTTGTCCCTGTTGTCGAGCGCCATCTATGTTTTCGTTT
>DASRLI010000229.1:0-10910 GCA_035648535.1 Occallatibacter sp. | reverse complement strand
GAAATTCCCGCTGGTCCGCGATCTCCAGGTCGATCGCTCGGTCCTCTTTGACAACCTGATGGCCGTCAAAGCCTGGGTTCCCGTTGACGGAACGTACGATCTCGGCTCCGGCCCGCGCGTCTTCCCGCAACAGCAGGAAGCTAACTACCCACTGTCGAACTGCATCTCCTGCTGCTGCTGCATGGAGGTTTGCCCGCAGTTCAATGAAGACACAAATTTTGTAGGCGCCGCCACCATCGCGCAGGTCAAGCTGTTCAACAACCACCCCACCGGCAAGGTCTTCAAAGAAGACCGTCTGCGTGCTCTGGCCGGCGACGGCGGCATTCAGGAGTGCGGCTTTGCGCAGAACTGCGTTGAAGCCTGCCCCAAGCAGTTGCCGCTCACTGAAGCCATCTCCGACATGAACCGCGACGTCCTCATCCAGAAGACCAAGGACTTCCTGCGCGGCTAACACCTCGCCGCTTGCAGGGCTCGTGGCCGTAACTACTCAGAGCTTCTTTAGGCTCTCCTCAATGTACTTCTCATACTCCGCCCGCCGCCCTGCATCGAGCCTGTTTGCTTCTGCAAAGGCCGCCCCATACGCAGTGCGGGCTTCTTCCTTCTTGCCCAGGGCGGCCGCTGCATCTCCAAGCGCCCACTGGGTATACAGATTGTCGGGAGCCAGCTTTACCCCTTCTTCGGCCAGCGAAAGGGCGTCCTGCGGATGCTTTGCCTGCAGCTTGCTCCAGGCCAGGAATGCGCGGCTTGCTCCGCCCGCAGCCTCCATGTGTACGTCGCCGCGGTAGACCAACACACTGTAGTCGATCTCCTCGTCCGGCTTCCGCGTCTGGAATCCACTGTAAGGGTTTAGCTCCCGGCTCGGCCAAAGCGCGCCATTCAACTCGCTGGCGCTCAGCAACACTGCACCGTGGACGATGGGTGGCACTGCCTCGCTCCCAGGCGCCCCAATATCCACGCTCATTCCGTTGGGTAACACGTGGCAATGGACTCCATAGGTCTCTTGCACAACGACCGGCCGTACCATGTAGGCGAACCAGCACTCCTCCCCCGGATGCCGGTCCTCCCAATCCTTCACCTGGAAAAGCTGCTGTCCCCAGTCCACATTCGAGTCGGCCAGAACCTTGTACGTGTTTCCGGCTCCGCCCCACGCTTCATTCGCGTAGGCGAGAGGGTAAGGCAAAACACACAGCGTCGACACCACATGGGCGGCGATCAGCGTGAAGCAGACCCCCTTCCATCCCTGCGAAAGCGGCACTAGCGCTGCCACACCGGCGCCGGCGATAACCGCGGCCAACGCATACAAGGGCAGCACGTGGCGCACGCCGATGTTCAGTCCATTGATTCCGGCTGTAGCCAGGTAGGCTATCCAGACAAAGAATACGTAGACCAGTGCCCGGGAGTGATCCGGCTCCTTGCCCAGTCTGCGTGTCACGATGGCAAACCCCGCCAGCAGAACCAGTCCGATCATTCCCAGCGTTGTCTTAATCGATATCGCCGCCGGGAAATACCACCACACGCCATGCGGGTACCAGTTGCCCAGGATGAACGCAGTGAAGTACTTCGCAAATACGCGGATGTCCACCATCCCCATCAAGTAGGACTCGGGCAACAGATGCAAGTGCGCCATCCACCAGATCACGCCGCGATCGAACGGTTTCAGGCCCTGCGAGTAGTCCGCCAGGGAAGGGATCAACTGCAGCCCAGCCGGCCGGGCCGCATAGCGGAAGCCGTAAAAGGCCCACAACACTCCGGTGGCCAGCATGACCATCGCGGCAAGGGCCCCGCCTAGCCGCATCGCGGTGCGAAGACGCGTGCCTTTTTGTGCAAAGGCAACCTCCCAGCCCACAAGCACCGCAAGCATCGGCCCCAGCATGACACCCGAATGCTTGGTGGCAAGCAGCAGCCCAAATACGACGCCCGCAATGGCTAGTCGCAACAAGGTGGGTTGCTTGACATAGAGAAAAAAGGCATAGATCGTCGCCAAAAAAAACAGAGTGGCCCCGAGATCGGTGGTCACCAGGCCGGAGTTAGCCAGAATGTTGGGATCGAAGACAACCAGCGTCAAGGCAACCAGCGAGGCAGTCGTTCCGAACCACTCGCGTGTCGCAAAAAAGATGACCAGCGAGAGCGCAACGGCCAGCAGCGCCGCTGCCATCCTCATGCGAAACACGAGCCGTTGGCTTCCGCCGTCGTTGCGGGCGAGCCACTCCTGGCCGCCGCTATAGGCTTCGCCCTTGAAGAAGATTCCCTTCAGCGGAGGAACCCAGAGGTTCTCTCCCAGAACCGGCAGCGTCGCCAGCAGCTTGACCAGCGGCGGATGCTCGGGATTCAAGCCATAGTCGCCGTTCTTCCACATCCGGTAGCCGGCGTACATGTGGTCATCTTCATCGAAGGTCAGAGACTCCCGGTGGACGACCACGACGATCTGGAT
Source organism: Occallatibacter sp. (assembly GCA_035648535.1). Taxonomy (GTDB): domain Bacteria; phylum Acidobacteriota; class Terriglobia; order Terriglobales; family Acidobacteriaceae; genus Telmatobacter. The sequence continues at coordinate 8,479 of DASRLI010000229.1, read as the reverse complement.
AAGTTGCACAGCTATTAACGCGATCACCGCGGTGATCACCCACCTCTTTGATTTCAGCATGGGGAAGTTACCTCAGTGCCGGGATGGTATCAAATCCCCGATATTCCAGCGAAGGAAATTATGGGTGAATTTAGGTACGTTCAGCCCGAGTTAGCGTAGGAGTTGGGGGATGGCCCGGGTCCCATCAGTAAGAAAAATGGGTGCCCCAGGTCCGGATTTTCGGACCTGGGATTGATCTACGATTGAGGTGCACATTGATGACGGACTCCTCCGTTTGTGCAATCCCTGTACGTTTCTCGCGATCCCGGCGGGTGGCCCACCTTTAGCCTCGCCACGGCACTGAGGGTGCCCCATCCAACCGCAGTTTAATTCTGGATGGGTGGGATACCACAGACTTCAACCTCCCGTTTTCCATTCTCCCGTCATGCTTCATGGCGGCTGGCCCAGGCCTGTCCACAGCCAGCAAAAACGCAAAAAATGGCACTATTTTGTCGCCAAAAGCATGGTTTTAGCAGCAATTAGCCCCTATTTACGCAGTTTTCAGGTAGTTCCAGACGACCCATGCCCTCTTTTCGCAAACTTTTAAGCAACCAAGATGCTTGATTGGGTTGCTTGAAAGGTTATGTGCTCGAAGAAGTGCAACCTTATAAGCGAACCTTTGGCCCCATTTCGTAACCTTTTAAGCGAACGTTTAGCGCTTACGGCGCACCACTTAAGCGAACGTTGCAGCTCATAATAAACAACTTAAGCCGGCCAATCCTGAAAACACATTTTTTCGGGTACCCCAGCCCCCCAAAGTCGAGCGCTGAGGCACGAGCTTCATCCCGCGACTCACATCATCTTGTCGTCTACGCTGGCCAGATTAGTGTCTGCTGCAGCGCGGCTCCACCCGATCCGCAGATCCTTCACGGTATGCAGGGAGAAGGCTCCATCCGCGCCACGCGGCGCAGTGACAGCGAAGAAGTCAGCACGCTCGACTCCACTCAGATAGAACGCCGGCCTTACATCAGGCGTAGTGTTCGCAATCTCCACGTGACTCATCTCCACGTTCTTCATGTGTCGCATGAAGAAGCCGGACGAGGGCGTGATGCCGAAACGGCCCGGCTCGGGATAGTTGTCTTCCTGCTCAGTGGGCCGTGCCTTGGCATCTTCAGTGGTGCCGCCACCTTCGGTTTCGATGTAGATGTTAGAGAGCTTGACGTCTTCGATCGAGTAGCCTGGAATGCCCGTGAGGATGGAGCCTGCTTGCTTTGGCGCGTTGAAGCATGTCAGGTTGCTGATCATGATCCGCTTCATTGTCCCAACCTTGCTGGTCTCCTTGGGCCCGCGCAACCGCGATCCCAGGCGCATGAAGATGGGCCCCGAATATAGATCGCGCATGGTGGAGTTGGTGATGGTGATGTCTTCAAGCAGGGCACCATCGACTGACTCCAGCGCGTACCCCTGGCAGCCTTCAAAGATGCAATTGGAGATGGTGATGTTAATGAACCCGCCATTGGATTCTGTGCCGCACTTGATGCGCCCATTGTGGGCCAACCGCACATCGGGCGCAAACTTCTTGAACGTGCCGTCGAGCACTGAACCCAATTCGTAGTAGCCGCTCACCCAGCAGCTATCGATGGTGAGATTGCGCGTGGGACGCGCGTAGCCGAGGGCATAGCTTGACTTGGGACAGATGCCGTCGTCCCAGGGCGAGTTCACGGTGCAGTTGGAGACGCGAACGTTTTGGCAGCAGTCGATATCGATTCCATCGCGGTCAGTATCGATCTTCAGATTGTCGATCGTAAGGTTGTCGACCCCGGTGAGGAGCAGTGCAAAGTGGCCGCCCTTGAGCATCGAAAAATCGCGGAAGGTGACGTTGCGGCAGTTCTTGAGCGCAATGGCCTTATTACCCACACCGGCCTGCTCGGCGACGTAGATGGGGTAGTTGCCGCGGGCGGCGCGGCCGGCACCAAAGCTGAGGCCTTTGCCGTAGATGAGTCCCGTGCCGGTGATGCTGAGGTCGTGTAAGTTCTCTCCCCACAGCAGCGAATTATGCCAGTGATTATGGCCGTAATCCTGATATGCGTCCCATTCTGTCTTCGGCTCCGCAGCATCGTAGACACCGCCGTTGTAGCCGGTTGTCTGGCCCGAAAGCGGAGACTCGGCAGCAACAATTGCGCTGCCTTCCTCGAGATGCAGGCGCACATGGCTTTTGAGATGAATTGAGAAGCAGAGATACATTCCCGGTGGGAAAAGGACCACACCGCCGCCCGCCGCCTCTGCCGCTTCGATAGCGTGATTGACAGCGTTCGTATCGAGAGTCTTACCGTCTCCCGTCGCCCCAAAATTACGAACATCAAAGATGCCGAATGATGACGCAGCAGCCTTTTCTTTCGCGGCCGCAAGAGAAACGGCAGGGATAGCGGCTGCCGCGATGCCAAGGCTTCCCGTGCGCAAGAAGTCGCGGCGAAACGAACTGAAGTTATTCATGGAAAAATCCTCCTGGAACGGAATCGAAATTGTAACGGGCGGTTTTAAAGAGCAGGCCCTAAGGTCCGAAATCCCGGTGTTATTTCAGCCACGTGTGTCGCAGCTAAAAGCCGCGGCCTTTTAAAATGCAGGTCAATCGAGGTGAAAGACCTCTTCGAGCGGGATCATATTATCATCCGCGGCGCCGGCGCTGAGCGACTCGAATAAAGGCGCCATCTCGGCCTGCCAGCGTGCATTGGCGGGGTGGTCTTTCATGGCAGCGGTGCACTTCTCAAAGTCGTCTGCTTCCAGATAGCCGACCAGCAGACCGTCGGGCGTGAGGAATAAGGAGTAATTGCGCCAACCGGTTTCCCGCAGAGCATCGAGCATCTCAGGCCATACCTGGGCATGGCGTACTTTGTATTCCGGTATTTTTTCTGCGCGGACCTTCAGAAGAAAACAAACTCGCATCTCATCCTTTTCAAATTTGAAACATTTTCAAACAATTTGCGCAGTAATCCTAGCATCTCGCCTTGGCTGAGGACAAAGATGCTGCCTCATCGCGGCACCAGCGAAGTGAAGGGAGCCACGTAGGCCATCAGGTACACAACAACTCCTACCAGACAGGCGAGCGAAAGGCTGTGCAGAAAGACAAATCGCAGGATGGTTCCCTCCTGACCGTAGGTCTGTGTGGCGGTACTGGCTACGACGATGCTGGGTGCAGCGATCATCTTGCCCATCACGCCACCGCCGGAGTTTGCAGAAGCCATCAGCGCAGGGGAAACGCCGATTTGTTGCGCAGTCATCTTTTGCAGACTGCCGAACAGTACATTTGCCGACGTGTCTGAACCGGTACTTGCTGTACCAAGCCAACCGATGAGTGTGCCAAAGAAGGGATACAGTGCGCCTGTGCGAGCAAACGCTAAACCGAGCGTTGCATCCAGTCCGCAGTAGCGCGTGATGAAGCCAATCGCCATCATGGCGGCGATGGTTACCACTGTAAATCGAATGTTGAAGACCGTCTTGAGGAACTCGGTAGCCAGGGATTTGGGGCCGAGGCCCATCAGGAGGCCGGCCAATAAAGCCGCAGCCAGAATACCTGTGCCTGTGGCTGCCAGCCAGTTCAGGTTGAAAATTGCAGCCTCTGCCGTGGGCTTTGCTACCACCGGCGGGACACGCTGCACTATGTTGTGCAGACCTGCCACGGAAATCTTGACGGTCGTTGCGCCGTCAACCCACTGCGAGAACTTCGGAATTCCCCACGCGAATACCACGAGGCTCAAAATCAGCCATGGAAGCCAGGCCTTGAATGTCATTCCGGCGCTGTGATCAAAACGCTGCCGCGCTTGCCCGGTAATGTCCTCTCCTAATGCGTTGAGCACCCGTTTCGGCTTCCAGAAGTGGAGAAACCCGATCAGCACCACGATTGTCGACGTCGAAGCCACGATGGCGACGAGCCAGGGCCCGTTATAAGTGGCCATCAGGTACTGGGTGAGTGAGAAGGTTCCGCCAGCGACAAGTATGGCGGGCCAAATTTCGATCATTGCGCGGAATCCCACGTAGGCCCAGATCAGCCAGAAGGGCACCAGGAGGCAGAAGGGAACCAGGATGATCGCGGTTATTTTGGTCAGTACCAGGAGGTCGATCCCGGTGACGGCGTGCAGCGCAAGGGTGGGAATTCCCAGCGCTCCGAATGCCACGGGAGCGGTATTAGCGAGGAGGGAAAGACCGGCAGCCTGTATAGGGCGGAAGCCGAGACTGATGAGAATTGCTCCGCAGACGGCCACGGGCGTGCCGAAGCCCGCGGCACCCTCAAAGAATGCGCCCAGGGCAAAAGCGATCAACAGCAGTTGAAGACGACTATCGTCGGTGATGTTGGTCAGGCTTTGCTGCAATGCTACGAATCTCCCAGTCTTCACGGTGAGTTGATAGAGAAAGATCACCGGCAGGATAATCCAGCAAATAGGAAAGACCCCGTAGCCGGCACCGTAGGCGGCCGAGGTGAGAGCCAGGCGGATGGGCATATGAAAGACTGCCACAGCAACCAGTATCGCCGTGAGCAGACCAGCAACAGCCGCCACGTGGGCTTTGAGGCGCAGGACAGCCATCGCACCCAACAGCACGATGATGGGAAGAGCCGCGAACATGGTGGAAAACCACCAGCGGCCCATCGGGTCGTATCCCTGGGACCATAAACCAGTAGCCGGATTGGTTTTGAAAAGGTAGATTGCGGCAGCGACGACCAGGATCAGAGCGGCGATAAAGGCGAAGGAAGTGGCCGGGCCGGACTTGGCGGCCGGTGCGGGCGCAGAGGGGCTGGTTGATGAACTATTCGGTGCCATTAATCCTCACAGGGGTATGCTTCGTAGTCTCTCCGAAACTGGCATCGGCTGGACGACGACTTGAATGTCGCATCCAGTTTACATAGGGAGGGGAAGGTTCGAATCCTGGCAAGGAAATTGGGCAGAATTCTGATCTTTGATGCGGGCATTCTGGAGGTGGCGAGAGGTGCGCCCATTGAATGCGGAGCGAAGTTCCGAGGCAGCAAAAGGAGGGTTCGAGTGAGAGGCCAATGTGATAGCCTTCATTGGCGGGACTCGTGAATGATAAAGCTGACAAATGTAACCAAGAGCTACGGGACTGATAGAGCTGTCCTGGCCTTGAAGAACATCAATCTGCAGATCGGACCCGCTGAGCGAGTAGCCGTGATGGGGCCGTCGGGATCAGGAAAATCTACACTCCTGAACCTGGTTTGCGGGCTGGACGAGCCCTCGTCGGGTTCGGTGAAAGTTGAAGGAGTGGAGCTCTCCGGGCTTACCGACGACGCGCGCACCCGGCTTCGGCGCGAAAAGATAGGCATGATCTTTCAAACGTTCAATCTTCTGACGACTTTGACAGCACTGGAAAATGTGGCATTGCCTTTGCGCCTGCAGGGTCTGTCGAAGAAGGAGGCGGAGGGCCGCGCGGCATCGATGCTGGGCCATGTAGGCCTCACAGACAGGATTGTTCACAGGCCCGATGAACTCTCCGGCGGGGAACGTCAGCGAGTGGCAATTGCGCGGGCGCTCATCTTTCGACCGCCGTTGCTGCTGGGAGATGAACCGACAGGCAACCTTGACTCCACTACAGGCGAAGAAATTCTTCGCCTGCTCGACAAACTTCAAGAGGAGTACCAGAGCACCCTCCTGATGGTGACTCATAACGCCCAGGCGGCGAGCTACTGCAATCGAATCGTTACTTTGCACGACGGTCAGATCGTAGAGGATTCGCCAACCCCTTGCAGAATAGTTAGAGTTCAGGGATGATTTCCGCGCTCTGGCAAGTGGCCTCGCGGCAATGGGGCACCCATCGTCTTCGAGTCGCGATGACGACTCTGGGAATCGCTCTCGGCGTTGGGGTGTTTTTTGCGATACGGACTGCGAACTCGGCGCTCCTCGAATCGCTCACTCTTACCGTTGAGCATCTGGCCGGCAAATCAACTCTCGAAGTGACTGCCGGCGAGACCGGATTCCCTGAAGAAACCCTCGACACGGTTCGGGCAACACCTGGAGTGCAACTTGCCGAGCCAGTGATTGAGGTCATCGTGCATACGGCTTTCCAGGATGAAGGCAACCTGATGATCCTGGGCGTGGATACGACTGGCGATCAGCAATTGCGCCAATATGAATTCGACCGCTCGCAAACACAGATCGCGGATCCGCTTACATATCTTGCCCAGCCGAATTCAATTCTGCTGTCGCGGGCTTTTGCCGAGCGCCACGGACTGCAGATTGGCAGTCGCTTTCCTATCTTTACAGCTCACGGGAAGATGGATTTTGTCGTTGAGGGGATCTTCAAGCCTACCGGCGTTGGAGAGGTATTCGGCGGGAATATTGCCGTGATGGATATTTACTCCGCCCAGGTTGTCTTCGATCGCGGACATAATTTCGATCGCATCGATCTGATAAACTCGCCGGCCGTTTCGGTGGGCGAACTTCAAGGGCGGCTGCACGCGAAATTGCCGGCTGGCATTGAAGTGATGCGTCCTGAAATGAAGGGACAAGCGCTTGAAAACGCCGTGACTGCCATGCGGCTGGGAATGCTGATCACCAGTTTCATCGCGCTGCTAGTAGGCGTTTATATCATCTTCAACTCATTCACGATTGCGGTGAATCAGCGTTGGAAGGAGATTGGGATCTTGCGCGCTGTGGGGGTGGAGCGCCGGAACATCAATGCCATGTTCCTGGGTGAAGCTCTATTCATGGGCGTGGTCGGCTCCATCGTTGGGATTGTCGCAGGATTTTATATAGCTATTCTGGCGAACAGAGTCATGGGTTCCATTGCAGCTTCGGTTTACGGCATTGTTTCAACAGAGGTGGCGCCGAGACTGCATCCTGACCTGGTTCTGACTTCGTTTGGCCTTGGCGTCGCGGCTTCAATCGCCGGCGCATGGATGCCAGCCAGGGCTGCATCCTATCTTAATCCGATCCTTGCGCTGCATAACATCGAGTCGCGCCAACAAGAGTCGGCGCTGGGGCGGGGGCGGACGATATTGGGTGCCGCGATCCTGTTGACCAGCATGCTGCTGATTCAGTTCTCGCCATCCAGAGTGGGGACGGTCGCTCAGTTGTCCTATGCTGCTTTAATCCTTCTGGGACTCACAATCCTGTTGCCGATGCTGGTGCATTGGGCTGCACGCGTAATTCGTCCTGCAATGGATAGGCTCGGCGGCTCTGAAGGCGCGCTGGCGGTGGACGCAATGATCCAATCGCCGCGTCGCAGCGCAGCTACGGTTGGAGCTCTGATGGTCGGCCTGATGTTTGTGTACTCGACCGCTGCTTACATTCAAAGCTATAAGCACATGATCGCGCGCTGGACCAACCAGATGCTTAGCTCCGATCTGATGGTGGCAACATCCACGTTGTTGCGGTCCACCTCTTATCATTTCAGCGAGGACCTGGGGAAGCGCATTTCCGCGCTGCCGGAAGTTGAGCATGTCGAGAATGTTCGCTTCACAATTATTCCTTATAACGGCGACACAGCCGCTGTGAGCGCATCTGATATGGGGTTCTTCTTTTCCCGCCCGTCCAATTCTGTTCTCGGTGGCAACCAAAGAACCATGAAAGAACTGATGCCGCGAGGCCAGGGCGTATTGGTCTCAAAGAACTTCGCGGCGCGCTGGAAACTCAAAGTTGGTGACCGGATACAGATGGATTCTCCAACGGGGCGGCTCGATTTGCCTGTTCTGGGCATGTTGGAAGACTACAGATCAGACAAAGGGACGATCTTCATGGATCGGGCGGTCTACAAGCGTTATTGGAAAGACGACGCTGTGGATTTCTTGAACGTCTCATTGAAGCCGGGGCAGAGCGCAACTGCAGTCAAGAAAGAGATTGAGCAGCTTACGGCCGGTTCCGAACACGCGCTGGTTTACACCAATGTTGAATTCAGAGAATGGATTGGAACCCTGGTGGATAAGTTTTTCCTGTTGAACTACATGCAGCTTGTAGTTGCAGTGCTGGTTGCGGTGGTGGGGATCGCGAATACTCTGATAATCTCCGTCGCTGAGCGGCGCCGCGAATTCGGAATTATCCGGTCCATTGGCGGATATCGGGGCCAGATTCGAAAGATGGTGTTACTGGAGGCGTTTTCCATTTCGGTTGTGGGCGTAATTGTTGGTGCGGTTGCGGCTTTGTTTAACATACAATTCCTATCGCGAACGGTGTCCACGGTTCTGGCTGGCTATGACGTACCATTTTACTTTCCGTGGCTCCTGATTCTAGAGACGTTCCCGGCGGTTGTTGCGGTATCGTTGCTGGCGGGGTGGATTCCAGCACGCCATGCGATGCGGGCGTCTGTGATTGAGGCGATTGGGTATGAATAAACATCCTGGATGCAAAATAGCGATGGCTGCCTGTTCTTGCGCAATGCTTTGTGCATCCGCATTTGTCTTTGCGGCCGACGCCGCTTCCAGTGCGCGGAAGATCATGGAAGACGTGTACCGGCAGGACACCAGTCACGACATCACGTTGAAGGCAAATTTTCAGGT
>DASRLI010000228.1:0-5665 GCA_035648535.1 Occallatibacter sp. | reverse complement strand
TGGAACTTCGCTCCTCCGGCCTACAAGGCTCAGATTGAGCCCAAGCTCGAGTACTGGTACAAGCGGTATCACGGCGGAGTTGATGGCCTGGACGCTGTCAAGGCTGCGTCAGCCCAGACGCTCTTCAAGCCGGATGCATTTACGGTCAAGCCGGCGCCCACCCCGCCTGAAATCGTTACCGGTGTCTTGGCTGCCACTCCCGACCTCACCAAGCTCAACCTTGAGGACAAGGAGTTCATTCTTGCCAACGGCAATCCGGCCGATGCCCAGAAGCTCTGGGCGGTGCTGCAGAATCAGGCAACCCCTGTCCCGGGAGTGGTAATCGACGCCTCCGCGACGGTGTTGAAGATTACCGCGACCACCACCCCCGCTGCCAAGCCAAAGGAATACGTCGTCAAGCTCACCACTCCGGTCGCTTGTGCCGCCGTTCCTCCGCCTCCCTCTGAGCTCAAGGTCAAGGAGGGGCAAGACTACATTCTGGCCAATGGCGTCAAGGCAGATACCGATGCGCTCGGTGACGTTCTTACCGGCGATGCGGCAAAGATCAAGAAGCTCACCATCGAGCATGCCGTTAGGTACATAAGGGTAGCCGTCACGCAGGACTCCAAAGACAACAAGAACGCCGACTTCATCGTCAATCTGAAGGCGCCGGTCGGTTGTAAGGAAGCTCCTGCTGCCGGTTTCGAATTCAAACTGCAGCCTGCAGAAGAACTGGACGCCACCTACGACACATATACGGCGATTCCAGCCACGGCCACCAAGGCAGCAACCGCGCAGATTGTTCTTCGTGAGGGATTCATCCAGGCGGAAAAGAAGGCCGCCCCGGCGCACCATCCCGCCGCCAAGCCTTCGGCTGCGCACCACACGGCTCACTAATCAACCCGCCGGTCAGACGCCCTCATGGGCCGTCTTGACCGGCAGGCCACTTGTTCCAGTCATTTGTTTAGACCGGCAGGTAATCTGTTTCGACCGGCGTCTCCTGCCAGTTCCGGCACGCGTCGCCCGCACAATAAATCTTTCCTGGGATCATGAGGGGCAGCCTGCATAAGGCTGCCCTTTTTGTCTTGATGACATTACTTTGGTAATGACGAGCGCTTCGTCTGGAAAAATGGCTTTGCTTCCGCCACGCAGCCATCTGTGCGAGAAACGAAGAACGGGGTATTCAAGGCTGCTGAGAAACTCACTCGGAGCTGCAAGAAGTGTCAGGGCACGACTTTAGTCGTGCCGCAAACGCCCCAATACTAACCGGGGCTTTAGCCCCTGCGTGACGAGCATCCGATCAAATCCAAAGTTTTCCAGGGCCCCGCTCACTCCCCCAGCATGATCCTCTGAATCCGTGTAGCGCGCCCGGTCTCCGCATCGCACGCGACCAGCGCCGCGCACATCTTCGGGTTCCCTTTGGCGGCCTCGAACTTCCCCGGCATGCCGGTCAGAAACCGGTGCAGCACCAGTTCCTTTTCAACGCCGATAATGCTGTCGTAGGGCCCGCTCATGCCCACATCGGTCAGGTAGGCAGTGCCGCCCGGCAACACCCGCTCGTCGGCCGTGGGAATGTGTGTGTGCGTGCCCAGAACCGCCGTAACGCGGCCATCCAGATGCCAGCCCATCGCAACCTTCTCGCTGGTCGCTTCCGCGTGGAAATCCACCAGGATCACCTTGGCCTCGATGCCCGCCAGCAACGCATTGGCTGCGTGGAACGGGTCGTTGGTCCCGTTCATAAAGACGCGTCCCATCAGTTGCACCACCGCATACGAAACGCCGCCGCGAGTGACTCCTTCAAAGACGCCGTAGCCGGGCAGGTCCTGTTGCAGATTTGCGGGCCGCAGAACGCGGCGTGGCCGCAGCTGGCTGTCCGCTGGCGCCGATTTCAGGTAGTCGACCAGCTCGCGCTTGTCCCAAACGTGGTTGCCGGTGGTCAGCACGTCCGCGCCCAGGTCAAAGAGATCTTCGGCAATTTGAGGCGTCACCCCAAAGCCGCCGGCTGCATTCTCGGCATTGATAACAACCAGGTCCACCTCATGCGCCGCGATCACATGGCCAATATGCTCGCGCACAATCCTGCGTCCCGCGCTCCCAAAAATGTCACCAACAAACAGAATGTTCAAAAGTACAGCTCCTAGCCTCTAGCTTCCACTTTGAAGCCGCGCGCTCTGCCCAACACGAAAAAGCTCCGTGCCCCATCCTTGCGCCTTTTTTCTGGCGCAAGGGTGGGATACCACAACCCTCAACCATGGAGTTTTTCTAGCCCCTATTCCCTAGTCCCTATTCCCTAGTCCCTATTCCCTGTTCTCTATTCCTCATCAACGGAAACAGAATCACGTCCCGAATCGACTTCGACCCCGTCAGCAGCATCACCAGCCGGTCCACTCCCAGCCCTTCGCCGCCCGTCGGCGGCAGCCCGTACGCCAGCGCCCGCACATAGTCCTCGTCCATCTGGTGCGCCTCGTCGTCGCCGCGGTCGCGCTCGGCAAGCTGCTCCGCAAATCGCTTGTGCTGCTCCACCGGATCGTTCAACTCGCTGAAGGCGTTGCCCAGCTCAAAGCCGGCAGCAAAGAATTCGAACCGCTCCACATGCGCCGGATCGTCAGGCTTGGCCTTCGACAGCGGCGATACCTCAACCGGGTAGTCGTAGATGATCGTCGGCTGGATCAGGAAAGGCTCCACCACCGCCTCGAAAAGGATATAGACCGACTTGCCCACCGGTGCGCCTTTAAGGGAGTCGTAGTACACCGCCGTCACCGCCCCGTGGATTGTCTTCAACTCTGCAATGCGCTCCGGCGTGAGCCGCGTCGTCTCACCTGCAGCCTTCTCCAACGAACCCATCGCTGCGTGAAGCCGTGCCTGCAACACGTCAGCTGCCTCAAAGGCCGTCATTGCCGGCTTCGCGCCCGCTTCCTCCGGCCAGAACTCGCGGATAGCCTCCCGCATCGTCAGCCGCCGCCACTTACCCAGGTCAATCTCAACGCCATCGAACGTCGTGAGAGTCGTCCCATTCACTTCCTGCGCCACAAATCCGATCATCTCCTCGGTAATCTGCATCAGGTCGTGATAGTTCGCATAAGCCTGGTAAAACTCCAGCATGGTGAACTCGGGATTGTGCTGCGTGCTAACGCCCTCGTTGCGGAAGTTGCGGTTGATCTCGTACACGCGATCCAGCCCGCCCACAACAAGCCTCTTCAGATAAAGCTCCGGCGCGATCCGCAGAAAAAGATCCAGGTCCAGCGCGTTGTGATGCGTCCTGAAGGGCCGCGCCGCCGCGCCGCCGGCAATCTGCTGCATCATCGGCGTTTCCACTTCAAGATATCCGCGTTCGTCGAAGAACTGCCGCAGCGCCTTCAGCGTTCTGGCGCGTTTCACAAACACTTCGCGGCTCTCGAGATTCGTAAACAGGTCCACATAGCGCTGCCGATAGCGCAACTCCACATCAGCCAGCCCATGAAACTTCTCCGGCAGCGCCAGCATGGCCTTGGAGAGAAACGTCAGCCGCTCCACGTGAATCGTCAACTCACCCGTCCGAGTCCGGAACAGGTAGCCCGAGACGCCGATATGGTCGCCCATGTCCAGCAGCTTGTAGAGCGCGAAGCCCTGCTCGCCCGCCGCGTCCAGGCGCACATAAATCTGCAGCCGCTGGCCATCCTGCTGCAACGTCGCAAACCCGGCCTTGCCCTGTGCGCGAATAGCCATGATCCGCCCGGCAACGGCCACTGTCACACGGCTGGCCTCAAGTTCCTCGGCCTGCGCCTCGCCCCACTTTGCCCGCACCTGCGGCACGGTGTGCGAAGCCGGAAACTGGTTGGGATATGCCGCCTGCCCCAGCTTCTCAATCTCTACCAGCTTGGCCTTCCGCAAATCGAAAAGACCACGTTCAAATTCCGAATCGAACACTCTGTTTCCTTCCATCCAAACTGCTTATGCCCAAAAGGGAAGTATACCCGCACCGCGCTTGGCGCTGTATGCTGAACAGAAGTCACCATGGCATTCAACCGCTTCAATCCGCCCTCCAAATCACGCACCGGGCTCTCCAGCGGCATCAGCGGTCTCATCGAAGCCGAAAAGCTCATGCAGATCGCCTTCGTGATGCCCGCGGCAGTGCTCATCGGTTGGCTCGCCGGTTGGTGGCTGTCCCATCTCCTTCACCAGAAATGGATCGAAATTGTCGGTGTCGTCTTTGGCTGTATCGCGGGCCTGGTCTATGTGATCCAGATGGCGGTATTGGCCGAGAAGAATACCAGTATGGGAGACGAGGCCCAAAACGGGTCCGGAAAGGGAACTCCCGACCCCAAGCCATGACCCAGGAAATTCACCCCATCGTTAACCTCACCAATGAAGATCTGGACGCAATGCTCAGGCGGGCGTTGCACAAAACCCTCATTCTGGGCGTGATATCTTCCCTCGCGGTGCTCATCGGCGCAGGCTGGCGCAGCGGGGCAATGCTGCTTACCGGCACACTGATCTCCGCCGCCAGCATCCTCGAATGGCAGCGCCTGGTCCGCGTAATCAACGCCAGAATGGACCAGCAGAAGGCCCCCACAAGCGCCGGCGTGGTGGTCCTCTTCTTTGTGCTCAGGCTCACCGTTTTTGCCGGGGTCATTTATGTTAGCCTGAAGTGTTTCCATGGCTCGGTTGTAGCGCTCCTCTGCGGCCTGTGTCTGGCAGTATTGGCCATCGGCTGGGAAGCGATCAGATTGCTCAGGGATTAGAAACGATTTTCAACAAACGGATTTTGAAAGGGCATGGCTTCAGCCGTGCCGCAAACTGGATACCACTGCTTTGAAAGGGCACGACTTTAGTCGTGCCGCAATCGCAACAAAATTAACGTGGGCTTTAGCCCCTGAGGTATGCTTTTCGGGCTGCTTGAACAAATCGATACCGGAAAGCAAAATTAGAAATAAGCCCGAAGGCGAGCGATGTTTGTCGCGCCCAGGGGCGGAAAGACTCAAGTTTTCATGTCTGAATCGTTTGTACTGACACGTTTGCTGGTGAAGCTATTCGGTGGCGTCCTCGCCTCCGGAATCCACGCAGTGGGTGTTCCCGCCGACAAAGCATCTGAGCAGGCATCGGCCATCCTCAGTGCTTTCTCGCTTGAAGTGCTGGTCGTCTTCGCACTCATCGCTTTCTTCATGATCGTGCGCCTCAGCCTGTCAGTGGAGAAGCCCAATCCCGCGCAGCATGTCGCCGAATTGATCCACGAAGTCATTGGCGATCAGGCCGAGCAGGTAATCGGTCACGGCTCCGAGCGCTTCCAGGCCTATGTCACTTGCATCTTCCTCTTTGTGCTCATCAACAACTTGGTCGGCCTCATTCCCGGCATCGCTGCGCCCACCACCATGATGCAGGTAACCTTGGGATTGGCGATTCCCACCTTCCTCTACTACAACTACTTCGGCATTCGCGAGCAGGGCGTAGTCGGCTACATCAAGCACTTTGCCGGCCCGGTCTGGTGGATGGCATGGCTCATCTTTCCCATTGAACTTGTCTCGCACGTAGCGCGAATCATGTCGCTCAGCGTCCGTCTTTATGCCAACATGTTTGCCGGCGATCTTGTGACCCTGGTCTTCTTCTCGCTCTTTCCAGTAGGCATCCCGGTTATCTTCCTGGGATTGCACCTGGCCGTTTCACTCATTCAAGCTTTCGTCTTCATGCTTCTGACCATGATTTATCTGTC
>DASRLI010000227.1:0-11751 GCA_035648535.1 Occallatibacter sp. | reverse complement strand
CCCATTGGTTCCGGCACCGTTGGGACCGGCGAATATCTTGGTCATGCCCATAGCGGCCGGCGCGTTGATGAACTGCGCGTAGCGCTTGCTCACGTCGGAGACATATTGCGCGTTCATTGAACCGCCGCAGCCCCACAATTCATTCCCGATACCGACAAATTTCAACGTCCAGGGTTTTGGATGGCCATTCTTGGCCCGCAACCTGGTCAACGACGTATCCTTGTCAGAGGTCATGTATTCGACCCAGTGCGCTGCCTCCATCGGCGACCCGGAGCCGACATTGACCGAGACATAGGCGTCCGCCCCCAGCAGATCTATAAAGTCGAAATATTCATGGGTGCCGACGGTGTTGTCCTCGGTGTAGATGACGCGGTTGAGGGTGATGGGGCGCTTGGCGCGCGGACCGATGCCATCGCGCCAATCGTAAACGTCGCCGAAACAGCCACCGGGCCAGCGCACCAGCGGAACATGGATGGCCTTCAGGGCGTCGACCACATCCTTGCGATAGCCGCGGATATTGGGGATCTTGCTCTTCTCGCCGACCCAGATGCCGTCATAGACGCCCCGGCCCAGGGCTTGCTCGACAAACTGGCCGTAGATGTTGCGATTGATTTCTGCGCCGGGCGCTGACGTATCAATACTCACATCGACGCTCTGTGCCTGCGCTAAGGCGGGCATCACCAGCGCCATGGCCAGTATTCCGCTCGCGATTTTCATCATCTGACTATCTCCCTCTTGCTGGTTCTCAGCGCCGCAGCCTTTTTCAATTACTAAGATAAAGCATGCATCCGATCGCTTGTCGAGATTTCGCCGGCGAGCGAGATGCGAAGCATCAACTTGCAGTTCGCATGAGAAACTCCCTTCAGTTTATAAAAAGTCAAATCAATCTACCCGCTACCGCGAGAGTGGATTGGCCGGGCGCCCCGGCCAATCTGAAGAGAGGGGCTCCGCTCAGAAAATGAATTCTCCACCCAGCTGAAAGACCCTCGGATCGTAGGTCGATGTTACAGTCCCGAAGTTTGAGTCAGTGAAGTTAGTATCCACGTTCTGAAATTGAGTGTGGTTGAAGGTATTGAAGGACTCCGCTCGCAGCTCAAATCGGGGGCCTTCGCGTGAGCTGAGCGGGAAGGTCTTGAAAAGGCTGATGTTCCAGTTAAACAGGCCCGGTCCTACAACCGCGTCCTTCCCCGAATTGCCGAAGCCCTGGTTGCCGCCACCATTCCAAGGGGCCGTTGGTGCTCCGAAGGAGGTCTTGTTAAACCACGCAGGCTGTGTCTTCGGCTTTGTTATGGGCCCGGTTACATTGGGGCGATTCGTGGTGCCCCCACCCAGGCCAAGAACGTCTGGCGAGTAACTAAGGCGAATAGGAAGTCCACTTTCTGCAGTTGTGACGCCCGATATCTCCCATCCCCCCAAGGTCGCTCGTTGAAAAGCGTTTCCAGAATTCTGGAAGAAAGGCAGTTTATAGATGTAGTTCAGGTTTAAGATATTGCGTCGATCAATTGTACCTGAGCCGCGATCGTAAGCCAGGTTGAACGGATTGGAGATGCCGGTCAAATCATCGCTTACGATGTCGATCTCATGAGACCACGTGTAAGAGACCTGAGCGGTAAGACCATGGCGGTTTTCCATACGTAACCCGGCTTGCAATGAGTTGTAGCTTGTATTACTTTCCACCTCTTCTTGTGTGATTCCCGCGTAACCAGGGTAGATTCGAGCGGCATTCACATTCTTGAGCGTGCCGGCCGCGACCGCTTGCCGGTTGGGACTGTTCAGAGGCAAGGTATTGATAGCGCGGTTATCGCTCTGGTGCCAGCCGGTGCTTCCGACGTACTGAAGAACGGCAATGACGGATCGAGCTAGCTGATTCTGCACGCCGAGGCTGAACTCCGCTACGCCGGGATGGGGATAGTAATAGGCGATATTGGACATAGCAGCCGGAAAGATCGACGTGGATGCCGATTGCCCAGAGTTGACGTTCGTGTGTGGATTAGAAAACGAAACATTGCTGGCGGTCGGAACGTACGCGAACGGCGCATTCAGTGCGGCGTTGTAAACATCGTTCCCTTGGATGCGTTCGTAGAATGTTCCAAATGCACCCCGAACCACTGTCCTTCCGTTTCCAAATGGATCGAAGGTGAAGCCTATCCGTGGCTGGATGGTAAGGAGGAAATCCTCTACGACACCGCGCGGGAATCCATTGACGCCGGCCAAATGCATTCCGTTCAAGTAGAAGGGGGCGGGCGCCCCAGCGGGTTGACTGAATCCCGGACCGTTAGGGTCCATGCTGTTGTCTGACAGGAATGTAGGCGCGTTGCTCTGGGAGTATTCGCTCGGTATGAAGTTCGCAATCCGATTGTTCTTCTCGGCGACGTGTGGCATTCCGTCGTAGCGCACTCCCAGATTCAGAGTCAGGCGTGGGAACGCATGCCAGTTGTCATTCACGTACCCGGTATAGGTATACGCATTCCAGTGATCCATAGTTAGGGCTTGCAGCTGAGAATAGGTGTTGGCATCTCCCAGGAGCAGGTTGACATACGAATCACCGGTGAAGGAATTGTTGAAAATATATGTGCCCTGGGTGTTCTGCTGAAGCTGCTGATTCTTGTCCATCCTCATGACGGCGGCTCCAAATTTGAAGCTGTGCAGTCCGACGGTCCAAGAGAGATCATCCCGGATCTGGTATCCCACATAGGAGTTGAACCATGGAAAGTAACTAGAGCTGTAGATGAAGTTGTAAGGGCTGCCGAGCTGTACTTCCGGCAGTCGATTCAACGCATTGTTGCCGGTAAACAGACTCGTTGCGGACCAACCCGCAGGCTGTGTGGAGATACCCGTGTTTCGGATGGTGTTGGAGTCTCCATTGACATTAAAGGATGTTTCATTCAAAAGCGCGGGAGCGATTGTCTGTGTCAGTTTGACAACTACATTCCAGCCAGGCTGAGTGTCAATGCTTCCAACGGTTGGAAAGGAGGCGTTTCCCCAGAGCGGGGGGGCGTTCGACACAGTGGCCGCGTCGTGAATGAAGTGAGCCATCAGGTGCAGTTTGTCGTTGATTTCGTGGTCCACACGCGCTATCTGTTCCTGCAGGTAAACGGGATTTTTCACTGAGGTGACGAACTGATTGTTGGTCGTGTTTGGTTGCGGAATTGCGCCGGTATTGAGGAAGCGCACGGCATTCTGGTCGATCAGTGCGGCGGGGATAGTGTTTTGCGGAAAAGGTTGGCCAGCCACCAGCCCGCTGGCCGCATAGATTTGCAACTTCGCAGGATCGGTTGTTTGAGGAACGATCGGATTTGGCTTGCCCGCCGGCGCAGTATAAACCAGTGGGGCATTGAGGGTGGGGAAGTTTGACGACGCTACGGTCGTTAGCTGTGTCGGGCTTGTACCTTGGATGTAACGGCGATCCTCTTCGCTGAAGAAGAAGAACGTTTTGCGGCGGTCCGTGTTATAAAAGTGGGGGATAAATAGCGGACCGCCGATCGTTCCACCGAAGACGTTAAGGCGCAACTCAGGCTTTGGCCGATTCGCCCGTTTTGAGAAGTAGTAGTTCGCCATGAGGGCATCGTTGCGGTTGAACTCCCATACCGATCCGTGAAAATCGCGCGTGCCGGATTTCAGTGCAATACTGATCATTCCTCCTGAGCCTGCACCGTAATCCGGGCTGTAATTGCTGGCTAAAGTCTGGAACTCTGCAATCGCATCCAGGTTCGGCATCAGGTTGATTTGACCGCCGGCGCCCCTGTCGTAGGCTTCGGCACCGTCAACCAACCAGACATTATGGGAAGGACGATTGCCGTTGAAGCTAATAGTGAACGAAGTTCCCTTGGAAGCAACACCGTTGAACGACGGGATATTAGCGGAGACACCTAGGCCAAGAGTCGTCAGCGAAACCATATTACGACCATTGGTCGCCAGCTGCTTCATTTGGGCGCTGGTGATCAGGTTGCTGTTTTCGCTAGTTTCAGTCTGCACCTGCAAGACGTCCGCCTGGACAATAACCTGCTGATTCTGGGTGCCGACGGCTAGCCTTACGTCGAATCGTAAGGTCGCCCCGACCGTGACAATGACGCCAGTCTGTTTGTAAGGCGCGAAACCATTCATGTTTACCGTCAAGGTGTACTTGCCGATGAGAAGAGAAGGGAAGCTATAAAGACCGTCCCCGTTCGACACCGTAGAGCGGATTACACCCGTTTCATCGTTGATTAGGGTGATCGTCGCGTTGGGAACCAGCGCTCCAGATTGATCGGTGACCGTTCCCGTGACAACGCTCTCCTGGGCATGGACGGTACCAGCAAGCAGGCTCAATACGAATGCAGCGCAAATCAGCCGACTACGTTTCATAGACTCCCTTTCAGCCTCGAAGGCACAATCAAGAGCGAACATGATCGATATAACTGATCATCTCGCTCAAATTCGCTAAAATATGCTCATGGAGTGAGCGAAAAAGAATATAATTTAATTGACCTCCAATTGTCAACGCATATTTTGAATTGGTTTTCAGAAAGGGGTTTTGGGGTGAGCCGGCTAGCCTCGCCGCCTAATTCGCGGCCATAGCCATGCCGCTTTAATAGCGGCCAAGACTCTTGCGTGGCGGCCCGTGCGGCTATAGCAGTTTCGGAATTGGTGTCGACCGAAAGCAAGTACTCAAGTGTGTCTGGCGTCAACTAATCTTTCCGGTCACCGACAACCATAATTCCCGATAGTTGTTGGAACTTGTTTCTCTCCTCTCCTTTGTCGTTGTCGCTGGCATGGGCCGGAGCGAAGCCCCCGAAGGGGCGAAGCGGAGGGCCTGCCAGCGACAACGTTTGGATATATTCATCCCCGTCGTCGCTGTGGCGGTGGTAATGTGGAAATCGGCAGCATCGATTTCCAAGGTCTGTGGGAAGGGTGGGAAAAACAGTCTCACCGTTTTTTCCAGGCTTTCCAGCAGACCGTCATTTCCACGGCCTGCTTTCCCCCGCTCTTGCGTTTGGTCCATGCCTCAGTTGAGTGCGCTTAATTGGCCGCGTTGCTTTCTGGCGCCGGATCCCGATTCTTCTTTGCCTCCTCCATTCGATAGCTGGGGATGTTCAGTTCCACGATGACCGAGTGATGCACCAGCCGGTCGATGGCTGCCGCCGTGGTCATCGGATCCTTGAAGATCCCCTCCCACTTCGAGAACGGAAGATTACTGGTCAGCAGTACGCTGCCGCGTTCGTATCGCTCGGACAGCAAGGTGAACAGCACCTCCATCTCCTCGCGACTTTGCTGGACATAGCCCATCTCGTCGATGATCAGGCCGTCGTGCCTGGCTAGCTTCTTGATCTCCTTACTCAGCCGCAGATCGCGCTTGGCCACCAGCAGATCCTGCACCAGCATGGCGCAGCTCGTGTACTTCATCCTGCGTCCTTGCGCGATCAGTTCATGGGCCAGGGCACACAGCAGATGGCTCTTGCCCGCACCAGGATTCCCGAATAGAAGCAGGTTCTCCTTGCGATCAAGGAAGCTGCCGTCCACCAGCGCCTTCAGTTGTCGTCCGGCCTTGACGGGTAGACGCTTCAGATCGAAGTTTGCCATCGTCTTCTCTCGTGGCAGTCCTGACTCGCGCAACAGTGCGGCGATGCGATTGCGGCGCCGTGACTCGCACTCCCGCTCTGTCAACTGCAGCAGGTATTGCTCGTAGCTGAGGGTCTCTTTCTCCGCCTGGTGCGCAGCCTGCTCGAAGCACTCACGCATCGCCGGCAGATGCAACTCTTTCAGGTTCTCCATCAACGCCGTTCTGATCTGAGGGGCCGCGCTCATTGCAGCACCTCCTGCGCACTAAACAACTCGTCGAAGACGCGCAGATCCACCGCCGCCACCTCGACATCGCGAATGGTCGTGTTGTGCTCAGCTCCCAGCATGGCCTCGATTCCCGCAGCGCTGATCTGCTCATCGCCTGGTCCCAACAGAACAAGCAGCGCCGCATCGACTCTGACCTCGCTGTCCTTGGCAGCTAACTCCAGGATCTTCAGGTATTCCTTGCTGCCCTGATACCCGCCAAGCTGCTCCTCAAGCAGATCGAAGGTCATGCGGAAGCGGCTGGTCGGGAACAACTCATCGCGGTACAGGTAGTGCTCGAATGCGCCCGGCTTGCGCACCAACCAGTCGATGATGTGCCGGTAATCCACCCGATGCTTCTGACGCCCGCGCAAGCGTGGCATCTCGGCGACCTTCTTCTGTCCGTACCAGACCTCCACATGGTCCATGAATAGCCGCGCCTCCACTTGCTCGCCGATCAACCGGCTCGGCACAGAGTACGCGTTGCGGTCCACATAGATCAGGCTGCCCGAGTCCACCTTCACCTGCTCGCGCTTGGCCGACTCTATGCGCCGCTCCGGCAACTCCCTCATCACCGCCATCTCTTCGGCCAACCGCTGCCTGCGCCCGGCGTTCAACCGCTCCAACATCGCTGCCAGGAACGATTTATACGCATCAACACTGGCAAAATCAGTGCTGCCGCGCAGCATCAACTCCTGCGCCACGGCCCGCTTGAAGCGATGATGCCGCTGCTCCACATCGCCGTTCTCGTTGCCATGCCCGGCCTGCGTCTTTTCGCTCTCCAGGCCGTAGGAACGCATCAGACCCTGGTAGCGGTCCGTGAACTCAACCGGGTCGCTCATGTTGTTGACCGCCGTCGAAAGCCGGTCGGTGCGATGGCGATGCGGTACTTTACCGAGACCCCACAGAGCGTTCTGCAACCCCTCGCTCAGGCTCTCGAAGCTCTCTGAAAAACACACCGTCGCTGCCTCCCAGTTCGAGTACGTCAGGACGAAGTGATAGATCAGGTGCGGAAAACTCTGTCCCTGGATGGTCACGCCCAATTCTTCCATGTGCGTGAAATCCGACGCTCCCAAACGACCCGGAGGATGCTGTTGCACAAAGAACACCTCCCGGGCCGGACCTTCGGTTGCACGCCACACCTTCACGCGCCGTTGCAATGTCCGCACCTGCCCATCCTGAAAGCGACCCGGGTTCTGTCGCTGCAAGAACTCGAAAACCGTCTTGGCCTCAAGCCCCGCATTCCCCTCAAACAACTTCTGAACCTCGTCCCATACCTCAGCAAACGGGTCCGGCCGAGTCCGTCCACGCACCGCTACCGGCATTTCACTTGGCAGCCGGCCCTGGCGACGATATTTACGCGCCGTCTTGGCATCCATCCCCGACTTGGACGCCGCAATCTCTTGGTTTTCCTCTCTCTTTATCAACGCAAACAACCTCCGAACCTGCCTGTCTGTGACCAATCCGCCTCCGCTCCGATGAACCGGAATACGCTTGGTCTAATTGTCGTTGGATCGGGAATTTTGTTTGTCGGCGATCGGTAGTTTTAATTGTCGCCCGTCAGGTCGCACAGGTAAAGACTTTGGTGAATCGTCCGAGTCGTCGGGCGGAAGCGGGAGGTCGAGTCCACCTTTCCGCACTGCGTGCAGGGTGCTGGCTTGAAGGGATCATCTGGATCGTACATGTCGCGTCCTTAGAAAGACGAAGTGAGTGAGCCGCTCGAAGAATCACAATTCTACACGCCCGGCACCGACATAGGTGCGCATGGGTTTCACTCACTCAGAATTGGGTGCCCAGGTCCGGATTTTCGGACCTGGGAGGATGTGGGTTTCGGAATCGTTCAAGACCTTGCCATGCAGCACTTCATGCTGCTCCAGCGAAACCTCATCTACACCGGAATTACCCGTGCCAAGCGGCTGCTTGTTGTGGTCGGGCAGAAGAAACCACTGGGCCTAGCGGTCCGGAACGACCAGTCGCGCAAGAGGTACTCAGGGCTGTTGAACAGTTTGAAGAAACCAACTCAGTAGTGGTCCCCTGATGGTCGAGACCGTAGTGGCGATCGACTCGTCTGTTCCACGGGAGAAGTTTCTCTGCCATCTGAGATTGCCGCCTGATCGGGTCGCCCGTGGAACTGCGGTCGTTGGCCGTGATCATCTCCCTGCCTGTTCGCCAGTCCCCGTCTGATAACCGATGAATCACGCGCTGCAGAAAAAACAAGGCGATCCATCGCCCTGCCCTCCGGGTACCCTCGCCTTGAAAATCATTTTTTTAAAAATATTTTTACGCCTTCAGTCCCCAAAATGGTTTGAGCTCGGTAGTACCTAGTAGAGAGAGTTGGCCGTCGAGCATGAATGTCAGGTGCGCGGTTGCCGAAAAGGACGCGCTCTTTGAAGTCCACCACACGTTGGATTCAGTACCCGGAATGCACTGGCCCCTGCCTAGCCAAGTTGAAGGGCCGTCTGAATGTGGTTGAACAAAAACTTGATATGGAACTCATTAGTAACAGGCGAGGGGCAGTACTACTCGCCTTCACAGCAACCTGAAACGGAGAGTGACATGACTACCGAAAACCATGGAGAAGCGTCCACCGAGCCTATACGTTGCGCAATTTATGCACGCACAGGCGCTCTAACAGCGAGGGAAGATTCCGCAAACGAGCAGATTGAACGGTGCAGGGAAGCGGCCCGGAAGAAAGGCTGGACTGTTATCGAAGAATTAGTCCGCATCGATCGCGGGGGCTCTGGAACCTTGATGAACGATCGCACCGGGCTGCAGGAATTGATTGCCCTTGCCTCAATCAAGCCGCGTCCGTTCGACTACCTTATTTGTGTTTCGACCGATCGCCTGACCAGGAATATGGGCATGGCAGGCCAGATCGTAGACGCTCTCACTCATCATGGCGTCAACCTCTATTTTGTGTTCAATCGTCTCGACTCTACGGACCCGTCCTTCCGTGCGATTTTCAACTGCGTTGCTGAAACTGATCTGGTCTACTCGAAGTGTTTTGCGGATAAAGTCCGCAGGGGCAAGATCGGGAGATTCCTGAGCGGCTATCATCCCGGCGGTCGGTGCTTCGGATACACAAATGTACCCGAGATCGTCTCAGACCCGCAAAGTCAACACGGCCGCGTTGTCGTGGTCGGTGTCAAGCAGACTAAGTGTGAGTCCGAGGCCAAGGTCGTGAAGCGGATATTTGAGGGATATGTATCCGGCCTCAGCCTAGCCGCAATCGCGACGCGGTTGAACGCGGACAGCGTACCACCTCCGCAAGGCCGTGCTGCCGGGACGCCAAACTGGTCCGCAAGTGCGATATCCAGAATTCTGGGGAATGAAAGGTATGTTGGCAGGACCCGGTGGAACAAGAGGTGTATGACGAGAAATCCGGCGACCGGAAAGCTGGAGGGAAAGACGCGTCCAAAGGACGAGTGTTTGACCTTGGAGAAACCAGAGCTGCGGATTATCGGTGACGACCTGTTCGAGCAGGTGAAGGAACGACGGCAGGGTACCACCCATGGCAGGCCAACAGAGGAAGGCAGACGAGGGACAACAAAGGGATAAATCAGTTGGCGAGGTTGTCGCCCATGATGGCGAGACGCAGCAACCGAGACAGGCAGCGCCGGCGGAGGTCGGCATCATTTTCCTCCTCGGCAACACACTCTTGATCGACAGTACGCCCGTGGACTACGCCTCTGACTACGGAGCTCTGAAGACCCATGAGAAGGGTCACCCTGATTATTGGGAGGAACTCCAGCACCGCGGTGCGGTGCCGGCTGAAGTTGAATATGACCAGGTGCCGAGGGGACGCGTGACGGCAGATCCAAAGCGGGGCACCGTACTGCTTTTCCTGGACCGTTGCATTCTGCGACGGTCGGACTTGGTGGACCGAATCAGGGAGGTCATGCATCTGCCTCCAGGAGCGGCGACCGAGGTTGGTACCGATTCCCATTACGTCTGCCCCGGGTGTAGTCCGATGCATCAGCCTGCAGATGATGATGATGACTAGTGGGCGAAGCCCGGTCGCTGGAGTAGCAGCGATCGAGTCCTACGTGCTTCTGCAACTCAGCCGATATCACCAGACAGCTCCCCGACAATAAATTGCGCCCTGTAGTGCAACTCGTCGTAGGTTACGATCTCTGTGTGCTTCAGTTGCCCGCGAAACAGCTCAAACGCCACTCGCTTTTCTCGTGAATCTAGCTGACTGGTGTTGCCGTAAATTAACAACGAACGCGGGTGAACAGTGGAGATATTGCCGGGCTGCAACCGATCTCGGTTTGCCTCCGATTGGCTCCCTTCGACCTCCCATGTGCGAGTATTCACCTGGACCTGGGATATCGCGTTCGCGAACTCCGGATGAAATCCAGGAACCCCGTTCCTATACTGCCTTCCACCGGATTCGGCCTGAAAGATCGGTGAGTCAGGGCGCTTGATTTCAACAAGAACAATGAACTTGGCTTTGCCCTCTGTGTAGTGAAGGTAGTCGCCTTTTTGTTCCCCTTTGCCCCGTACATCACTGCCACCGTAATGCGCCTGCCCCTGCAACTGATGTAGGAACTGGTATCGCAGACCCAACCCGAATATCCACCTATTCATCTCGAAGAACTTGCCCCAGCGCGGCTCATCCCAATCTTCATCAGCAAGGCCACCTTCGAACTCATCGAGAGACAACCTGCGCCTCCGAAGGACCTGCTCATCGGCAAACATCTCCGCCTCTTGCGGCTTCAGTAATGCCAACTGGTCCAAAAACTCCCTGCTGTGGCCTTTGGCGATGAGTTCTTGTATCGCTGGTCTCAGGGCTTCATCGCTGATCTCGATCACTTTGTTTGACAGGGCAATGCTGAATCTTTGCGATCGCTCCTCGATGGAAGGCATCTGTGCCACCATTAACAAGGCACCGATTCCTTCGAGGAATCTTCCCATTGCTTCCGACGGAAGCTCAAACCTCACAGCTTCACCTGGCGCAACGCATTTCAGAGAGATCCCTTCCTCATCCTCCCACCCCGATCGCCCCTTCTTTTGGCGAAGGAATTTCCCACGGAGGTGCTTCTTGCCAGCAGCGTCAACAGAGAAGGAAGGCACGAAGATACGTCGCGTCCTAGAGGTCTCATCGAGCCTTATGGGTTTATCTATCGCGATAAAGCTATCAGTGACCTTCTGCGTCCTGACGTTTGCCATGCTCGTCACCTCCCACTTAGGGTTTTTTACGCGTCGCTATCTGCTCTTCGCTGCGCTTTGCCAGTCACTTCAGCATATTGGCATAAGGCCGCTTGTCATCATGGATCGCTTTGAAACACGAGATGACAGCGGACTCAGCCCAATCGGTTTCGCTGGCGGCGCATGTCCGCCATCTGACCAGCAGTTGTCCGCTGTCCTGCAGGTGCCAAAGGAGTCGGCCACCCCTATGACCAACTCGTTTCCCTGAACCGAAGTCAAGTAGCTGACAGATACGGCCCTTCAGGCCCTTTCGTGCTCGGGTGATACCGACATAGACAACTGAAGCTCCCTTTACCCAATTACGTTCCACCACATCAGGGCTGTAGCTTGGGTTCTTGCCTTTGAACCAACCGCCCGTGCTCTCTTTGAGGAAACGCGGTTCATCGACTGACGCAAAGGTAATTACATATATTCCAGGCTCAGCGGGAATGCCGTCGCACCGGGTACTGCGGAGTTGGTCGATCGTAACTGGGTCCGAGAAACCGCCAGTGCATATCCCGTCGATGTAGGACACGCCCCTAACTGTTGCTGAGGGTTCGCCCAGAGAGACGTCAATGTCCGTGCTCTGTTGCGCTTCCTTCCTGATCTTCTCCTCAAGTTCGCGGCCGGCATCGCAGTTGTGCGTCGAGGTACCTGGCAGGAGATCCTCCGCCGTGCGGATTGCGCTGTTGCATAGGAGGCACCATCCGACGTTATTCTCCTTGCAGGCTGACCATGCTTCGAACATCTCTTCAAGAT
>DASRLI010000226.1:0-15850 GCA_035648535.1 Occallatibacter sp. | reverse complement strand
TCACCGAAAAGCAGCTCCGGCGCGGAGTCCATCGCTCCACCAAAGAACTGGAAGAGGCCATCCGAAACTACATCGATCAAACCAACCGAAACCCCAAGCCGCTCATCTGGCATAAAACGGCAGATCAAATCCTCGATTCCGCCGCTAGACTTTGTAAGCGAACTTTAGAGACAGGACACTAGCTCAGCTTATACGCTGCATCGCTCCAAAGCAGCTCTTGTCGCAGTCGGTGAAGTTGTGTCTCGTTGTCGATGCGAATGAATTCGATGGCCGCGATTTCAGCGAAACCTTCGAGATGTTCCATGCAAAGAGCCTGGCTGAAGCTGGTGTGATGCGCGCCCCCGGCGTAGATCCATGCTGCGGCCGCGATCTTCAGGCTCGGTTGCGGAACCCATAGGGTCCGGGCAACGGGAAGCTTCGGGAGTGCTTCCGCCGGAACAATGACGTCGACACTATTGGCGATCATGCGGAAGCGATTGCCCATGTCGACGACCGTGGCGACGATACCTGTACCAATGCCTGAAGCGAAGACCAAGCGCACCGGATCCGCCTTGCCTCCGATACCGAGCGGATGCACTTCAAGTGACGGTTTGAAAGCGGCAATGCTGGGGCAGATTTCCAGCATGTGCGAACCGAGCACTTTGGGCGTGATCGAGAAGTCGTACGTGTAATCCTCCATAAAGCTGGTGCCACCCGGAAGCCCGGCAGCCATCACTTTCATCACGCGAACCAGCGCCGCGGTCTTCCAGTCGCCTTCCCCCGCAAACCCGAACCCGGATGCCATAAGGCGTTGCGCAGCAATACCGGGGAGCTGGACCATTCCGTGCAGGTCTTCAAAAGTGTCTGTGAAGGCCACGAAGCCGCCTTCGGTAAGGAAAGCCCGCAGCCCGAGCTCGATCCGGGCGGCGGCAGCAAGGGAGTCGGGCTTGTTGTGAGCTTCGGTGATCGTGTATGCGTCACGATACTCCTGCACGAGCCTCGCGACGTCGGTATCAGTGAACTCGGCCATGCGGTCAGTGAGGTCGCCGATGCCGTAGCCGTGGACTTCGTACCCGAAGACCCGCTGGGCTTCGACCTTATCGCCTTCTGTGACGGCGACGTTGCGCATGTTGTCGCCGAAGCGCGCCACCTTCAGATGTTGTGATTCATGCCAACCCGCCGCGGCTCGGGTCCACGCCCCTATTTCGGCCACTGTGTCGGCGTCCTTCCAGAAACCGACGACGACCTTGCGAGCCAGCCGAAGGCGAGCCGTGATAAAGCCGAACTCGCGATCGCCATGGGCCGATTGGTTCAGGTTCATGAAATCCATGTCGATGGTGGCGTACGGCAGCTCGCGGTTGAACTGCGTGTGGAGATGGAGGATGGGCTTGCGTAGCTGCGTCAGACCGTTGATCCACATCTTCGCGGGCGAGAACGTATGCATCCAGAGCACGAGGCCGATGCAGTTCGGATCGGCGTTGGCCTGCTGGCACAGCGCGGTGATGCCTTCGGCGCTCACCATCACAGGTTTCGCGACGACAGACGCCGGGATGACGGCATCGCCGTTGAGCGCGCCGGCGATGGCCGCGGAGTGTTCAGCCACCCGCGCCAGCGGGCCGGGGCCGTAAAGATGCTGGCTCCCGGTGACGAACCAGAGTTCTCGGAGTTTGGAGCTATCGTTTGGTAGTTTCATCGCTTTCATAGGTTCGCCTGTCATCTCTGAATGCTCGCTTCACTATTTTTATGCGCCGATTCGGATGCTGTTGACCGGCCCAGATCCTTACCTGCACGGCAGTTGTGCTGCAGTAACCGCTCCTCGCTATTCCGGTAAGCCTATCTGGCCTTGAATATGGAAATGTCCGGCGACGATCGGTGCTCCCGTATCAGGTTGTCCTCCACCCACGCTGATCGTGTAATCACCTTCAGCGACGATGGGACTACCGTCCTCGGCGACCATACCCAGGTCACGGTCTTTCAATGCGAAATGGACATTCTGGCTGCGGCCCGGTTCGAGATGAATGCGCTGAAATCCGCGCAGAGCAACGAGAGGCGCGCCCTTGACGGAAGGGAACTTGAGGTAGACCTGCACTACCTCGTCCCCGGCAACTTTGCCGGTGTTTGTAACCGTCACCTCTACGCCGAGCGGCTGGCCCGCGTCGATGGGCCGCGTTGGAATGGAGAGGTCGCTGTAGCTGAAGGTTGTGTAACTGAGACCATAGCCAAACGGATAGAGCGGCTTGCCGTTGAAGTAGCGATAAGTACGGTTCGCCATCCCGTAATCCTCGAAGTTGGGCAACTGGCTGACGCCGGTATAGAAAGTTACTGGCAGGCGACCCGCGGGATTGTTCTTTCCGCTCAGGGTTTCAGCCACGGCCGCTCCGCCCTCTTCGCCGGGATACCATGCTTCGAGGACGGCGTTGGCATGCCCGTTGATCCAGTTGACCGCGAGGGCGCTGCCATTCATTAGAACAACAGCGAGCGGCTTGCCGGTGGTTGCCAGTGCTTCGACCAGGTCCTCTTCGGGCTGGGGAAGGTCGATGCTGGTGCGATCTCCGCCAAGGAAGCCGGGTTCCGTGACCGGCATCTCTTCGCCCTCCAGTTGGCTCGTAATGCCAACGACGGCGATAATCGCGTCTGCGTTCCTGGCTGCAGTGAGGGCCTCAACGGACGGCACGTTGTTAACTTTCGTCCAGATAAGCTCGGCGAGCGGTTGTCCCTTGGAGCTGCCGTAGATGATGTTGATGGCTACCTTGCGGCCCTTCTCCAGGTGGACGCGACCCACGCTTGCGTTCATTCGACTGCCGCCGTAGTCCATCGCCACCGGCTTGTCATCTGCTGTGAGCCGGGCGAAGCCGACGGCGCGAATACCGAGGATGAAGTCGCCCGACTCGGTGGGTGTCAGGAAGCCAGACCATTGAACGCCGAAGGTTTTTCTGCCCCCCACCTTCGAGGGCAGGTTGCTGCTTGTGAGCTGCACATTGGGCTCGGTGCGGCTCATAAGTGGCTTCGGTTTAGTCTCGGGTGAAGGCCCACCTCTGGCGACGCCGTCCGAGTATTCGGCCTTCAGACCGGGCTTGCCTTCCGGAGTTGTGAGAAGACTATCGGGTACGGGGGTTCCATCGGTGCGCAGGAACTGGGTTCCCGGAATGAACGTGATCTTTGCGTTAGGGAACTCGGCGCGCAGGCCGTCGAGAATGGAGACGATGTGCGTGGGCTGGCCCGCATAATTTCCAAGCAGCGGGCGGGTCTGATCGGCGAGCGGGCCTACGACCGCAATATTTCGGATGCCCGGTTTTAGTGGAAGCAGCCCGTCATTCTTGAGCAGCACCATGGACTCATTCGCGAGCTTGCGTGCTTGCGTGCGATGCTCGGCGCTATCCAGCTCCTTCTCGTCGATTTTGGTATAGGGAACCATGTCGGGCGGATCGAACATGCCAAGCTTCATGCGCGCGGTGAAGAGGCGGATGAGCGCGGTGTCCAGCGCAGTTTCGGGCAGATAGCCTTGCTGAACTGCGTCGATGTACGCCTTATCCACCGGTTCGCCGAACCTTGAGGTGAAGGTGACGCACTCATTATCCATACCGCGGATGACGGAGATGGCGGCGCCCTGCGCCTGCGTGGGACGGTAGCGATGGTTGGCGGCAACGTCCCGCACGGCATCACAATCGGAGACGACGTATCCCTGAAATCCCCACTTGCCGCGGAGTTGATCCTGAAGCAGGAACTGGTTGGCGCAGGCGGGCTCGCCGTTGATGGCGTTGTAGGCGCACATGACGGAGCCGGCTTTGCCTTCGACGACGGCGGCACGGAAGGCGGGCAAGTAGGTATCGATCTCGTCGTGCTTGCTCACGTCCACGTCGGCAAAGTGGCGTGTAGGTTCAGGCCCGCTATGCACGTCGTAGTGCTTTGGCGTTGCGATGGCGAGGTAATACTTTGGATTGTCGCCCTGCAAGCCGGTGACGTAGGCTACGCCCATACGGCCAGTGAGGAATGGGTCTTCGCCGTAGGTCTCCTGGCCACGGCCCCAGCGCGGGTCACGAAAAATGTTCAGGTTCGGAGACCAGAAATCGAGCCCTCCCATGATGCCGGTGTGCCCCTCTCGCAGGTTCTGCACATGCTTGATGCGTCCCTCGATTCCAATCTGTGCCGCCATGGTGTGTACGCCCGGGGCGTCGAAGGTCGCAGCCAATCCCATGGGTTCCGGATACTCTGTTACACCTTCGTTGATGACTCCGTGAAGGGCTTCGCTCCACCATTGGTAGGCGGGAATGTTGAGGCGCGGAATGGGCGCGGAGTTGTTCTGCATCTCCAGCGCCTTCTCCGCGAGGGTCAGGCGGTGGACGAGGTCCGCGGCACGCTGCTCAGGCGATAACTGCGGATTCATATAGGGAAGTTTTGCGGAATCCTGCCCAAGCGCAGATTGCGCAATCAAGCCCGAGAAAAGGGCAGTTCCCAAGACCAATGTCCCGATGATTCGTGTCACCCTGATTTTCATGTGCTTTCTCCAAAGTGAATGTACGCTGACTCAAAAAGCTTCCGCTGAAGGGTCCATGCGCAGCAAGCCTCCTGAATAAGGAGGTCAGACGGTACAGCCTCCTTCGGGCGAGTGCGGTGAAACGTATAAAACGTGGCTGGCAGACGTTCTCCTAGCCGCCGGGGGCGGGTCAATTTGCTATTGGAAAAGCCTCGGCGCGAAGTCCTTCAGATCGCGGCGCCACGTCTGCCACTCATGCGAGGTGCCGGGGGATTCGTAGAAGACGTGTTTCACGTTGGCATCGGTGAACGCCGTGTGAAGTCTGAGGATGCTGGTTCGCATCTGCGGGGGCTCTTCGGTTCCTACACCGATCCACAAAAGGTGGACCCTTTTTGAAAAGGCTGCGGGATCAGCGAGCGCGCCGTGGAATGCAGTCTTCATATTCGGCTTTTCAGCGTTCGTCATCAGCAGCCCGCTAGCGCCGCTGAATCCGCCGATATAGGAGAACAGATCGAGATGGTCGAAGGTAACCTGGAAGGTCTGCATACCTCCCATGGAGAGTCCAGCCATAGCCCGATGGTCGCGGTCGGCGATCGTCCTGAAGTTCGCGTCCACGTAGGGGATCAGCGCCTGGGTCAGGTCGTCTTCAAACACCTGAGCCATGTCCTGCATGGCTTTCATCATCGCCGGTGAGCCGAAGGGCTGTCCCGCCATGTCTGGGTCGACCTGTCCAGCGCGTCGCGCGTAACCGTAGGCCATGACAATGATCATCGGCTTCGTATTTCCACTGGCGATCAGGTTGTCGAGAATGAAATTGGCATGACCCTGCTTGATCCATCCGGTCTCATCTTCGCCGCCACCGTGCTGGAGATAGAGAACCGGATAGCGCATCTTCGAACTGGTGTCGTAGCCGGGTGGTGGGTACATCTCGGCGTGGCGCCATGTTCCGGTGACCTTGGACATGTACCAGATTTCTCGCACAGCGCCATGGGGAACATTCTGCGGGAGGTAGTAGGTGGCCCCAGCTTCGGGAATTTCTATGGCGCTGGCGTCTCTGCTGCCGCCGTAGAAGGCATGGCTTCCGAGGTCGTTGGCGTTTACGCCGTCAACGTCGAAGTTGTAGTAGTGCAGACCGGGAACGAGCGGCGGTGTGGTGACGGTCCAGACTCCATCCGCTCCCTTCACCATATCGAGCTTCGAATTGCTCCAGAAATTAAGCTTCACGGCGGTGGCGCTCGGCGCCTTCAGGCGGAATTCCGCTCTGCCAGCGGAGTCTACACGGGGGTACTCCGCACCCCACACGTTTGTGGAAGCGGGCTGGAACTCAGCCGAAGTTTGGGCGTAGCAGAAGCTTGAAAGGAACAGCAGTAGAGCGACAGCGAGGTTCTTCATAGATTGTTCTCCATCGGTCTCGCTCCTGGCGTCGATGCGGGGAGTCCGGATTTGGCGTTATTCAAGGAATGACATAGATTTTTCGACAGGCAAAATAGAATCTCAAGGGACAGCTGCATCGTACTTGATTGGAATTATCGAAGGATAGTCGCCTTTTTTCATGTAGTACATCGAATTTTTAGATGTATCGTTACTGCATGGACACGACACTCGACGCGTGGGAGATTCTTCAAGCCGTTGTACAACTGGGGGGATTCGCTCCCGCAGCAAAGAAGCTGAACAAGTCTCAGTCCACCATCAGCTATGCCATTGGCCGGCTACAGGAGCAACTCGGTGTCAAACTGTTTGAGATCCAGGGACGGAAAGCGCAGCTTACGGAGGTAGGCAGAGGTCTTCTGGCCGATGCTGAGTCCCATCTCGCTGGTTTCCATGAGCTTGAAAAGCGCGCGCGTCTCATCGCGTCCGGTGGAGCTTCGGAGGTTCGGCTTTCGGTCGACAGTATCTACCCCGACGACCGGCTTTTCGAAGTGCTAGCGGCTTTTTCGCAGAAATTCCCGCATGTGAAGCCGAAGCTGCGCCAATGCACCTTTCTCTCCGCCGACTTTGAGTTCTCCGCACACAACGCACAACTCTGCATTACTGGCGTGATTACACGCGAACTCTTCGCGAGACCCATTCTTGTGATTGGCATTATTGCCGTGGTGCGTAGAGACCATCCTCTGCTGGCGATTCGACGCCGCATCTCGCGCGCCGACCTGATGCAACACACATTGGTCACCATCGAAAATGCAGCATCCGGAACGTTGAAGCACCAGCCGCGGCTGCTCGCGCAACGCCTGCTTCCAGTGAGTACGATAGAATCCGCTGTCGCAGCGGTTCGCAGCGGGCTTTGTTTCGGGTGGCTGCCGAAGTACCGGATTCAGGCCGAGTTGGACAAGGGCGATTTCGTTCCATTACCCCTGCCCGCAGGGCAGACGCGTGAAGTCAGACTCAGTCTCGTGTCTCGGGAAATGAACGCAAGCAACACTGAGATGAACGCTCTGGCAGACTTGCTGGGTGTGAGTGGCGATCCGGAAATCATTTAGACACCGTCCGTATTCCGAGCCGCCACACGCCGGATAACACATCGAGAAAATCGATTCTAACAAGAGAATTTATCAGACTTGTTCGATTCCGCGTCCGTCTGTAACGTCAAGGAGTTCAAGAAGCAAACTTATATCGACAGGCGAAATTAATAGTCTGGTTCGCGTCAAGCGCCGATCTTCATGAAGCAGCGGCTGTTCGGCTCGGGAGGAACTCGTGAAGTGTACGTTTCTAGCAGGTTTGGGTCTCATGGCGGCAATGGTCTCCTCGCCGAACATGTCTGGCCAGGACGTCCATGTTTCCATTGATGCGTCCAAAGGCGGCGCCAGAATCGATCACAATATCTTCGGGCAATTTGCGGAGAATCTCGGACATGGGTTGTACGAGGGCATCTGGGTTGGGCCAGATTCCCTAATCCCGAATACTCGGGGGATCCGAAACGATGTGGTGGCGGCGCTGAAGGAACTCAAGGTGCCCAACGTTCGCTGGCCGGGCGGGTGTTTTGCCGACCAGTATCACTGGCGCAAGGGAATCGGCCCGCGGGACAAACGCCCGGCCACCGTGAACTCGGCATGGGGCGACGTGATCGATACGAACGCCTTCGGCACCGATGAGTTTATGGATTTCATTCAGCAGATCGGTAGCACACCGTACGTCTCGGTCAATGTCGGGTCAGGCACGCCGCAAGAGGCCAGCGAGTGGCTCGAGTACATGACTGCGGCAGCGCCAACGGCTCTGGCAAAGGAGCGCGCCGCCAACGGCCATCCCGCCCCCTATAAAGTTGGATTCCTGGGCATTGGCAACGAAAGCTGGGACTGCGGCGGCGCGATGTCCGCCGACTATTACGTGAGCCTGATGAAGGTCTACAGCCGCTTTGTGCTGAACATGAATCCGGCGCAGCGGACGCAGGACAAGATGCTGAAGATCGCCGTCGGTCCTGGCACGCCGGATACTGAATGGACCGATGCCGTAATGAAAGCCTGGAAAAAACACACCTGGGCCTGGGACATCGATGGCGTCTCACTGCACTGGTACACCGTTCCGAACGGCTGGCCACCGTCAACGAGCTCCGATAATTTCGGATTGGACGACTACGCCAAGAGCCTGAAATCGACGCTTTTCATGGACGAATTCCTGCGCAAGCAGGAGGCGGTGATGGACAAGTACGACCCGCAAAAGAAGGTGGCCCTGAGTGTGGATGAATGGGGAGCCTGGCATGCGCCGCTGCACGGCTCGAACCCCGCATTTCTCGTCCAGCAGAACAGCATCCGCGATGCCATTCTTGCATCGTTGAATTTGAACATCTTCGCTCGCCATGCCGACCGGGTTCGCATGGCCAACATCGCCCAGATGATCAATGTGCTCCAGGCAATGATTCTCACGGACAAAGAGAAGTTGGTGCTGACTCCCACTTATTACGTCTTCAAGATGTATGTTCCGTTTCAGGACGCCACGTTTATTCCTGTCGCTTTCGACACCGGGACTTATACCCACGGTGGCGTATCGCTGCCGCGCGTGGACGCCATCGCCGCAAAGGGTGCGGACGGAAAACTGTTGCTGGAGATCACCAATCTCGACGCCGAAAATCCTGTCACAATCGATGCAGAGTTGACAGGCATAACTGCAAAGTCGGCCAAAGCAGAAACTTTGACGGCCTCGACGGTCGACAGTATCAATACCTTTGAACACCCTAATACAGTTGCACCGAAGTCCGCAGCAGTGAATGTGAAAGGTGGCAGACTTTCCATCACGGTGGAACCGAGGTCAGTCACTGTGGTGTCGATCGAGCAGTAGCAGGGAGTGCATTGATTGAGGGCGCGCCACGGCAACGCTCCAAACCCCCAAACCGCTTGCTTATCGCTCGCCGGCACCATTCGATGATGGAGTCAGAAGGAAATCAACGATGAAATGGTTCAAGAAGATCGCAGCCCTACAGACATACGCCGTGATGAACGGCATGATTACCGTTCTTCTGCTGGCCTCCCCGAACCCCGTGCTTGGTCAGGCACGCACCGTGAATGCCACCATCGACACGTCGAAGACCGGCGCGCCTATCTCGAAGAACATCTACGGCCAGTTTCTGGAGCACGGGGGAGACATCGTCAACACCGCCATCTGGTCTGAGATGCTCGTTGATCGCAAGTTCTTTTACCCGGTCGCCACGAACGCTCCTACGCCGCCGCCGGTGATGGGGAATGCGGCAGGGAATCCGCGCTTCCGCCGCACGCCCACGCGGTGGTGGTCTCCCATTGGCGGAGAAGCTACCGTCATCATGGATACCAAGGCACCCTTTACCGGAGATCATTCGCCGCTGGTAAAACTCGACGGGAAGGAAGCTCGCGGCTTCATGCAAGCCGGAATTGCTGTACGCAAAGGGAAGGCCTATACAGGACGCATCCTTTTGTCCGGTTCTCCAAACACGGTTGTAAAGGTGACCCTGATCTGGGGCAAGCAAGCCGGCGACCGCCAGACGGTTACTATCCGCACGCTGGACACGGCCTACCGCAAGTTCCCGTTGCATTACGTCGTGACGGGCGACACCGACGACGCCACTCTTGAGATTAGCGGTACGGGCACAGGCGGGTTTCATGTCGGCACGGTCTCGCTGATGCCCGCCGATAACATCAACGGCTTCCGCCCGGAGGTCATCGCGGCGCTCAAGCAGTTGCGTTTTGGGATCCTGCGCTTTCCGGGAGGCAACTTTGTCTCCTCGTATGAGTGGCGCTATGGTGTCGGTGAGATCGACAAGCGACCGCTCATCTTCGATCCCGTGTGGCATGCGGTGCAGCCGAATGATGTGGGCACCGACGAATTTCTTACGCTCTGCCGTCTGCTCGGCGTCGATCCGTACATCACGGTCAACGCCGGTTTCGGCGACGCCTGGTCGGCCCGCGAACTTGTCGAATACACCAACGGCGCCGCGAACACACCAATGGGAAAATGGCGCGCCGAAAACGGCCACCCCGAGCCGTATCATGTGAAGTTCTGGGGTGTGGGCAATGAGCCGTGGGGCGACTACCAGATGGGCTCGATGTCGCTTCCGCAGTTCGAACTGAAGCACAACTTCTTCGCCAAGGAAATGCGTAAAGTCGATCCATCCATCATCCTCATCGCAGCCGGCGCCATGCCGGACGTCATGGAAGGTGCAGACCAGGCCCGGCGCATCAACGGCCAATATGTTCCCAGCTACCTTTCGGCCGCCGACTGGACCGGACAGATGCTGCTGCACTGCCTCGATAACATCGACATGGTCAGCGAGCATTATTACGCTTCCGGCACCCAGCACACAGACATGAAGCTGCAGAAGAAGGTGCCTATCGATCCCCCTCTATCGCTCATCGAGTGGGAGCGCGCGCCGGCTGTCCAGGTCCGCGCAAAATATGAGCACTATCAGGAATATCTGAAACTTATCCCAGCCTTCCGCGCGAAACCTGTGCCCATCGCCATCGATGAGTGGGCGTACTTTGGGGGCGCGCCGAACTCCTACAAAACGGTGCCCGCGTACGCCTGGGCTTTCCACGAAATGTTCCGCCACTCCGACATCTTCCAGATGGGCGCGTTCACCTTCGCAACGTCGATGATGAGTTCCAACCGCACCGAGGCTACGCTGAATCCTACCGGAATGCTGTTCAAAATGTATCGCGATCACTTCGGCACAATTCCCGTAGATGTGACCGGGGACTCGCCGCAGCCGAAGCCGGTCTTCCCGGCCGGGGGCGACCAGCCTGCAGTCAATCCCGGCAGCGATACGTATCCGCTCGATCTGAGCGCCGCTTTGAGCGAAGATCGCAAGACACTCACGATTGCGGTACTCAATCCATCGGATTCCGAACAGAGCATCCATGTCGCGGTGAACGGATCGAAGCTCGCCAGTGCAGGCAAGCTGTGGCGCATGGCTCCCGATTCGATCGATGCAACGGTGCAGATTGACAAGAAACCCGAAGTACAGGTCGAGGAACAGACGCTGGGCGCATTGCCCGCCACCATCACTGTGCGTCCGTTCAGCGTGAATATCTATTCCTATCCTGTGCAGTGACCGGACGTTGGAGGAAGTGATGAAGATGCGGGTGACCATGCGCCAGTCGGTTAGCGTTCGACCAAGGCCGGTTGCGGTTGGGGCGGCACTGCAAGCTCTGCTGATGATGTTTGCAGCCCCCTGCGTGATGACGGCCCAGATGCCCGGCCAGAAGGCCCCCGGTCCACCTCCGACCGAGGCCCGACAGACGGCGTACGGTCTGCGCGCGACGTCCGGGAACGAAGTGCTTGAAGTCACAGTCTGCGGTGACTCGGTAATCCATGTGGTGGCGAGACCGGAACAATCCGCTGCGCCGCCTCCGCAGCGCCCGTGGATGCTTGACGCTCAGCAATCGTGTCCCGGGGCCCAATTCACGATGACGCGGGACGCGCGGTCCGCCAGCCTGAAGACTGCGAAAGTGGAGGTCAATCTCAACCTCGAACGCGGCAATCTTTCATTCCGTACCGCGCAGGGAGACAAGCTGCTGAACGAGGGCACGAGCGTGCCGCGCACCTACGAGCCCGTTGAACTGAATGGAGATCAAACGTTCCGTGTCACGGATCGATTCTCTCCAACGATAAACGAGGCGCTTTTCGGTCTGGGGCAGCACCAGAGCGGCATGTTCAACTATCGCGGCGCAACAGTCGAGTTGGCGCAGGATAATACCGACGTTGCAATCCCGCTCCTTGTTTCGAGCAGCGGCTATGCGCTGTTGTGGAATACCGCCGCATTGACTTATGTTGACAACCGCTTTCCGCTCGACCTGACGTTAAGCTCCATTGCGGGCAAGTCCATTGACTACTACTTTATTTACGGTCCGGAGATGGACACGATTATTCATGAGTACCGGACCATGACCGGCCACACTCCGATGCTGCCCAAGTGGGCGTATGGATTCTTTCAGTCGAAGGACCGCTATGTTTCTCTCGACGAAATTCGCGGTATAGCGGACCGCTACCGCAGGGAGCACATTCCTCTCGACACCATCGTGCAGGACTGGTTCTGGTGGAAGAAGGAAGGCGACCCGGAGTTCAACTCTAATTACCACGACGTCGCGAACGACCTGGACGCTCTGCACAAACAGAATGTTCATACCATGATCTCGGTCTGGGGCCTGCTCGATCCCGGTTCCGAAACCTATAAAATCCTCGATGCGAAACACCTCCTGGTACCGAACGCCCACGTCTACGACGCGAGCAGTCCTGAAGCGCGGGATATCTATTGGGACCGGCTGCCCGGCAAGCTGCTCGCCCAGGGATGGGATGCGTTCTGGCTGGACAGTGCCGAGCCCGAGGAATTCTGGCCGCATATGGGCGACGGCATTCTGCGCAACAAGAAACTCGCCATAGGGAACGGCGCGGAGTACACCAACGTCTTTCCGCTGCTCCACACGCTGGGCGTACAGGACCATTGGAAGGCCGCGAGGCAGGACAAGCGCGTCTTTCTTCTCACTCGCTCCGCCTTCCTCGGACAGCAGCGCGTGGGTGCGACGGTATGGTCGGGAGACGTGTACGGCAACTACTGGGGGCTAAGCCACCAGGTACCTGCAGGCTTGAACTTCGCCTTGTCGGGGTATCCGTATTGGACAACGGATATTGGCGGTTATTGGCCGCCCCATGACAATCCGTTGGCCGACCCCGCGTATCAAGAGCTATACGCGCGGTGGTTTGAATTCGGAACATTCTGCCCGATTTTCCGCACCCACGGCCACCGTCCGAACAACGAGCTGTGGGCCTTCGACAAGGTCGAGCCGATCCTGCTCAGTTACGACAAGTTGCGCTACCGGCTGATGCCTTACATCTACTCGCTTGCGTGGAAGGTGACGAGCGAGGACTACACGATTCAACGACCGTTGGTGATGGACTGGCGCACCGATCCCGCGACGTGGAATCTCGGCGACCAGTTCATGTTCGGCCCCGCCTTCCTGGTGAGTCCGGTGCTGAAGGCGGACGCGGTGAAACGCAGCCTGTATCTTCCGCCTGCGCCGTTATGGTACGACTTCTGGTCGGGCCGCTCGCAGATCGGTGGCCGGCAAATCGATGCCGATGCGCCTCTTGATCGAATGCCACTCTTTGTGCGCGCTGGATCAATCGTCCCGCTCGGGCCGGAGATAGAGTACGCGACGCAGGACCCCGCGGGCGCGATTGAGGTCCGCATCTATCGCGGCGCGGACGGAAAGTTCGATCTGTATGAAGATTCCGGCGACGGCTACGACTACGAGAAGGGCCAACATTCGATCATTCCTTTGCGCTGGGACGACCGCAACCGGACGCTCACCATTGGCGCGCGGGAGGGCACTTTTCCAAACATGGTCAACCATCGCAGCTTCCGGATCGTGCTCGTGGATGGAGAACATGGCGCAGGTATAGCAGTGACCAAGACCGCAAACGCCAATGTGGAGTATGAGGGTAAAGAGATTCAACTCAAGATACGGTAGCGTGCATTGGGCGGCGGGCA
This sequence comes from Occallatibacter sp., assembly GCA_035648535.1. Classification (GTDB taxonomy): domain Bacteria; phylum Acidobacteriota; class Terriglobia; order Terriglobales; family Acidobacteriaceae; genus Telmatobacter. The sequence continues at coordinate 2,450 of DASRLI010000226.1, read as the reverse complement.
GGTGCACCCTCAATGGTCAGTCAGGTACCGGCAATTCCAACAAGGAGAACAAAGCGATGGGTATGCAGCGATTGGATGTAGTGGCACTAATGTTCACACTTGCGATGGGACCGGCGCTTGCGGCCCAGGTTAAGACAATTGTGCCGCCGGTGATTCCGGGCGCAAAACCGGCGACGGTCGAGCACATTAAAATTCATGGCCAGGCACTGGAAGGCAATCTCGAAGGCGATGCGGTGGACCGCGACGCGATCGTGTTCCTGCCGCCCAGTTATGCCAAAGAGAAGTCGCGACGCTACCCGGTGGTCTACGCGCTGCATGGATATTCGATCGGGGCAGAGCAATGGTCGCACGAGATCCATGTGCCCCAGACCATCGAGGGAGCGATTGCCCAGGGAGCGAAGGAGTTTATCGTCGTGTTGCCGGATTCAAAGACGATTTACAACGGCTCAATGTATTCGAGCTCCGCAACCACGGGTGACTTCGAACGTTATGTTTCCCACGATGTCGTTGCCTACATCGACGCGCACTATCGCACCATTGCGGAGCGCACCAGCCGCGGCCTGGTGGGCCACTCGATGGGCGGCTACGGCGCTTCGCGCATTGGGATGAAACACTCGGATGTCTTCGGCGCGCTGTACATCATGAGCCCGTGCTGCATGTCCCCAATGGGCAGCGGCGGCCCCGGACCTGTAGACCGGATGAAGGAGATGGCCATCGCAGGCGAAAAGAAAGCTGCCGGCGCCAAATCTCCGGCTGACCTGGCCGCACAGTCGCCGGGCTTTGGCTCCGCACAGTATGCGACGGCAGCGGCATGGGCTCCCGATCCGAAGAACCCCCCGTTATATTTCGATCTGCCGACCAAGGACGGTGTCCCCGTGCCTGAGATACAGGCTAAATATGCGGCGAATGCGCCGTTGGCTTTTGTCGATCAGTACATCGACAACCTGAAGCAGTATCGTGCCATCGCCATCGATGTCGGCGATCAGGACGGTTTGCGCATCGACGCAGGCAAGCTGCACGATATCCTCGACGGGTACGGCATTGTGAATAGCTTTGAAATTTATTCCGGCACGCATACGAGTGCCGTCGCAGATCGATTTCAGAATCGCGTAATGCCGTTTTTCAGCAAGAATCTCTGCTTCAGCGCAGGATGCTTCTAAGCCGGCGTGGATATATGTTCAACGTCACACGGGCTTTCAGGGTGATGAGGGTATGAACCATCCGGTGAGATACGCGGAGAGAGAGTTGAGATGGAACATGAGTCGGAATGCATGGGACAGTGCGAGGCCACGCACCCGGACTCAAAATTCGTTCAATCGGTCGGTGTTGTGGCGTTCTCCGTGCTGTTTGTTTCTTATGAGGAACCCTCCAGACTCTCTCAGGGAATCTGTCCGAAAGCAGAGTAATAAAATTGCCATCGCACTATATTCACTGGGCTAGTGGTGAGAGCTCCGTCGAGGGCTCCAGCGTAACGCCTGGGTTGATGCACAGTTCGCAGCGCTCTCAGTCAGGAATTCCTAGGACGAATGATCGGGAGCCAGCGGACAACGGTCGGTGCCGTAGCGGGAACCTGACAACAGAGAGATAGGATCGATTACGCCAGAGGGAAAGCGCGGATAATCAACCGAACCGTGCTGGAAAACGCTGCGTGCGAATGTTACTCAGCGACCATGAACGATGCGATGGCGTCGACGGTCGTCTGAAAGCCGTCGGGATGTACTGAATCTAACCAACAATGATCGTCTGGACTGTCATTCGACACCTCTGTCGATCTTCGCGATCGCAGAATCACATCAAGATTGTGCCCCTTCGGATCCATGACCCATAGGACCGGTGGATTCAGTCCACCATACTTCGATAATGTTCTTCGCTCTCATGGAGCGCTCAACAGCGGCAAAAAGTCGTATATCCCAGTGAATGTCCTCTGGAGTGGTTACGGTGATCTTCGAAAACTGAGGGTGCAGTGGATTAACGAGAATGTTGTTTTCTCGCCCTTCGGTGATGACACTGGGAACGCGAAGAATTGCTGTCCGCATTTCTCTTAGCCATGTGTCCCCGAAGTCGCGAGAAACAGTGGGGTCTTCAGAATCCCATCCTGGCAATGCGGAGGGCTCGACCGACTCGATATCAAGATGTCCGGGGATAGTGATGCGCACGACACGGTGATTCTTCGGAGGAACCGAAAGATTCGCGTGGACGAGAACTTCCAGCATCGCTCCTGCATAGCTCTCCGTCGCATAAATGACGCGTTGGCCAATCGAGTTCCAACGGCCGGCACCGAGCATTGCGCCTGTTGGATCGAAGATAGGGTGGTGTCAAGGGCGGAGTAAAACCAGGCCAGTGTGGCGGAGTAAAAGTAGGCCAGTATCGGGGTATGAAGTTGTTGATATTTCGGGGGAGGAGGGCCGCTGGAGCGTAGCGGAAGCGGCCCTCCTCCCCCCGCGGCGCGT
>DASRLI010000225.1:0-6928 GCA_035648535.1 Occallatibacter sp. | reverse complement strand
GACCGATCGCAATCGGTCTGCGCAGCGGCCATGTGTCGCGCCAGAATGTGACGCTGACTTTCGGCGTTCAGGCAGAGCTGAAAGTCGGCGATGAGACACAATTGCATTTGCTTGAACCGGCGGTGGGAAAGAATAGGGAATAGAAAGACGGCGTGGTTTGGGTTTGCGGTACCCACCCTTGCGACCAAGGACGTCGCAAGGATGGGGCACCCGCAGTTAGAGGCTAGCGGAGCGAGACCTGGGGATGCGACACATTCATCTAAGCGGAATTTGTGGAACGGCGATGGCGTCGCTGGCCGGGTTACTGCAGTTGGAGGGGCATCGCATTACGGGCTCCGACAAGGCTGCTTATCCCCCCATGAGCGATCTACTTCGCGGGCTGGGGATTCCGGTGCTGGAGCCTTACGCCGAAGCAAACCTCGATTCAAAGCCGGACCTGGTGGTGATCGGCAACGCGCTTTCGCGCGGCAATCCCGAAATAGAGCGGGTGCTGGACGAGCGCATTCCATTCACGTCAATGGCCGCGCTGCTGCGCGAAGAATTTCTTGTGGGCCGCGAGTCGCTGGTGGTGGCCGGGACGCACGGCAAAACCACAACGACCAGCATGCTGGCGTGGATCTATCAGGTTGCCTCGCGCGAGACACCGGCGCTGGAGCCTTCGTTTCTGATCGGCGGGGTGGCGGAGAACTTTGGATCGAGCTTTCAACTGCGGCCCACGCGCACCTTCATCCTTGAGGGCGACGAGTACGATACAGCCTTCTTCGACAAAGGGCCGAAGTTTCTGCACTACTTTCCCGACGCGCTGATTTTGACCCACGTGGAATTCGATCACGCGGATATTTACGCGGATCTTGAAGCGGTGAAGACAGCCTTCAAGCGGCTCGTGAACCTCATACCCCGCCGCGGCCTGATTGTTGCATTCGACGGCAGCGAGAACGTAACGGAGTGCATTAGTCATGCGTTGTGCCGCGTGGAGCGTTACGGCTTTTCAGAGAGCGCCGATTGGCGCCTCAATAATCTTCGCCATGAAAATGGCCTCACGCGCTGGGAAGTGTGGCATGGCGGAGTGCTGTGGGCCGAGCTCGAGATGCGCATGGCCGGCGAGCACAACGCTCTGAACGCGACGGCCGCGGCGGCGCTTGCCTCTGGGCAGGGCGTGAGCAAAGAAACGATTTGCGACGCCCTCAAAACTTTCAAGAGCGTGAAACGGCGTCTTGAAGTGCGCGCGGAGATCGACGGCATCACGGTGATCGAAGATTTCGCGCATCATCCCACGGCTATTCGCGAGACGCTGCGGGCACTTCGGTCGGTATATCCGCAGTCGCGCCTCTGGGCGGTGCTGGAGCCGCGTTCGAATACGCTGCGACGCAAGGTGCTCGAAGCTGATCTTGTGGCAAGCCTGCGGCTGGCCGATCAAGTGGTGCTTGCAGGCGTGTATCAGCAGCAACGCATTCCCGACGCCGAACGGCTGCATCCTGAAGACGTGGTGAATGCGCTCAATGCTGACGGCGCGAAGGCCGAGCTGCTTCCCGATGCGGACGCAATCGTAAATGGAATCGCGCCGAGGCTCGTATCCGGCGACGTGGTGGCGATTCTGTCCAATGGCGGATTCGACGGCATCTATGAGAAACTGCCAGCGCGGCTCAGGGAACTCCATTCCTGAGCCGAGCCCGATGAACGGGACCCGTTGGGGGCTGTGGTTTCCCACCCTTTCTCCAGAGAAAAGGAGAAAGGATGGGGCACGGCGTTTGCAGGTGAAGTCGGCCCGGTTTATTCCAAATGTAATTCGCAAGCTCGAAACGAGCTGATCAGAAAGACCCTTATGCTTTCTTCAATTATTTTCATTACAACGATGGTCGTCCTCGGGATTCCCACCGCACTCCTTTTCATTCCCTGGTGCTGGTTGACGGGCAACGTGATGCCGCTTTACAAAGGAACGCGCTTCATGCTCGCCAGCAGTTGTTGGATGGCCGGCGTGCGCTTTAAAACCACCGGCCTCGAGAACGTGCCCAGGGACCGCGCGTGCATCTTCATGTCGAACCATGTTTCGAATCTCGACCCGCCCGCGCTGGTCTCTCTGATTCCCGGCCGCACCTCAGCCTTCATGAAGCGCTCGCTCATCCAGCTTCCGATCATCGGCACCGGCTTCCGGCAGGGCGAGTTTATCGCCGTGGACCGCAGCGGCAGCGCGGCCGCCGCAAAAGAGAGCGTGGCCGCGGCCGAGCGTGTGCTGGCCAAGGGGGTGCACATTACCACCTTTGTTGAGGGCACCCGATCACCGGACGGCCGCATGCTGCCCTTCAAGAAAGGCCCATTCTTCCTGGCCATTGGCGCGGGTGCGCTGTGCATCCCGGTCTCGATTCACGGCACAGAAAAGATTCTGCGCAAGGGCAGCCTGCGCATGCATCCCGGACCAGCGTATGTGGTCTTTCATCCGCCCATCGACCCGGCCAGGTTTACTAATCGCGAAGACCTCACGCAGGCGGTTCGCGCGTCCATCGCCTCCGGACTGCCGGAGTGGATGCGAACATAGAAGTATGCAGCGCCGTGGCGCAACGAATTTCAGATCTCTTACGGAAACCTCATGATCGCTTCGCTTTTTGTATTTGTCGTCATTCTCGTTTTAAGCATTCCCTCGGCGGTGATCTTCATTCCGCTGGCCGTGATTACAGGAAACGTGGGTCCGCTCTACGAGGTGACTTGCTTTATCGTCCGCACCGGCTTCCGCGCGGGCCGCATCCGCGTGCGGGTTGAGGGGCGGGAGAATGTTCCCGCCGGGCAGGCGTGCATCTTCATGGCCAACCATGTGTCGAACCTTGATCCGCCGGGCCTGATTCCACGGATCCCGGGACGCACGGCCGGCTTCGCCAAGCGCTCTGTATTCAACCTTCCAATCTTCGGCTACTGCATGAAGCTGGGCGAATTCATTCCCGTGGACCGCACAGGGAGCCCGTCGAACGCACAGGAAAGCGTAGTCGCGGCCAGGCGGATCCTGGAAAAGGGCGTCCACATTACGACGTTCGTCGAGGGCACGCGTTCGAAGGACGGGCGCATGTTGCCGTTCAAGAAAGGCACGTTTTATCTGGCGATGCAGACCGGCGCACCTTGCATTCCAGTGTCAATCTACGGGACGGAGGCGCTGCTCGCCAAAGGCAGTTTTGCTATCAAGCCGGGGACGGCGCACTTTGTTTTTCATGCGCCGATTTACCCGCACGATTTTGAAACGCGTGAGCAGTTGATGGCGGCGGTGCGGGCGGCGATTGCCTCGGGACTGCCGGAGTGGATGCGGAGCTAGATTCTTGCTTCCCACACTTCAATGATGGCTAAGATTCTCTGGAGCAACCCAAGTCAGTCTACGGCTGGATCAAGGCGTTGTAGCCGTCGTTGAGCAGCTTGAGGCGCCAGCGGTTGGCTTCGTCGCGATTGTTGAACGGGCCGATGCGAACGTGGATGAGATTGTCCACGGGATCGCGTCGGGTACTCATAGCATACCCGCGTTTGCGCAGCGCGCCGGCCAGCACTTCAGCGTCCTCCTGGTGGGAGACGGCGGCAATCTGCACTATGAGCGGAACCGCCGGAGGAAGTGCCGGATGCACGGCCGACGCGGAGGCGGCTTGCGGCCCAGTCGTTGGCTGGGAGAGGGCAGGGCGAACTTGGAGCTGTCCGGCAGGTGACGGCGCAGGATTGGAAGCCGGTTGGGCCGCCGTCGGCGTTGCTGCCGCGTACTGAGGCTGGCCGGTGGCGCCGGGCTGCGAATCTGCGGCCTGCGGCATAGCGCTCTGGGTTGGCGGTTCGACGCGGGCCAGCGCGGTGGCCGAGGGCTTGGACAGCGAGCCGTTGGCCTCCAGGGACGTTTGTGCTCCGGTCGAGGGCTCGAGGCCGGCCGCCGACGCGGGCTGGGTGCGGCGATGGCCTACTTCGTAACCCAGGCCGAAGAAGAGCCCGCAGATGAGCAAAAAACTGAGGAACATGAGCCAGAGCGTGCCCGCGCCCAGCGTGAGTTCAGTGTCGCGCCGGGGTTGATCCTGCTCTTGCTCCTCGTCTTCGAATACTCCCCTCATGCACTGTCCTCTGAGTTACGGCTTGTCGGCAGCCGCCTTGGCCGAGGCTCCCATCTTGTTCAGCATCTGCATCATTTCGATGGGTAGCGGGAAGACGATGGTCGTGTTTTTCTCGACGCCGATCTCGGTGAGGGTCTGCAGGTAGCGCAACTGAATGGTCATGGGCTCAGTAGCCAGGAGGGCGGCGGCATCCACTAGCCTTTGGGCGGCGCTGAACTCGCCTTCGGCGTGGATGATCTTGGAGCGTTTTTCGCGCTCCGCCTCGGCCTGCTTGGCCATGGCCCGCTGCATCTGCTCGGGCAGGTCCACCTGCTTCACTTCGACAGAAATGACCTTCACGCCAAAGGGCTCGGTGCGCTGGTCGATGATGGATTGAATCCTGAGATTGAGCTGGTCGCGATGGCTGAGAAGCGTATCGAGCTCCACCTCGCCCAGCACCGTGCGCAGGGTGGTCTGGGCAAACTGCGAGGTCTGGTAGACGTAGTTGACCACCTTGATGGCGGCGTCGTTGGGATTGACCACGTAGAGCGTTACCACGGCATTCACCTTGATGGTGACGTTGTCACGGGTAATTACGTCCTGGGGCGGAACTTCCAGCACCTCCTGGCGCAGGGAGATGCGGACCATCTGGTCCAGGGGCCGGAAGACAAGGATGATGCCGGGGCCCTTGGGTGTTCCCAGCACGCGGCCGAGGCGGAAGATGACCCCGCGCTCGTATTCGCGGAGAATCTTGATGGAGTTGAGTAAATAAAGGACGACGATGGCGACAAGAATCAGTGTCGGCATGGGCAGATCGGCAATTGACATTTGACTTCCCTCACTCAGCACGGATTGTACTCCAACCGAAATTTCGGCGAGAGCGCTTATACAGTGGATTCCGGAGCGCGGGAGGTCGAATCCGGGGCCACGTGGAGCAGCATCTGTTCGTGGCTAACCACGCGGAGATTCGCGCCCTGAGGCAGCGGTTCGCCGGCCATTGCGCGCCAGATTTCTCCCTCGACCAGCACGTGACCTTCGGGAGTGAGCGGCTCCATGGCGACGGCTTTGCAACCCACCATTGCGTCGGCGCCGATGAGGGCTTTCCTGCGGCGGGCTCGCACCGCCAATCGCACAAGGAAGAACGTGATTCCCCCGAATCCCGCGCTGACGGCGAAGGCCACCCACGGCGTCACGCGCATCTCCGGCACCGGAGCGGCAACCAGCGTAAGCGTCCCAAAGGTCAGGCAAATTATGCCCGCGATGGCCAGCACGCCGTGGCCGCCGAACTTGGCTTCAAGCAGCAGCAGAACCAATGCCGCCACAAGCAGCAGGACGGCCGTATAGCGAATGGGCAGCAGATTCAGCGCAAAGATCGCGAGGAGCACCATCAGGGTGCCCAGAGCGCCGGGAACTATGGTTCCAGGCGAGTTGAATTCGAGGTAGATGAGCAGTGCTCCGCCAACCAGAAACAAGAGCGCAATATTTGGGTCGACGAGCCAGCCCAGCAGTTCGTCGCGCATGGAGGGACGCACCACATCAATGCGCGCGCCGGCCAGGTGGAGTGTCTGTTTGGTCCCGTCCAGGCGAGTAATCTCGCGGCCGTCGAGCGAGGCGAGCAACTGCGTGTCGCTGTTTGAAATCAGGTCGATGAGGTGCTGGTTCAGCGCCTCCTCGGCGGTGTAGGAGTGGGAGGATTGAACGGCTGCTGTCGCAGCTTCAGCATTGCGGTTGCGCCGGGTTACGTAAGAACGCAGAAAAGCTTCGGCGTCGTTTTCGATCTTCTGGCTCATCGTCGCGTCGGGCTGACCGCCAAACTCGAGCACCGGGTGAGCCGCGCCGGCGTTGGTGCCGGGAGCCATGGCGGCCACGTCCGCCGCTTCAAGCAGGAAGAAGCCGGCCGATCCGGCACGCGCGCCTGAGGGGCCCACATACACAATCACCGGGACCCGCGAGGCCAGCATGGCGGCAACCATAGCGCGCATCGACTCGAGCAGACCGCCCGGCGTATCGATTTCGATCAGCAGCGCCTGGGCGCCGTCGCTATTAGCGCGATCGATGGCGCGGGTGAGTTCACCCTGGGTGACGGGTTGAACGGTGTCTTTGAGGACGAACTTGTCGACAACGGGTTGCTGCGCGAGAGGTTGCTGCGCGAGGGCCGGAGAACCGAATCCTGAAGTTCCCCATAAAACTACTGTGGCCAGGCCAACTGCAATTCGGAGTGCGAAACCGCGTGTGCGCTGTAGCATGGCTTGTTCCTCTGGAGCCTGCTCCTAACTATAGGACTGCCCGCGCAATAGTTAATAGCACACTCCGGGGCCCGTGGTGAGGCCCCGCTTTCAATGCCCTGTCCTGGCCTGAACCTGCCGGGACAGTTCCTGGGCCGCCTGGCTGGTGGGTTGCAGCTTGAGGGCTTCGGCGGCCTCGTTGCCGGCGTCACTCAGGTGGTTAGACGCAAGATCGAGCCGGCCCAACACCAGGTACGCGTCGGTGCTGGGTTTCAGTTTCAAGGCTGTATGGGCCTCATTGCGGGCGGCGGCGGCGGCGCCGGTGCGCTCGCGAACCTGGGCCAGGCCGGCGTGGGCTTCGGCGCACTTGCTGTCGGCAACCACGGCCAACTGATAAAGGCGCTCGGCTTCCAGCAGCAATCCGCGATCGAGAAAGCCCCTGGCCTGGGTGGAGAGCTTCTGGGCCTGCTCAACAGGCGTGAGCGTGGCCATCTTCGACGCATCCACCTGGTCCAGCATCTGGGCCGCCTGGCGAAAGGCCGCCGCGTCGAAGCTGCGCACAATGCGTTCCAGCGGATCGGGAGTTGCATCGACGTCCGGATTGGCATTGGGCCCTGCGGCCGCTGGTGCGGCTTGTGAGGCAGCTTGCGCGGCGGCCGGCTT
>DASRLI010000224.1:0-41347 GCA_035648535.1 Occallatibacter sp. | reverse complement strand
CCCTCGACGGCACGGTCATCTTCTCCCCCGCAACCCTCCCCGGCGTAGCCACGAGCCTTCAAGCCATCGCCGCCACCGGCAACACCGCCACCGTTCCCATCACCATCCAGCAGCATCCATAAGCCAGCAGGATGCCACACTGAGCGCCAAAAACTGCTTGTCATCCTGAGCGGAGTCGAAGGACCTGCGGTTGCTTTTGCATTTGCGGTTGCATTTGCATTTCTTCTTTCTCGCTTTGAAAGGGCGCGGTTTCAACCGCGCCGCCACATCCACTCGTTTCTTAGAAAATCAACCAGCGCGGCGAAGCCGCGCCAAATCCCTAGCCCTGAGCAGGAAGTCCCGTGCCCCATCCTTGCTGCGCACTTTGCGGCAAGGGTGGGATACCACAACCCTCAACCGAGGAGCCTTTTCCGTTCCTCGCCACGGCGAGCCTTCGGCCTGTTCCCTGCCTCCCCCCTGACAGCAAGAACACAAAAATACCCCTCTAAATGCACCGAAAAGCGCCTTAAATGCATGCGAAAAGCGGCCAAAAGCGCACTTTTAGGGTAATTACAAACAACCCATGGCCCTTTTTCGGAACCTTTTATGCAGCCAATTCCACTGGATGGGCTGTTTGAGAGGTGTAGTGCTCGAAGAAGTACAACCCTATAAGCCAACCTTTGGCAATTTTCGTAACCCTATAAGCGAACATTTGCCGCCCTGCACGCACCACGTCGGCAAACATTCAAGTCATTTCAAAACAACTACTTCACCGGACGTCGCAGCCCTCTTTCGACGAGCTTTTCTGATCCACGCCCGGCAAGCCTGCGGCCTGAACCCTGATCCCTGCCCCCTGTTCTCTGTTCCCTGTTCTTAATCGAAGACCACCGTCTTGTTCCCGTAGCAGAGAATCCTTCGATCCAGATGCCAGCGCACCGCGCGCGACAGCACCATCCGCTCCAGGTCCCTTCCCCGCGCCACCAAATCTTCCACCTGATCGCGGTGCGAGATGCGCGCCACATCCTGCTCGATGATCGGCCCATCGTCCAGCAACTCGGTCACGTAGTGGCTGGTCGCTCCAATCAGCTTTACCCCCCGCGCATGCGCCGCATGATACGGCCGAGCCCCTGTAAACGCGGGTAGAAACGAGTGGTGTACGTTGATGATCGCCGCCGGATACCGCCCGACAAACTCCGGTGAAAGTATCTGCATGTATCGCGCCAGCACTACGAGGTCAACCTCATGCCGCGCCAGCAATTCAAGCTGCCGCGCTTCAGCCTCCACTCGCGTTGCCGCCGTCACCTCCACGTATTCAAACGGGATTCCATAGAACGCTGCCAGCCTCTCCACGTCTCGATGGTTCGACACAATCACCGGAATCTCGCAGTCCAGTTCCCCCGTTCTCCAACGGTGCAGCAGGTCCGCCATGCAGTGCAGGTACTGCGAGCAGAACAGCGCCATCCGCGGCCGCCGCTCACTCGCACTCAACTTCCACCGCATCCCCAACTCCGCAGCCAGCGGCGCAAACGCAGCTTTGAAACCATCGAGGTCGAATCGTTCCGCGGTGGATGCATCCGCGCCAAGGCCCCACTCCACGCGCATGAAGAACAACCTCAGGTCGTGGTCCTGGTGCTGGTCGGCGTGCAGAATATTCGCGCCCCGCTCGTAGAGCAAGCCGGAAACACGTGCAACCAGCCCCTTCCGGTCCGGACAATCGATCAGCAAAACAGCAGAATCTCTCATCGTCTCTCAAGATTACAGCGGGACCGGCTAAGATTGTTTCGGCCTGCAACTCAGGCTAAGAATCGCGCTTGTGAGTTAATGATGACCCTTTCCATGAATCGATCGATATTCATTACTGCAATCGTTCTCTGCGTCTCGCTCATTGCGCCGGCGCAAAGTGCAACGTCCTTCCCGCCGCGTGGAGAGATCCTTACCCTCATGCATCGCGCGGATGCATACCAGATTGAAAATCCCGTGATGAAACCAACCGACCGCAACTGGGAACGCGGCACATGGTACACCGGCGTAATGGAAGCCTGGAAAGCCACGCACGATGAGGCTTTCTTCAAACAGGCCCTCAATTGGGGCAGGCAGAATGAGTGGCAAGTCGGCACAGAAAATCTCGGTGCCAATCGCCTCTTCTGCGCCGAGACCTGGACGGAACTCTACCTCGCCAGACACAAAGCGGCCCACGACCCGGCGATGATTGCCCCCATCGAAACTTCGCTTACAACACCCGCGCCCAACTCCCCGGCTGGAGCCAGGCGCTGGTACCTTGACGGCGGCAAACCCTACGTCGACTCACTCTACGGCGCTGTTGTTTTTGCCATGCTCGCCCGCGCCACAGGCAAGCAGGAATATCTCACCACCATGCGCGCCTTCTTCGACGATGTCAGCGGAGAGTTATGGGACCAGGAGTCGGGCCTGTATTACCGCGACCCAACTTACATTGGGAAACGCACAGCACATGGCCGCAAGGTCTTCTGGTCGCGCGGAAATGGATGGGCCTTTGCCGGCATCGCGCGCATTCTCGAGTACCTGCCCAGGAACGATTCGGAGCGTCCAAAGCTTCTCGCGATCTATCGGCGCATGGCTTCGGAGTTGATCAAGCGGCAGTCTCCCGACGGATTCTGGCGCGCCAACCTCGACGACCCGGAAGACGTTCCCAATCCGGAGAGCAGCGGGACTGCCTTCTTCTGTTTCGGCCTCGCATGGGGAATGAATCACCACATTCTCGACCGGCGAACTTATCTTCCCGCTACGAAGAACGCCTACGCAGCACTCGCCGCCGCTATAAGCCCCGAAGGAAAAGTGCAGTGGGGCCAACAGGTGGACGCGCGCCCAAACCCAGCACAGCGCGCGAGCACGCATGAATACGTCACTGGCGCATTCCTGTTGGCGTCTGGCGAAGTCTACACACTGAGCCGGTAGTCGCTCCGGCTCATCCATATCTTCGCGAAACCCCGCAACCCTACTTGCGCGCCGGGCCCGTAAATAGGAAATCCCACGCGGGGTCCAGAAACATCCATCGCTGGCTGCTGAACCAACTCGTAGGAAGCGATGGAACATGCAGCAGCGTGTGACCGCCCATGCACATCAGTTCAGTTCCGTTCCACGCCAGGAATGTTCTGGAAAGTTGGCCCATGCGCGCAGGATGGTCAACGCGCCGCAGGCAGACCGGGCAGCGCTGCCGTTGATCGCTAAGCGCCCATTGCATTCCGAACAAACACATGAAAAATGTAGATACTGTTTGCACATACAAAGCCTGGCTTGTATTGAACCCCTTGAATCCAAAGGCGAGATCGAGCGATGCAAAATAGGCAATCATCAGTAACATTGCAATCTTGGCGCCGAGAAAGCCCCAGCGCAGCAATCTCCTTGGCCACGAAATTCTGTGCACGCTTACGCTGAGGTCGCCGATCGACACCGACGTAATGGCCGGCAAGGCCAGAAACGCGAGCAGCACAGCGAACCGAAATACATCCCACTCAAGCGGCATTCCATTGCCGAGCGAGATCCCAAGCATATCGTCAGGGGAGCGGTGCGGCGTATACGACTTGATCTGAATTTGCGGGGCATCCATCTTCGAGCGTCCCGAATCCGATAGGTGCGCCACAACGTATCCCGCACCGGCCGGAACCATCTGCGAATCCGGCTCGAGCAGCCACGCATCTACCTTTCCTGGCAGGCCCGACGGACCTTCGGGCGCAACGCCGACAATTATGGCCCGGCGAATTCCCACCTGCACCACGTTCCCGGCAACATGCGGATCGGCACCGAACTCCCTCTTCCATAAACTCTCGCTCAGAATCACGCTGGGCATATCGGCGCCCACGGTCGCACCCGTCTCACGGAACGGCACCGGCAGACCCAGCAGAGTAAAGAAGTTTGAACTGGCTCGCCCAACTCCCCAACCCGCGCGCGGTCAGTCGAATCTGGCATTCACAGTGCTCAAATACTTCACATTCTTTCCAGTAGTGGCCGCGCTCCCGGTTGCCGTTGAATCGTGGGTTCAGCAGAGTGGCCAGCACATGATTGCTGCTGTGCTGGTAATCGCCGCTGCGCATCTGGCGCTGCGATTCCGCGATCAGGCGATTGTGCGGCAACATTGCGATCTGCCCGACCTCGAGGATGGTGAAGAGGAATTCCCGATGAAGCTCGGCCTCCGTTACTGAATTCAATAGGTCATGCTTCGCGCGCTGCTCTATCCGCGCACGCTCTCGGCTGGCGTTCTGGTCGCCACCTTCGCCATGATGAGCTTCGCCGTCATCGGCCTGCGCAGCGTTTACGTGCTGCCCATCTCGCTCACTGCCAACTGGGTTCTCCGCACCACGCAGCTTCGCTCGTCGGAAAAGTACATTGTCGCAACCCGGCGATCGCTGCTGCTGTTCGCCGCGGCGCCGGTGTGGTTCATCTCGGCGCTGCTTGCGCTTTCGTACAGGCCGCTCAGCCAGGCTGTTGCGCACCTGGTAATCCTTGCTCTTCTCGGACTGATCCTTGCAGACCTGAACCTGATCGGCTCTTACAAAGTTCTCTTCACCTGCTCCTACCTGCCGGGAAAATCGACTATCCAGTTCAGCTTCTGGGTGTTCATTCTTGTCTTTGTGCCTCTCACCCTGCTTGGCACTATTCGCGAGTTGCACGCACTCTCTCATCCTCTCCAATACGCGTGCATGGTCGCCGGGCTCGCGGTGGTTGCCGCCGGCCTCTCGGCGCTCAACCACTATCATTCCAGGTCCGCTGTCCTTTACTTTGAAGAACTGCCGGAGGAAGTACTCACGACGTTGCGTCTCATGTCATTCACGGCTTCGGCACCCGCAACAAACGGTTCACCTCTCAAAGATCAGAACTGAGAATTGCTTCCCAATATCGCCTGAGCGAATGGCGACGCGGAAGTAAGAACGGCGCAGAATCCTCTCTGTGGCTGGTCCGGCCCGGTGGCCCTTGGTCTGGTGCAGCCATGTGCGCAAAATAATCCACAACTCGTTGTTCACACCTTCACTTTCGCGTCCGGTATGACCTGGTCAAACGACATGAAGGAAATGCAGACTGCGGGATTCGCTGCACTCGCGTCAAGAGGCGAACGCCTGCAATCGGGGAAAAAGAAACGCCGGGACAATTGCTACCCCGGCGATGCGCGTGCAACGCAATAACCTTATTTTGAAGGCAGCCCTCAGGCTTTCGATCAAGCCTCAGGCCGCTGTGTTACCCCGTACGTCGAGCGGGGCGCTCAACTGCTGACGGAGATTCCCGGCCAGGTCAGCCACCATGCGCAGCCTGTCGGCGATGGGCGAAGGCACCTCACTGCCGTTGAGCGCCAGTTGCGAATGCAGCAACAGCCCGGCCACAGTGGATTTCAATTCTGTTTCGATGGCCGCCGCGGCCGCGCGGCGAGCGAGACCCTGTTCTCGCTCCCGGCGGTGCAGCGCGGCACGAATCTCGCGAATTAGCCGCGCCGCCCCGGCGAGCGCGAAGTTGATCTGCAGCGGTATGGCCAGGCCTGCGTGCTCCCAGATTCTCTCGGCCGCCGCCGGGTCGCATTCAGCCATGGTCTCGTCGACCACCACCACGGAAAACTCCCGCCGCCGCAACGCTCCCAGTGAGGCCTTACGGCCCTCCGCCACTTCCACTTCCATGCCCAGTTGCGCACCCACAACAGCAGCACAGTTTCGTGCGCCTTCGACTCCGGTCACCATCAGAATGCTCATTTCGAGTTCCTCGTTCCTTGTTTATGTTTACGGTTCTTTAGCTTCTCGCTTCCAGGTTTCAGCTCTAGGCTTGGCTCTAGGCTTTCGACTTATCGGCGCTCAAATCGAGATCACCGCAGCAAGCGCCGGCAAAATGGGGCTAGTGGCTAGAGGCTGGAAGGTGTTCCTAGTTACTGGCCCCGAAGCGGGTCGTCGATGCCGTACTCTTTCAGCTTTCGGTAGAGCGTCGTCTTGCCGATGCCCAGCAGCTTCGCGGCCTGCAGCTTATCGCCGTTGAGCGCTCGAATCGCGCTTAGAATGGCTTCGCGCTCCAAATCGGCGAGCGTTTTCAACGCGGGTGCGCCGCCGCCTTCCTTTTCGCTGTCGTGTTCGCCGGCGGTCGCGGCAGTTCGCCGGGCGTCAAGTCCCTGCTGCTGAAGCTGCGTGGGCAGGTCGCCCAGGTGCAGCACCGGGCCGGAAGACAGCGCGCAGGCTCGTTCCACTGAATTCTCAAGTTCGCGCACGTTGCCCGGCCAGTCGTGCCGCATCATGGTGCGCAGAGCCTCGTCGCTAAGCGTGAACTTGGTGCCGTGCTCGCGGCTGATGCGGTCCAGAAAATGTGCTGCAAGCAGCGGTATGTCTTCGCGCCGGTCGCGCAGCGATGGCAGCCGCAGGTTGACCACGTTCAGCCGGTAGAACAGATCTTTCCGGAAGGTTCCCTTCTCTACCATCACCGCCAGATCGCGATTGGTTGCGGCCACAATCCTCGCCTTGATGGGGATGCGGTGCGTGGCCCCGACCGGCCGCACTTCTTTTTCCTGCAAGGCCCTGAGCAGCTTGGCCTGCAGATCGAGTGAGAGCTCGCCGATCTCGTCCAGAAACACCGTTCCACCCTCGGCTGATACCAGCAATCCATCCTTGGAGCGGTTGGCCCCTGTAAAGGCACCCTTTACGTAGCCGAACAGCTCACTCTCGATCAGCGTCGGCACCAGCGAACCGCAGTCCACGGGCAGAAATGGCTTCTGCGAATTCGGTCCATAGGCGTGAATGGTCCGCGCCACCAGTTCCTTGCCCGTGCCGCTCTCGCCCAGAATCAGGACGGGGTGAGAGCTCTGCGCGACTTTGGAAAGGATGCGGTAGAGCTTCTCCATCTCCCCGGAGCGGCCGATCATTGCGCCCAGTCCCTGCGAGAGCCGCAGCCGCTCCCGCAACTGGCGGGTCGCTGTGTCTGTGAGATGACTGGCTGAGGCGCGGTCCAGCACTGTCGAAAGCTCATCCATCGCGAAGGGCTTGGTCAGGTAGTCGGAGGCACCGCAACGCATTGCCTCTACCGCCGCGTTCACTGAGCCAGAAACCGTCATGGCGATCACTGAAGTGTCGGGGTAGAGCAGCTTGACCTCAGAGATGAGTTCCAATCCCTGATTCGATCCGGCGGCCAGGTTCACCAGCAGGATATCGGCGGCATGGCCCCTCATCTGGCTGCGCGCCTGCCCCAGGTCTCCGGTGCTTTCTACCGCATAGCCGAGGCTCGCGGCAATTTCGGCGCAAGCTGAACGCACCGCCGCGTCAGCGTCCACTACCAGTAGGTGCAAGCGCACCGCCGGCTCCGCTAGTTGAGGGATAAACTCCATGGCCCTTGTGTTGAAGACTGTTTCAAGCATTGTATTCGCCTCACGTCTAGTTATGCATACCCGGATAATTTTGGATGAGTAGCGACCGGTTGCAATCAGCTCCCGGAATTGCTACAACGAGGTTCCGCAGTCAATGCTTCCGCACCGGCATTTCGATCTCGAATCGCGCGCCAGAGTGGGGGCGATGGGTGACGAAGATTCGTCCACCGGCCGCTTCCACCATTGAACGCGTGATGGACAGACCCAGGCCGCGATGTGTTGAGGGCCAGCTTCCCCTGGCTTCCGTGCCTTTTGCCCGGGTCGTGTAGCCGGACATGAAGACCTCTTCAAGGGCCTTCTCGGGTATGCCTGGGCCGCTGTCTTCGATCGTAAGTGCCAGAGCTTCGGTGGCCCCCGCAGCCGCGGGCCGTTCCTCGAGCACGATCTGGATGCGCCCGCCCGCCGGCATGGCCTCTGCCGCATTCTTTACCAGGTTCACGAGTACCCTGGTCAGATCCTCGCCGGTCATCCGCACCGGCTTCGCGCCTCCCTCCACATCTACGGTGAGCGCAATTCCAGGCCCGGCTAGAGCAGCCAGAAGATTGTGGTTGGCAAGCAGTTCCGCGGCCAGGTTTTCGATGGGCGCAGCCGGCATCAGATCCCAGCGCCCCGGTGACTCATGCCGTGTGTCTTCCTGCCAGCCACGTTCCAGCGGGTTGCGTAGCCCAGCCACGGGCGGCACTCTGCCTGGCGCCGCTAGAGAGGCGGTGCGCGAAGTCCCTTTGCCTGTTGCCAGCCTATCCAGACGTGCACCGGGATTCGCATCGAAATTCGCATTGAAGCTTGAACTTTGGTTCGTATCCAGCGACACCAGCTTTTCGACCAGCCGGCGGCTGGCCGCCGCCACTAAACGCAGCTCGTTTCCGTAATGAGTGAACGGGGTCGCCAGCACCCCCGGCTCCTCAAGCAGATCGCAGTAAAGTCCCAGCGCAGTCACCATGTTTCTCGCGTCGTGCGCCAACTCAGCTACGCTCTCGCCCCGGCCGCCCAAAGTTGCCAGCGTCTCCACCACTGCTTCTACCCGCTTCCGCTCGGCTCCGCCAATTCGCGTCATCTCTTCTGTCTGCTGCATCTCTTGCTCCCTGTTCCAGTCAGTCGACAGTGATCGGAGGAGAGTGGTCAGTGGCTTTTAGCCCACTGATCCCTGTCCCCGTTCCTGTTTACTTTTCGCTGTCGCTGCTTTTCTGTCCTCTTCTAATACACGTTGCGTGCCAAAGCAGAACAGTTCCTCTAAGTTCCTGATAAGGGAAGAGCTTGCTATTCAATCCCCGAATCGCGCTGCCGGCCCTACCTCAGCCCTTCGTCCCGAAATGGAACACTCCGATCCGGCGAATTGTGACTAACTTACTTATTTTCTTCCACTTAATCTTCCATTCCCGTTCCGGTCTGCAAAAATCCCAAATTCCCATCCCGGAACTCGATCTTCCGCGTTCCCGGTTCCTCATTCCCAAGGGCCTGCTCTCTGCTCTCAAGTCCGATTCCCGTACAATCCCCCTATGCACGTTCCCGACACCTTCTTCCGTCCCGGCGGCAGGACCCCGGTCCAGCTCCGCCCCCTTTCTCTGGTTCCCGGCTTTGTCCAGACCGCGGAAGGCTCCGTCCTGGTCTCACTCGGCAATACCCGTGTGCTCACCAACGCGACCATCGAGCCTGGCATCCCCGGTTGGCTCCGCAACAGCGGCCGCGGCTGGGTTACGGCCGAATACGCCATGTTGCCCCGCTCCACAGTCACCCGCACCCCGCGCGAAAGTGAGCGCGGCAAGATCGGCGGACGGACGCACGAGATTCAGCGCCTCATCGGCCGTAGCCTGCGCTCGGTCGTCGACATGCGCGCCCTTGGCGAGCGCACAATCATCCTCGACTGCGATGTCATCCAGGCCGACGGCGGCACGCGCACCGCCGCCATCACCGGCGCCGCAGTCGCTCTCGCGCTGGCCCTCAATGCCCTGGTCGCGGCGGGAACGCTGAAGCAGTCCCCGCTCAAGCAACTGGTTGCCGCCACGTCGGTGGGCATTGTGGACGGCACGCCGCTGCTCGACCTCTGCTACGAGGAGGATTCGGCAGCCGATGTAGATATGAACGTCGTGATGACCGCCGATGGCGGCCTCATCGAGACCCAGGCAACGGCGGAAAAGGGCAGCTTTTCCCGCAGCCAGTTGAATCAGTTGATCGATATGGCCGAAGCGGGTCTCCAGGAGATCTTCGCCGCGCAGCGCGCTGTATTGAACAGTGGACAGTGAACAGTGGTCAGTGTTCCGGAAAATTCACCGTAAATCACGCACAGCGAACCACCACGTTCCCGCGTGGTCCATTGTCCCTGTTCCCTGTTCCGTGTTCACTGTTCACTGTTCACTGCCTACTGATCACTGACCGGCGTATACTCGCTCCTTCAGTCCCAATCCAGCTCTGGAGGCTTCATGTCTGCACTCACGCGCCGCGACGTCCTTGCCCTGCTTCCTGCTGCACCTGCCGGTGCTCGCGCCTTCGCGCAAGACAGCTCCGTTCCCTGGCTCCCTCTATTCGATGGCAAGTCGCTCAACGGTTGGAAGGCCAGCGAGCATGAAGACACCTTCAGCGTCGTCGATGGTCAAATTCAGGTTCACGGCAGCCGCTCGCATCTCTTTTACACGGGTCCTTCCCACGGCGCCGATTTCAGGCACTTCGAGTTCAGCGCCGATGTGATGACCCGCCCCGGCGCCAACTCAGGCATCTACTTCCACACCGCATTTCAAGCCACCGGCTTTCCTGCCGCCGGATTCGAAGTGCAGGTCGCCAATACCGCCGGAGGCGCAAACGGCTACACAGAAAACAAAAAGACCGGCTCGCTCTACGCCGTCCGCAATGTTTACAAGCAGCTCGTCAATGACAACGAGTGGTTCACCATGAACATTCTGGTGCGCGGCAAGCAGGTCCAGATCCGCGTCAACAACATACTGGTTGTAGACTACGTCGAGCCCGATACGCCCTTCCGCGCCGACCCGAATTTCCAGCGTGTCCTTAACCACGGCACCTTCGCTCTGCAAGGCCACGACCCCGGCAGCACCACGTACTTCAAGAACATCCGCGTCCGCCCACTCCCGGACATTCTTGCGACCTCCTCCGCCGAACAGCCCCAGGTCGACGACCTCTTCCGCGAGACTATGCTCCTCGGCGAAGAGAACTTCCCTGTGGTCGACTATCACGTCCACCTCAAAGGCGGGCTCACTATCGATCAGGCTCTGGCCAACTCCCGCCGCCTCGGGATCTTTTACGGCATCGCCATCAACTGCGGTATTGGTTTCCCGGTACACAGCGACGACAGTGTCCACGACTATCTCGAGACCATGAAGGGCCAGCCCTGCTACGTGGCCCTGCAGGGCGAGGGCCGCGAATGGATGACACTCACTTCGCCCGACTCCGTCGCCCGCTTCGACTACTGCTTCACCGACGCCATGACCTTCCGCGATGACCAGGGTCGCCGCGTTCGCATCTGGCTTCCCGAGGAGACCCCCAACATCTCCGACCCCCAGGCTTTCATGGACATGTACGTCAAGCGCATTCTTGGCGTCATGCATGAGCCTATCGACATTTATGTGAACCCCACGTTCCTGCCAAAGCAGATCGCCGCAAACTACGATGCTCTCTGGACGCCCGAGCGCATGAAGGTGGTCATCGATGCCGCCATCGAGAACGACGTCGCTATCGAGATCAACAACCGCTACAAAATCCCCCGCCCAGCGTTTATCAAGGCCGCGAAAGCCGCTGGCGCCAAGTTCTCCTTCGGCACCAACAACGCCGAGGCGGAGTTGGGCCGGCTCGAATATCCCATCCAGATGGTGAAGGAGTGCGGCCTCAAGTGGCAGGACATTTTCATTCCAAAACCGGCCGGTCAAAAACCCATCCAGGTTAAGAAGTGGCGCACCACAGCTTCCTGAAAGCGCACTCACCGGGGGCAGGCCGGCCGCCACACCGGGCTGCCGACTCCACACGTCCACGCCCACATCTGGACTGTTCTCGCAGAATCCGGATATATTGACTCATTGCCAAACCGGGATTTACTGTTGCGCCACGGCGGCACACGCCGACCGAAATGAATTGAAGAGCTATTCCAGGAGGTCCAATGAAGATTACAGACACGATTGGATTGGTGCTGAAGGGCAAGGGCCAATCGAAGATCCTGGCGATCGCGCCCGAGCAATCAGTTTACGAAGCTATCGAGTTGATGGCCGAATACGACATCGGTGCCTTGCTCGTCCTCTCCAACCAACGGCTGGTCGGCATCTTCTCCGAGCGTGACTTTGCCCGCAAGGGAATCCTCGAGGGTCACCATTCCCGGGACACCCTTGTCCGCGAGATCATGACAAGTCCGGTCGTATCCGTCAGCCCGCAGCATACTGTGGATGAGTGCATGAACATGATGACCCAGGGCCACTTCCGTCATCTCCCCGTCCTTGAGGGCGAAACTGTCGTGGGGCTGGTCTCCATCGGCGACCTGGTGAAATGGGTCATCTCCGGCCAGGCGCAAGCCATTCAGGAGCTGCAGGGCTACATAACTGGAGCCTATCCAGCATAGCCCGGCCATCGCTTTTCCCGCGTTCATGGGGGAATGTGAACCGATCTTCTACCTTTTAGGTATGGGAGCTCTGGTTGCGCTCGAAAATCAGGGTCGTGATCCCGGCACAAACTCAGCAGAATCAATTCGGAAAAAACAAATGCGTGCGTTATAACCCATCCATTTTCCCGGCAAACGAATCCAACATTCAGAGTGGAGAATCATTCCGGGCTTACGAGGGCTCCCGAGCCAATAATCGACCCACGACTGATCGGCCTCAGATCGGAAGAAAGGCACAACCAATGCGCATTCCCCTTGCAGTTTTCATCCTGGCGATCTTCTCTTCGCCATCCATTATTGGGGCGGTACAGGCGCCTGCCGATGGAGCGCCGCTGCCTGCGCCGGTGCCTGTATCCGGGCTGCTCCAGCCTTCGCTCGATACAGTGCATGGGACCCTTGATGCGCTACGGATGGAAAAATGGAAGAAAGGCAATATCCGAGACGAAGCTAATCAGAACATCAGCGAAATCCAGCACGATCTTCAGACGAATCTGCCGCCGCTGCTTCATGACGCTGACACTGCACCGGGAACCCTGAGCAAAGTGCTGCCGTTGTCCCGCCATGTCAATGCACTTTACGATGTACTCCTGCGCGTGGTTGAGGCAGCGCGGGTTTCAGCGCCCGACGACCAGGCTGCTCAGCTCCAGCAGGCCCTGGTCAGCCTGGGAAATGCGCGCCTGGCAATTGGAGAACGCATGCAAGGGTCTGCCGATGCGCTGGAGAAACAGGTAGTCGATCTACGCAGCGCGCTCCAGGTGCAGGCAGCCCGGAGCCCTGTCGTGCCAGCCCCAGCAGCGCTCCCATGTGTGCCGCCAGCTCCGCATCGGACGACAAAGAAAACCAACAAGCCGGCCGCCAAGCCGTCGCCCAAGCCACCAGTAACAACAACCACAGCACCTGCAAAGCCTACTCCATGAAAATGAACAGAGCTGCGTGGCCATTCACTCTTGAGCAGGAATAGTCAGTACCCCATTTTGGACGCAGCGTCACCATTTCAAGCGCGGAACAGGATGAACATCAACTGTGCAGTGCTTCCGACCACCTTGAGTCAACCGTCATGCATGAGCTGTCAGCTGCATGCCGTCTTAATGCAGCACCGCAGCCAGCAGCAGCGTAATTCCCAGCCCGCTCACCGACAGCACTGTCTCGACGACTGACCAGGTGGCCAGCGTTCCCTTTACGTCCAGCTTGAACAATGCTCCCACCAGCCAGAACCCCGAGTCGTTCACGTGCGAAAGCAGCAGCGACCCGCATCCAGTGGCCAGCACGAGCATCTCCGGCCGGACTCCCATTTGTCCGGCCACCGGCGCCAATACCCCGGAAGCCACCGCCATCGCCACAGTCGATGAGCCCATACACACGCGTACAAGCGCGGCAAGCGCCCAGGCCAGCACCAGCGGCGGCATGTGCGCTCCCAGCGCCAGCCCCACTGTCGCCTGCGCCGCACCCGAGTCCCGCAGAACCCCGCTAAGCCCCCCGGCCGCCGACAGAATTACCAGCACCCCGGCAATCGGCACAAACGAATCCGCCGTCAGCTTCCGCAGCATGTCCGGCCCGTGATGCGTCTCCCTCGGAATCCGGCTTCCCAAGGTGACCAGCGCCACCAGCACCGCAATCAGCAGGGCGACATCCGGGTAACCCAGCATATGCATGATCTGGTTAGGAATCCCTCCCGGCGCGGTGACGGCGTCGGCCCAACTGCCTACAAAAATCAGGGCAATCGGCAGAAGAATTGCCACCAGCGCACGCACTGCCCCCGCCGCCGGAACCGCAGCGATCCGGGCATCCGACTTCTCGGGCACCAGTTCCACTATGGGCAGGCCTTCTGCCTTACCGGCTGCCGCCAACTTTGCCTGACGCCGCTCCCAGCGCGGAATCAGCACCCAACCCACAACCGGCCCGGCCAGCGCTGCCGCCGGCGCTCCCGCCAGCATCCCCCACAAAATTACCCGGCCCAGGTCGGCGTGAAACATCGTAGCCGCCAGCAGCGCCGACGGATGTGGCGGAATCAGACCATGCGTAATCGAGAGCCCCGCCAGGACCGGCAACCCCACAAGGACCGGTGGCCGCCCGCTGCGCCGAGCAGCCTCAACAACAATCGGGAATAACAGCACCAGCCCTACTTCGAAAAACACTGGCATGCCCACCAGCAGGCTCAGTCCCAGGAGCGCCCACGGCAGTCCTTTCGGGCCGCATCCTTCTACCAATGTCCTGCTCAATGAAGCCGCTCCGCCGGACGAGGCCAGCAGTTGCCCCAGAATCGACCCCATCCCCAGGATGATCGCGATGTGCCCCATCATGTTCCCCACGCCCGCGGTAAACGACAGGGGGACCTGCTTCAGCGGCATTCCCGCCGCAATGCCCAGCCCCATCGCCGCGATCGACAACCCTAGCGCCGCGTGGAGTTTGAGCTTTGCTACCAGCAACAAAAGCAGCAGCACCGTGCCGGCCACGCAGGCCAGCAGGTACCAGTCATGAGCAGTTACAGCTGCGGGGTTCACCGGCAGATTATTCCATATCGAAGCAGCTTTGCGCACCCGCCGCCTGGTGCCTTTAGCCTGCGCAAGGGGAAGCCGAAGGGCCCCAGATCGGGAAAGCCCCATCTCGGAACCCGGGCCCTGAGCCGTATCCGCTTGTGCTCTCTGGCACACTTTTTCCTTGTGCACCTCTGCTACGATAAGGATGATTGCAGCTCCTGCAGCCCGGCAGTCCGTCCTCCTGAACTTTCGGAGCCCGCGCACAGGCAATTGGAGCCAACCCAAAAAGGAGAATTCCTATGCCTCTAGTCTCCATGCGTCAGCTCCTCGACGAGGCCGCCAAGGGCGGTTACGGCGTCGGCGCTTTCAACGTCAACGATATGGAACAGATTCAGGCCATCATGGAGGCCGCGAAGGAAACTCAGTCGCCGGTCATCATCCAGGCCAGCCGCGGCGCCCGCCAGTTTGCGCAGGACCGTTACCTCTTTCACCTCATCCTGGCAGCCAGCGAACTCTATCCCGACATCCCAATCGCCATGCATCAGGACCACGGCAACAGCTTTGAGACCTGCAAAAGCGCCATCGAACTGGGTTTCACCTCGGTGATGATGGACGGCTCTCTCAAGGCCGACGGCAAGACCCCATCCACGTTTGAAGAAAATGTCGCCGTCACCAAGCAAGTGGTCGACTTCGCCCACGAGCGCGGCGTCACGGTGGAAGGTGAAATCGGCGTGCTGGGCGGCGTTGAAGACGGCCACGGAGCAGGTGGGTCTGGTTTGGACCACATCACCGATCCCGACCAGGCTGTCGAGTTCGCCGAGCTTACCGGCGTCGACGCCCTCGCAATCGCCATCGGCACCAGCCATGGCGCTTACAAGTTCACCAAGAAGCCCGACGGCTCCGTCCTCAAGATGGACGTCCTGATCGCCATCCACAAGCGCCTGCCCAACACACACCTCGTCATGCACGGCAGCTCCTCGGTGCCCAAGGACTTGCAGGACATCATCAACGAGTACGGCGGCAAGCTCAAGGAAACCTGGGGAGTGCCGGTCGAGGAGATTCAGCTCGGCATTCGCAACGGCGTTCGCAAGGTCAATGTCGACACGGACAACCGTCTCGCCATTACCGGCGCTATCCGCAAGGTGCTCTGGACACAGCCCGAGAAGTTCGATCCTCGCGACTACATGAAGCCCGCACGCGAAGCCATGCAGAAGGTCGTCGCCCTTCGCATGACGCAGTTCGGCCAGGCTGGCCACGCCCACGACTACAGCCCCGTCGCCATCACCGAGATAGCCAAGGGCTACAAGGACGGTACGCTGGCCACACGCCCGCTGGTCGCAGCCAAGTAACCGACCACTTTCACAGCACAAAATCCAAGGGCCACTCCGAATCAGCGGAGTGGCCCTTTTCAGCTCGAAAAGCCTGAATCAAGCTCTACGGTTGTGCGTAGAATCCGGTGGGCGCGCGCACCTTCAATCCCGGCTTGTTCACCTGCACCTGAATCCCGTTATATTCATTCGGATGCGTGGCGTGAGGCGCATTGAAGGTGAGCACGTAGAACGCCTGCGCGTCCGCAAAGCATTGGTCGATCATCTTGGCGATATTGTTGCTCCCGTACAGCACCTTCCCGCCCGTTTGCGTGGCAATCACCTGGAGCATTAGATCGCCGTTATTCGCCTGTTTAGGAGAAAGCACGCCCTTCATGTACTCCTGGTAGTAGGTGTTCCCTGCCATCGCCAGGTCTCGCGACGCTCCGTATGGGTCAACGCTGTACAGCGTGACGCGCGCTTCGCGCAGTACTGTCGAAATGCCGACTATATAGTTAAACAGTCCCTCAAGTTCCTTGGGTGACTTTTGATCGCTCACATTCGAAAATGCCTGCCACCCCGGGCTGATCCAGATCACCAGCTTCCGTCCCGGCTCATCCCTCAGCTTTAGCGCGAGTCCGTTCAACGCCTGGAGTGACTTCTCGCGCATCTGCACCCATTCCTGAAAGCCTGCCTGCGGCTGAGCTGAGCGCTGCGGAGGAGGATTCTTCTCCAGGTTATCCAGCAATACATTCGCGTCCCGCGTGGGTTGTCCCTGGTACTTCAATTCCGTGTCGGTCAGGAACACAAATGACGTGGGAACGGGGAGATGTCCGCCGCTTTGCCGCAGATAATCTTCAATATTCTTGCGTTCGGTGGCCATCGTATCAAAGGGAGAGTTGACGATATCCACCAGCAAAAAGGCCTGTATCGGAGGATCGGCCTGAGCGCTTTCTCCCGCCACCCCGCGCAAGCTAATAACGCTGCGCTGTTGCTTGTTGTCGAGCACCTTGAAATCCTCAGCTTGCAGGCCCGCGACCGGCCTGTCCGCCTTATCCGTCGCCACCACATCGAGGATCGTAGGAACATCCGCCGCCGCCCCCGCTGGAACTGCCTGCGCTGAGTTTGTGCTCGGCCCCAAAACCAATGCGCTTAAAATTGCGAATAGAAATAGAGTTCTTGCTTTCATACCATATCTCCAATTGATCGAGCAGTTCGGCTCGGTTATTTGTCCGGCTTCATAAAAACACGAAACTCGGGCCTCGCGATTTCGATCTTTTACGCCCAATGCGCTTTGTTACCGGTGATGGATCTCAAATATCACGGTTGACGTTGCCAGTTCCGGATTGTTCAATCAACGCAACTCGTCGCGCTGGACGATCAAAATGATCGTCCAGACCACAAAAACCACCTGTGGCTGATTTGGGATGGACTATATCACGCGGAACCCTTCGCTCTCAAAAGGTGATTGCCCATCGGTCTCAGAGATTCCATTCGCAAATCGGCGATATTGCAAACGCGGTAACCCGGCAGTCACAGCGCACAAGCGCGATGCGCGCACATAATTGCCATCCTGCCGTGGCCGGCGAATTACCCGGGGATTGCCGAGGGCTGGCGGCTGATCCCTGACCCTTGATCCCTGATCCCAGTTTCCTGGTCCTTGTATTGCAACTGGTACAGCTTCCAGTAGAGCCCGCGCTCGGCCAGCAGTTCCTGGTGCGAGCCCATTTCACGGAGCTGCCCCTTGTGCATCACCAGGATCGTCTCCGCCCGTTGCACGGTCGAGAGCCGGTGCGCAATGAGTACACTGGTCCGCCCCTCAACCATTCGTTCAAGTGCTCCGCGAATGCGCAGTTCCGTATCGGTGTCTACGCTGGAAGTCGCCTCGTCCAGAATCAGGATGCGCGGATTGTAGGCCAACGCCCGCGCAAAGTTGATTAGTTGCTTTTGTCCCGTCGAGAGGGAATTACCCCGCTCCCGCACCGGCTCCTTGAAGCCCCCAGGCAAACTCTCGATGAAGTCCAGCACGTTAACGTCACTCGCTGCCTGCCGTAGTCTCTCGTCGGTAATGGCATCGTCGCCAAAGCGGATATTATCTGCCAATGTGCCGGCAAACAAAAACGGATCCTGTAACACCACTGCAAAGTGCTTCCGCAGCGCGGTCAGGTCTTGCGCGCGCAGGTCTACACCGTCAAGAAGAATCTGCCCCGCCGTCACGTCGTAGAAGCGCATCATCAAGCTGGTGAGTGTCGTCTTCCCTGCTCCGGTATGGCCCACAATCGCCACCGTCTGCCCCGGCTCAACGGTGAAGGTCACGTCCCGCAGAATCCACTCGATCCCGTCGATCCCGTTGAGCGCTGCCAACTTCGCCGCAGGAGAATCCAAAGCCGCAGCCGCTGTCACTGCCGCCTGCTGCGTCTCGCTCAGTTTTTGATACGTAAACCACACGTGCAGGAATTCAATTCTGTTGCTTCCGTCACCCTCCACCGGGTTCGCCGGGCTCACAATCTCCGGCTGCGTATCCAGCAGTTTGAAAATTCGCTCGCATGCGGCCATGGCCGCCTGCAGGATGTTGTACTTGTCGCTCAAATCCTGAATCGGCCGCCAGAATCGCTGCGAGTATTGGATAAACATCGCCAGCACGCCGATCGTGACTACCCCGTGACCCAGCACGCTGAACCCGCCGCGCCACACCACCAGTGCAATCGCCACCGAAGAAAGTAGTTCCACCGCGGGATAGTAGAGCGCATAGGCAAAGATCGTGTCCTTGAATGCGATCATGTGCAGCCGGTTGACGGTTTCAAAGTCCTGGAATGCGCGCTGCTCCCGGTTGAACAACTGCACCACGCTCATTCCCGAAATATGTTCCTGGGTAAAGCTGTTGATGCGCGCAATCGCGGCTCGCACCCGCCGGTAGCTCTCCCGCACATGGTCGCGGAACAATCGAGTCACAATCAGAATGAGGGGTAGGACCGCAAACGCCAGCAGTGCCAGCCACCAGTTGATGCTCAGCATCACCGCAGCCATCACCGTCAGCATGAAGAAGTCGTTCACAATGGCCAGAATGCCGTCCGTGAACATGTCATTGACCGCGTCCACGTCAGACGTCAGACGAGTCACCAGGCGCCCTACCGCGTTTACGTCGAAGAACCCTATATGCATCCGCTGCATGTGGCGAAAAATATCGCGACGCAGATCGAACATGATCTTCTGGCCCATCCATTGCATCAGGTACGTCTGCACGAACGCGAACAGATACGCGGCCAGCAGCGCTCCCAGATAGAGAGCCGCAAGGATTGAAATGCCTCGGTTGGGATCGGCTGGCAGCAACCGCGCCAGCGGACTATTGGTGGCCAGCCAGTGAGCCAGCGCGCTGCTGGCGTCTTCGCTCTTCAGGTTTGGAGAAAGATAGCGGTCGATGGCCATCATCACCATGATGGGTCCGGTCACATCGCACACAGATTTGAGCGAGACCGAAAGAGATGAGATGGTCGCCTGCACCCAGTATGGCCGTACGTAACGGGCGAGCCGCCGCACAAGCCGCGAGTCGTAGACCTTTCCTACCGGGTCTTCGTCCTGTTTCCGGGCTGGCCCCTTGGAGCCTGGCTTAGGGGGTTTTGTTTGCTCTGCGTCCGCCATCAGTTAGGTGGGTAAACCTTCCTTTTCCATTGTACGGGGCGGCCCTCGGGAACCGTATGCCGACACCGCAGTTCTGAAGGCCGGCCGCGTTTCCAACCTGCCCATGCCGCTTGCCCGCAAAAGATGCCATTTCCCAGCGGCAGGAGCGTGTGTATGGTAAGAGCAAGGAGAGCACGCATGCAACGCAGAGAATTTCTTCGCAAATCGGCCCAGGCTGTGGGAGCCGCGTGGCTCTCGTCTACCGTCAGCGCACACGCGGCAAACCCGCTTCCTCCATGGATCGATGCCGACCCTCTTCCGCATAAGTTCAAAGCTCAGGATGAAGTCGTCCTCGGCCACACTGGCATTCGCACCAGCCGCCTGGCCATGGGCACGGGAACCATCGGCGGCCACGGCGGTTCGAACCAGACCCGCCTGGGCATGGACGCTTTTGTGAGCATCCTGCTCAACGGCTACCACGAGAACGGCTTGCGTTTCTTCGACGCTGCGGACTCCTACGGAAGCCATCCGTACGTTGCCGCGGCGCTCAAGCAGCTTCCGCGCGACAAGGTCACCGTGCTGACCAAGACAGACAACCGCACCCCTGCCGGCGTTCGCGCCGACCTGGACCGCTTCCGCAAGGAGCTCGGCGTCGACATGATCGATATCGTGCTCGTCCATGTGGTGACGGAAGCCGACTGGACTACCCGCTACAGCGGAGTCATGGATGTGCTCTCTGAGGCGAAGGAGAAGGGCATCATCCGCGCCCACGGCTGTTCCTGCCACACCATCCAGGCTCTCCGTGCGGCTGCCGCCTCTCCCTGGGTCGAAGTCGATCTCGCCCGCCTCAACCCAATTGGCCGTTACATGGATGCGGATCCGGAGACCGTAATCTCCGTATTGAAGCAAATGAAAGAAGAGGGCAAGGGCATCGTCGGCATGAAGGTTCTGGGACAGGGCGATCTGCGCGACCGACCCGGCGACGCCATTCGCTTTGCTCTCGGATCCGGCGTTCTCGACGCCTTCACCATCGGCACAGAATCGAAGGCAGAACAGAACAACCTGATTCAGCACATAGCCGCCGCGTAGCAGGATGCCCATGATGCGGGGAGCGCATCGTCCATTCTCGCGATTGAGAGAGTGAAGTGCTGTGGAACCCCGTGTCGATGAGTCCACCTCATTCACTGGTCAGGTAGGGCCGACGCGCAGGCAACCAGGATCTTTCATACGATTGCCCCGAAACCGGGCTCTACGACCCAGAATTCGCTCTCGGGTCCGGTTTGGCCGCGGGCTTCGGGGCTGGCTTTTTCCTTGCCGGACTGGAAACGCCCATGCTCATCAGCACATAGCCAAACCCCTTGCGCAGCGCATCGAGAACGCTCATCGTGCTAGTCCCTTTCCATTCCGTCCGCAGTCGGGATAATCGAGGCGAACCCCGCTCTGATTCTACGGCTTCTTAGTTGCCGCAGCCGGAGAGGGCACCGGAGCCGTTGCCCCAGGCTGCCTACGCAAAATATCCAGCGCCATCGGGGGCAGAGGTTTATCCGCATTCGCCAACAGCAGCGTAACCTGCCACATTTCGGTCTCGGTCAGCACGTCTTTGTAGGCTGGCATCCCGGTAAGCCGAATCCCATTGACCACCCGCCAATAAGTCGCGCCCGGCGGATCATCGCTCACGCCTACCACACTGCTGTTACGATGCTTCTCCCATAGCTGCGGCGCCCTGGGGAACATGTGCACGCCAAACGATGATGGCTTGCCGTGGACTCCGTGGCACGCCGCGCACTGGTCGCGATAGATCTGCGCACCAGCCACGAAGGTGTTTTCATCGGCCTGGATCGGCGGTGTCTTCACCATTTCGCTGTTGATCCGTGCGTGTAGTGGAATCCCCGAAATCTGCCGCTCCATCGGCAATGGTGGGTCTGCAACCGCGACCGGTGGATGACCGAAATGGAACCAAAACATCGCCGCAACGGGAACGAGCACGATGCCCAGAATGACGCCCAAAAGAATTCGACCCATATTCTCGATGGCCTCCGCTGCCCTCCATCGTAGAGCATTGGCCAACACTTTCCGCTTACAAATTGTTCATCTTCCCAAGTCCCGAGAAACACTGGACAAGTCCCACGCCTTGTTTGCGCGGGACTTGTTTTCCGCCGAAGGCAGGTCCTGCGGCTTCGGCTGGATACCGCCGCAGACCGACCTCAAGGCCATCGTCTATCGCTTTTCAGCGACCATTCTCTCTGGCGTTCGTCCAATCGGCTGCTGGTTAGCCCACAAGCCTCCCCCCAAGGTGTTTTAATACCTTATGGGGGAAGCACTGCATCCTGCGGTGGTGTGCTTTCGTACTCCCGTGGAGGAAACCCGATACCGATGCGTTCTTTTCGTCGTCTTGCCCTTTTGCTGGCGCTGGGATTGCCAGCCATGCCCGCCATTCTGGCCCAAAGCTCGAGCAGCATCCCTCCAACCGATACTCCGGCTCAAGGCCAGGGCCAAGCGCAGCAGCCACCTGCTCCCGCAACTCCTCAGCAATTAAGCGTACAAGCACGCATCCGCGCCCGCCGCGAACAGCGTCGCGCGGCCGCAATCCACGACGCGTACTCTCACCGCTATGAGACGTTTGCCAATATGGGCTACCTGCGCTTCAAGCCAGGACCCTCCCTGCAGCGCCTCACCTTCTACGCGTGGGACACCGGCCTCACGCGCTACTTCAGCGAGCGCTTCGGCGTTAGCGTGGATGGCCGCGGTTATTACGGAACGGCCTACGTAGGCCTGAATCCAAGCAACATCACCCGCCCGTCCATCAGCGAGTACAACGCGCTCGCCGGACCTACCTATCGCTTTTATCTACAGCCCAAGTACTCTATCGCCGGTCGCGTGATGGCAGGCTACGCCTACGGTAATTTTTCAGCGGACACCAACGGCTTCGGCGCCAAAACACTTGGCCTTTATCCTGATGGGAATACCTTCGCTGCCAGCGCCGCCGTCATCGGTGAGATTAACGTCACCCCCAACATCGGTCTCCGTCTGTCGCCCGAGTATTTTGCAACCGGCTTCGGCTCGACTATGCAGAACAGCCTCGGATTCACGGGCGGCATCGTCTACCGCTTCGGCAAACAATAACATCAATCAAGCTCGGAACAGGGAACCGAAAGTCCGCCTTGTTGCCGGTTGCCGTTGTATGCTTTCGTCGAGCGGCTTTTCACTGCATGGGCATCCGCCAGTGCGATGGACTGAAGCGCCTGCTCAGGAAACTCGTTGATCAGGCAACCGACACAAGGAGAACAAGAGGAGTCTCCCAGTTATGAAGAATACTTTTTCTCGCCGCAATTTCATTCAATCGGGCGCATTGATGGCGACAGCATGTGTTGCCTCCAGCGCAACGCCGTCCTTCGCAGAAGCACTGCCCGTTTCCGGCAAGCCGTCGCCGGTCAAGCTGGGCATTTGCAGCTACACGTTCCGGAACTTTACACGCGCGCAGATGCTTGGCTATTTAAAGGAACTGAACCTCACCGACTTGAACGTGAAGGACACGAAAGACCATCTGCCGATGGATCCAACGCTTGAGGCGCAGGCGCTGGCGGACTACGCTGCCGCGGGCATCAAGCTTCACGGCGCGGGAGCCATCTACTTCCCAACAGCGGATGAAACCGACATCCGCGGCAAGTTCGAATACTGCAAGCGGGCCGGCATCAAGACCATCATCGCGGGCGATCCTACGCCGGAATCTTTGAAGTGGATTGAGAAGTTTGTCAAGGAATACGACGTCAAGATTGCGATCCACAATCACGGGCCGGAGGACAAGTTTTTCCCGTCGCCGTTTGATGTGCTGAAGGCTATCAAGGACATGGATCCGCGCATTGGGTTCTGCATTGACGTAGGCCACGCAGCGCGCGCCAACGCCAATCTGGTCGAGGCTATTCACGCAACTGGGCCGCGCCTCTATGACATGCACATCAAGGATCTGGCCAACTTCACCAGCAAGGAGAGCCAGGTCGCTGTCGGCGAGGGTATCCTGCCTATCCGCGATATTTTCCAGGCCCTGATCGACATCAAGTATCCGGGCTTCGTGGATCTGGAATACGAGATCCATGGCGACAATCCGATGCCTGGCGTGATTGAGAGCTTCGGCTACATGCGCGGAGTTCTCGCCGGCATGGGATACCTGACGCACGCTTGAGAGCTAGAATTTCCGGAGCCTCGGGGGGCCCCGGGGCTTCGTTTTTTTGGCCTGGGGTAACCTGATCAGAAATTAGGGTTTGGCTGCGTGTGAATGTTCGTCTGGATGGTTCGCCGACAGCGCTAGACGTTCGCTTATAAGGTTGCATTTCGTCGAGGGGTTAACCCTTTTTCGGACCGAATTTGACGTTTTGGTTGCTCACAAGGTTGCGAATTGAGTCGAAGGGTTGCTTTTAATTGAACCGCGATGTTGCGGAAGATGCTCAAGAAGAGCATTAGGATTTCGTAAGGCATTGAAAATACATCATTTTTCCGCGTCCACGTTGACTGTGGAGTTGCGAGTGGATTGGACGTTGGGATCGTAACGATCCCAGGTCTTCCGCCGTGGCGGACGAGACTTGGGGTACCCGGCTGTGTTGCTATCCCACTCAAGCCGCAGACGGCGCGGCTTGAATGGGGCACGCAGTATTGTGGTGCATTGAATTTGGTTGAATCCCCGGTCTCAAAATTGAGACATGGGGCACCCGGCACGCGGCCGTCTTATTGCAGAATCGGTATACCCGCAATCCTCTTCTGCCACTCTGCGGGGCCTGTCTGGTGGACGCTGGTTCCTTTGGAGTCGACGGCCACGGTCACGGGCATATCGCGTACGTCGAATTCGTAGATGGCTTCCATGCCCAGGTCTCCAAAGGCCATGAGCCGTGAACCGTAGATGGCTTTCGACACCAAGTATGCCGCGCCGCCTACCGCCATCAGGTACACCGCGCCAAACTCGCGAATGGCATCGATCGCCACCGGGCCACGCTCGGCCTTGCCGACCATGCCCAGCAATCCTGTTTCGGCCAGCATCTGGCGCGTGAATTTGTCCATGCGCGTGGCTGTCGTTGGACCCGCCGGCCCTACAACCTCTTCGCGGACAGGATCCACCGGGCCAACGTAGTAGATGAACCGTCCGCGGAAATCCACCGGCAGTTTTTCGCCGCGGCTCAGCATGTCGGTCATGCGCTTGTGCGCGGCGTCGCGCCCGGTAAGCAGCTTGCCGGTCAGCAGCAGCACTTCGCCGGGCTTCCAGGTGGCGGCTTCCTCTTTGGTCACCGTGTCCAGATTTACGCGCCAGGCTCCCGAGACGTCGTATGTGAGCTTCGGCCAGTCCTCGAGATTCGGCGGATCGAGATACACCGGCCCCGAGCCGTCGAGCACGATGTGCGCATGCCGTGTGGCCGCGCAGTTGGGAATCATGGCCACGGGCAGGTTGGCGGCGTGGGCGGGTGTGTCCAGCACTTTTACATCCAGCACCGTTGTCAGCCCACCCAGTCCCTGGGCGCCGATTCCCAGGCGATTTACCTTGTCGTAGAGTTCCACGCGCAGATTCTCTGCTGTAGTTTTGGGCCCACGGGCAATCAGGTCCTGAATGTCGATCGGGTCCATCAGCGATTCCTTGGCCAGCAACATCGCTTTTTCTGCCGTGCCGCCGATCCCGATGCCCAGCATTCCCGGCGGGCACCATCCCGCGCCCATGGTCGGCACGGTTTTCAGCACCCATTCGACAACGGAATCGGAAGGGTCGAGCATCACGAACTTCGACTTCGCCTCGGAGCCTCCGCCTTTTGCAGCGACCGTTACGTCGACCTTGTCGCCCTTGACCAGCTCCACATTCACCACCGCCGGCGTATTGTCTTTGGTGTTGATACGCTTGCCGGCGGGGTCGGCCTGGAGCGACGCGCGCAACTTGTTGTCCGGGTCGAGATAAGCGCGCCGCACGCCTTCATC
Organism: Occallatibacter sp.; assembly: GCA_035648535.1. GTDB lineage: Bacteria > Acidobacteriota > Terriglobia > Terriglobales > Acidobacteriaceae > Telmatobacter. The sequence goes on along the minus strand of DASRLI010000224.1, from coordinate 16,066 downwards.
CACCATTTGCTGCAGGTCCTTTGGCTCCTCGCCGGGCGCAGCTTCGAAGCGGACGTCCATTCCGACCTTCACAAATGCATTCACAATCCCGGTGTCCTGGCAGATGGGCCTGTGTCCCTCGGCGCACATGCGGCTGTTGATGAGAATCTGCGCAATGGCGTCCTTGGCCGCGGCCGACTGTTCCTTCTCATAAGCCTTTGCGAGGCTGGTAATGTAATCCACCGGGTGGTAGTAGCTGATGTACTGCAACGCGCCAGCAACGCTGGCAATAAAATCTTCCTGCCGAATGACGGTCATGAATGCTCCCTCTATCGATATCAGGATACAACCCGGGTAGTGGAGTGCGCGGGTATCAGGAGCGCATCCCGACCGGAGCGCCTGGAGTTTCCGGCTGCCGATTCAAGTCAGCGTCCATGCCCTTTCATGGTTATTCTTCAGGCAAAGCCGGATAAGTGAGTTGCCCGTCAGCCACCCTGAGGAAGGGTGTTAATCGATGTTCCGTTGAGGGCTTGGAACTCAGGATGTCCCTAACCTCCCATCCTTTTTCGCTCATTGCATCCGCGATCATCGAGCGGTGGCATCTCCACGGCACCGCCTCGGCGCACATGATTGCGGTCTTCTTCGCACGAGCAATCCGGGCCAGCGCATCCAGGCCTTCTGAAAACTCCGGCGTCGCCATGTAATCCGCATATCCCCTGAAGGAAGCATTACGCCAGCCGAGGTTGATGGAGTCTTTTCTGCTATGTCGATGGCCGCCGAGCTTCTGGATGTGTGTGTAACGGATGTGTGCTTTTCCGAGAGACTCATCGAGAGAGTCCGCATTGAACTGCGGGCAGTGGCGCGATTTCGGCATCGATCGGACGTCTACGATTTCCTCGACGCCGTGCTCCTTCAGTATTTTGATGAATTCATCCATGGGACGAGTTGAATGGCCGATTGTGAGAAGGGTGTTGATCGCCACGACATCACCTTACACTAGGGCCGCTGCTTTCACTTTGCGTGACGCACCGTTGCGCGCACAAGGCAGGTGGCCCACGTCTCAATTTCCAAACAAGAAAAGGGGGGACAGGTCCGGGGTCCCCATGGGCAGGTCTTTGCCCGTGGGGTCGCGATCTCGTCCGCCGCGGCGGACGACCTGGGAATGCATAATGTCCGGCTTGCCGGTTAACCGACCGGAGCAAGCGCCGAGGAAGGAACAACGGCCGACCTGTTGGCCATAGCAGGACTTACCGAAGTTTTGGGCTGTTTCAATCCGGGCGGCCCAGAGTATCCTTGTCCCACGCTTCCCCGTGGCCAGTTGCTAAGTCATCTCTATAGGCGACGGGGCGGATCGTCACAAAAATGCGAGAGAGGAGAGAAATCATGAAGTACATGATCACTTGGAACGAACGTCCGCAGGGCACGCCCATCGAATACGAAAATGCACAGAAGCGAATCCTGGAGGTCTTCGGGCCCTGGAAAGCACCAGCCAATTTCAAAATCGAGTCGTTCGTGATCCGCGTCGGCGATTGGGGCGGGTATATGTTGATGGAATGTGACGATCCGCTCGAAGTGCATAAGTTCTGTTCGATGTTGCCTGCCTTCACGTTCGAAGCTCGCCCCGTCGTCCCCGTCGCCGACGCCATCCGCGTGGAACTCGAAGCGATGGCCTACCGCGATGGACTAAGAGGCAAGTGACACCCAATTGGATTTCGTAATAATCGCGGCGCTGATCCGGGCATTGCCTGTTCCAGGTTGGGTTCTGTCCGGATAGGCGGAAATTCAGGCATAGCATGCACAGAGTAAACGGGAGGCGGAAGATTGAAGTCCGTGGTTTCCCACCCTTCCGCGATAAAACTGCGGAAGGATGGGGCACCCTCAGTACTGAGGCGAGCTTAAGGGTGGGCCACCCGCCCAGGTGACCCGCTTTTACGCGGTGCGTCTGGTAGTGATTTCATGCCAGTTCTGGGGAATGTCTGCGCCGATAAAGCAGAGGAAGATCAGCAAGGGCAGGACGATGGCGAAATTGGCATTACTCATCTCTCTCCAGGCACGTATCGGATTGGGCAAGCGCACCAGAATAGATGTAAAGGTGATGAGGTAGGAACGAATCATCCATTGACGATGCACATTGAAGCTGCGCGTGACGGCGGTCCGGTAGGCGATGAGTGCAGTCAGGCCCCAGGCCAATGGGTGGCTGAGAAAGCCGGCATTGACCATCCAGTTCGGGTCGATATCGACGGTCAGATCCATATAGGCGGCCAAGGAGGCCCCGAGTACGACGGCGATCACGTAGACCTTGCCCAGCGTGCGATGAAGGTGTGGATTGTGCTTTCGCAGGCGGGTAGAGAATTGAAACGGCCCGGAGAACATCGCAGTAATTCCGCAAAGGAGATGCGGCACGAGCCACCAGCGAATCGCGTAAAAATGCGGGCGGGAAGGGTCTGACGGAGACAGGAAGGCGATCTCGCTGTAAAGGAGCACGAAGAGGCCCATCGCAAACATGACGCTCCACAGGGCCAGTTTGGAACTCTTCGTTTCACGGACGATCTGAATCAGGTTCATCGCGGAATCCCCGATCTTTCGCAATAGTGAGACAGTCAGTTTAGCGTCGCCAAAGCATTGTGTACCGCCGAATTGTCCTGGCGCCGGCAGGAAGTGGCTGGCAAGCCGGACTTTGCGCGTTCAATTGTCGCGGACATCCCAGGGTCCACATCCAGACGTCTCGCAAACTACTCGCGAGTTTCGGTTGCATGGTCGCCAATCCTTCAGTAACCAAGAAATGGGATTGAGGAAGAATTGCCGGTGACTCAGGCAAAGCGCGAACACGTGGAACAGGAAACCGAAGATTGAGGTTCGTGGTCTCCCACCCTTCCGCGATAAAACTGCGGAAGGATGGGGCACCCTGAGTGCTGAGGCGACCTTAAGGGTGGGCCACCCGCCGCGAGGCCATTTCGATTTGGCAAAGAAGAAGGCCCATCCTTGTTGGAATGGGCCTTCTTATCCATAGATGGAGGTGTGAGGCTGTTTACTTTTTGCCCCAGAAGTCAGGCGAAGGGGTTAGCCATGAATCGGGCACGTAGCTCATTCCCGAGCTGAAGGCGAACAGATCGCTCTCGGAAGATTCGATGGTGGCATCCAGGCTTTTTCTGAGCAATTCCAGCTGGTCCGGGCCCACGGATTCGGTGAATTTCTTGTCGTCGTGCATCGCGTCCACCGTCGCGAGAGATTCCATCGGGGTTGCAAGGAGGAAGGTATTGTCGCTGCCCTGGCCGTACATCTTCTCGAACATGGCCCAGCGCGCTTCGGGAATCGACGATTGATACTCCTTGATGAGGAGCTTGACCACATGCTCCCATTCCTGGCGGTGTCCTGAACGGACGTGGAAGAGAATGGTCCGCATGAAGCGCATCTTCGAGAGGTCGATCGGACCGCCGAGGCTGAGGTCCTTCTCGTAGGAGTAGATGCTGTTGTGAACCGCGGAGATCATCGGACCCTCTTCGGCGTTGTCCGCCCTCAGCGTGTCCTGGAGTTTCGTCGTGGCCATCGCTGCCGCGTGGTCCTTTTGCATGTCGGCGAAGGATTCAAAGCCATGCATGTAGAGAACATGGCTGCCGCCGGTAATGGACGACAAGGTGAGGTAGTGGTTCGGGGCATTGGCAGCGCGCTGGGCCTCGACCTCTTCGCGCTCAATCTTTGCGTAGGCGCCGCTCTGTTCGGGCTTGAGCTCGACATTGCCAATGCGAAGGTATTTGCTGGGGCTGTGAACCTGGCCGGCATCCTGCTGCCCAAGGGCCGCGGGCGCCGGGCTGAGGGTGATTCCTGCAAACAATAGACACAGAGTGGCTGGGGAAGCGATTCGCACTTTCATGAACTTTTCCTCCGGGGATGGTTTAAAGCATGTTGGCAAGCATAGCACGCAGTAAGAGCATTGACTGCAAGAGTTTCGGCCGGTTGCCGAAGCAGGGGATACACATGCAAGGGAGATACTTTAAGAAATAGGGAAAACTGCGGCGTATCCCAAATCTCCACCGGCGCGTGGACGACCGAGATGAATATCTCCGCATGCAAGCTGGTTCAGGGATTCGCATTCAAAGAGCAAGGTTATTCTGAACGCTGACGTGAATGGATCCTGACCTTCGCTGGTTCCTCGTTTGTTATGTACCAGCGCCTCGTATTCCGGACTCATCTGGTTTATCGTTGGACTCGACCCTTTGAAACCGGCCTAGATGCCCTAATCTAGAACCATGAGCGACGTTACGCCGAGTCCCACGGCTACCTCACAAGACACCTTTGACCTGCTGGTGGTCGGCGCCGGGCCGACGGGCCTGGCCTGCGCCATCGAAGCCCAGAAGGCTGGATTCCGGACTGTCCTGGTCGACAAGGGCTGCCTGTGCAACTCCCTCTTTCACTACCCGGCCCACATGACTTTCTTCACTACCTCGGAGCGGCTGGAGATCGGCGGGATTCCTTTTCCGAGTCCCAATGCAAAGCCCTCTCGCGATGAAGCGCTGCAGTACTACCGCCTGGTGGCCGCGTACTACAAACTCGACGTTCGGCAGTACCAGTGCGTGAAGCGGGTTACGGGCGCGGACGGTGCGTTTGCCGTGCATACGGAGGACCGCTTCGGCCGCCCTGGGGTTATCGAAGCCCGCAAGCTTGTTATCTCTTCAGGGTATTATGACCTGCCAAATTTCATGAACATTCCCGGGGAAAACCTGAGTAAGGTTCAGCACTATTACGTCGATCCTCACCCTTATTTCGAGATGAATGTCGCGGTGATCGGCGGCAAGAACTCCGCTGCGATTGCGGCGTTGGAATTGTGGCGCAGCGGCGCGCACGTGACATTGATCTACCGCGGGCCCGGGGTTACTCCGAACGTAAAGTACTGGATCAAGCCGGACATTGAAAACCGGATTAAAGATGGCGAGATCAAGGCGTTCTTTGACACCGACGTGGTGGAAATAACACCGGATGCGGTGATCGTTGAGACCCCCGAGGGGCGGCAGACGCTCGCCAACGATTTTGTCTTCGCCATGACCGGCTATCATCCCGACTTCAGGTTCCTTGAAAGTCTCGGCGTGCGCTTCGAAGGGCCGGACAAGCTCCCGGTGTGCAATGCGGAGACGCTGGAGAGCAACGTGCCGGGGATCTACCTTGCGGGGGTGATTGTGGCGGGCTCGCGAACCAACGAGATTTTCATTGAAAATGGCCGGTTCCACGGCCGACAGATTGCCGCGGCGCTTGCATTTAAGCTGAAGGCATAAAGCTGGAATCTGAGGGCTGACTCCGCAGCCGATCCGGTAAGATGAGACCCTCGAACTTTTCGAAAGGCAGGCAATTCCCTCATGCGCTGGTGGCCCCGCACGATTCGACTGCAGATGCTTGCGGGCTTGCTGTTGTTGGAATCGCTTTCGATTGGGCTGTTTGCCGTGCTGCTGATCCGCCAGCAGACGAATGAAAGCTATATGCGGGCCAGGACGCGGCTCTCGTACGAGGCCACTTCTGTTGCCATGCAGTCCAGTGAGGCCTTGGCCCAGAATCGGCCTGGCTGGGTCGGCCTTTCGGTGAAGATGATGGGCGAGGCGCCGACGGTATCAGTGGCCAAGGTCACCGATCCGGCCGGCAACGTTCTGTTCGTCAGCAAGGGCGAGGCCGACGAGGTGAAGCTCGAACCGGAAGAGAGGGCGCAAATTCCCTTCATTCGGCACGACGATCCAAGATTCTTCGTCCTGGATGGCAACCGATGGGAGAGCGCCGCGGCCATTTATACCGGTACCGACCTGCGCGGCTTCTCATGGGTGGAGTACGACAAGGTATGGGTAAGGGAACAGCTCAGTTATATTCTTCGCGACACCGCCATCTTCGCCATCATCTGGATTCTGGCTTCGGCCGTGCTTGTTTTGCTGATGGCGCGCTCGATCTACCGACCGCTGGCAACATTGCAGCGCGGCACCCGAGCCCTCATGACCGCTCCGGAAGACGGCGGCAACTTTCCGCTGCCGGCGGGCGAGCCAAACGAGATTGGCGAACTCATCGAGGCCTTCAACAGCATGGTGGCGTCCATAGCCGAGCAGCGCTCAGGGCTGAACGACACCCTCTCGCTTTTGGACTCAATGCTGGCCAACGCGCCGATCGGACTCGCCTTTTTTGATCGCGGCTGCCGGTTTACCCGCGTTAACCAGGTCTTTGCCGATTTGACTGGAGTTTCGCTAAGCCGGCACTTGGGCCGTACCCTCCCCGAATTGCTTCCCCTACCTGCTGCCCAGCATCTTGAGAACGCGGTGCTGCGGGTATTTGCGGAGCAGGAACCGATGCGCAACTTTGAGATCAGCGGCCAGGGCGGCAAGCTGGGGCGTCCGTGGACCTGGCAGGTGAGCGCTTACCCGGTGCGGACTACTCCGCAACAGATTCGCTGGGCGGGCGTGATCGTGCTTGACGCCAGCGACCGAAAGCGCAGTGAAGAGGCGCTGCGCAAGGCGGAAAAGCTCGCCGTTACCGGCCGCCTCGCTGCTTCAATCGCGCACGAAATCAACAATCCGCTCGAAGCTATTACGAACCTGCTTTTCCTACTGCGCAACTACTGCGATCTCCAGGACCCGGCCTTGAATTATGTAACCATGGCCGAGTACGAGGTTCGCCGCATCGCCGAAATCACGCAGCAGACGCTCCGTTTCTATCGCCAATCCACACTCCCGACGCGTTCCAAAATGAACGAGTTGCTGGATTCCGTGCTGAGCCTTTATCAAGGCCGGTTCCATGCACTCAACATCCAGGTGGAACGAGACTACGATCCAGAGCTGGACCTGTTTTGCTTTGCAGGGGAAATCCGCCAGGTTTTTGCAAACCTGGTTGGCAATTCCATCGACGCATCCGCGGCCGACGGCCGGCTGGTGGTTCGCGCGCGACGCTCTCACAATTGGAAGGACCCTCTCCAGACAGGAGTTCGATTCACGGCTGCGGACACCGGCGCGGGCATGGAGCCGGAGGTGTGCAAACGCGCCTTCGAGGCCTTTTTTACAACCAAGGAAGTGACCGGAACCGGTCTCGGTCTCTGGATCAGCCTGGAAATCATTAACAAACACCACGGGCTGATTCACCTGCGGAGCCGCACCACAATTCCGGGCAAGAGCTCCGGCACTGTGATTCAGTTCTATATCCCCGACGACCCCAACCTGATGGCCGCCTCTGAAGCGTCGGCGAACGGCGCCGGATAAAACTCCGCAAAAAAATATTTCTCGCGAGTCTTGACTGTTCACGTATTTTATGTGCTACAGTGGGTAACACTATGACGAGTAACACTACTTTCGATCATGATCCGGCGGAGTTGGGCGAGCTGGAACGAAGCATTCTGCTGATTGTGTGGCGCGTGGGCGACGTTACCGCCGAGCAGGTTCGCGAAGAACTTGGGCGTCCGCTCAAGGACTCCACGATTCGCACTGTGCTGCGGCGGCTGGAGGAGAAGGGCTACGTCGCGCATTCGGTTGAGAACCGCACCTTTCTTTATCGGCCGGCGGAGACCCGTCAGCGAGTGGCCGGGCGCGCCGTCAAACGCATCGTGGACTGGTTTTGCGAGGGGTCGGTTGAGGCGTTGCTGGTGGGCATGGTGGACTCCAAAGTCCTGGACCGCGCCGAGTTGCAGCGGCTGGCCGACCGCATCGCCGTGGCGCAAAAGACTGCTCCGCCGCCAGCGGCTGCTGCTGCCTTGAAAAGGCACTCTGCCTCAAGAATCAAGGAGAAGCCATGATCTCAGCCCTCGTTCCCCTCTTGCTTGAAGCTGCCTTGCGGGCGCTGCTCGCGGCGATTGCGGTCTGGGCCGGGCTGCGCCTGTTGCGTGTGGGCAATGTGCTGGTGCAGAAAGCGGCGTGGGGCCTGGTTCTGGTTGCCACTCTAGCCATGCCGCTGATGCCGCACTGGCAAGTACTGCCGGCAACTGCAGCGCTCAGGCTTCCTGCGCTGGGCTCGAGCCAGATTCCGGAGGCGAAGTCCGCTGGTTCGGGAGCGGCAATTGCAGAACCAGCAGTTGCAGTGCCAGCAGTTGCGGAGATCGCAGTTGCAGAGCACTCCGCTTCGATGAGCCATTCCGTCGCAACACCGCAGGGAATCGCTGGGGTGCCAGACCGTTACCCAGCGCCGTCGATCTCCAATGCGGACTTGAATCCTGCGGCAGGCTCCGCAATTGAACTGGCTCCTTCTTCAACGGAGCGGGCACCAATTTACATGTCGAGTGCAAGGACAACAAATCCTGCGCCATTCCGTCTGGCAGCGGTTGGATGGGTTGCGTATCTCGGAGTTTCTGCGGCGTTGCTGCTGCGCCTCCTCTTTGGCCTCGCGTCGGCGGTCAGGCTATGGGTGACAGCCGAGCCGGTGTCAACGCCGCGTGAATCCGATCGGGCAAGCGGCGTGCGCCTGCGTTCGAGCACGCGTGTTGCAGCGCCGGTGAACATCGGCTCGGGGATTGTGTTGCCTGCCGACTACAGCGAGTGGGATGAGGAAAAGCTGCGCATCGTTCTGGCACACGAGCGCTCGCACATTCGTCAAGGCGACTTCTACCTGCAACTTCTCGCCGGACTCTACGCCTCCCTTTTCTGGTTCAGTCCACTGGGATGGTGGCTCAAACGCAAACTGTCTGAACTGGGTGAAGCCATCAGCGACCGCGCGGGGCTTGAAGAAGCCGCCAGCCGCTCCTCCTACGCCCAGCTGCTGCTTGAATTCGCGGCCCTCCCGCGCCCAACCCTTGCAGGAGTTGCTATGGCACGCACCAGTCATCTGGCTCAGCGCATTGAACGGCTGCTCAACGAATCGAGTTTCCGGCAGGCATTTGCCGCCGGCGGCCGCCGTGCGCTGCTCGCCGTTCTGCTTGTCCCGGCAACATTGTTGACCGCCGCCGCACTTATCCGCGTGGAAGCGGCGGCGTCGCCGACGCCCGCGGCGCTGGCTCAGCCAACGGTGCAAGCTGCGGGCCAGTCCACTGCGGAGCAGGTGACCGAGCCCGTTCCCGCCCCGGCCGCTGCGCAGGCACCGGAAGCCGCGCCGCAGTCCGCACCTGCATCCGACGCCATGCCAGCTCCACCACCTTCGGCTCCTGTTGGCGCCGCCGATTCAGGCCGTGCTCCGATGGCGCCAGTAGCTCCGAATCCCGCAATCGGATCCGCGCCTCCTGCACCCCCGGCGATGGCACCGATGGCGCCCATGCCGCAAATCTCTGTGCGGATTCCACGAGACGCGATTCGCGTCAGAATTGACCCCGCGATTACGGCAGAGATTGGCGCCGCGCGCGCAGAGGCTTACTCGTTCCGCGGCATGCACTTTTCCTTCGGCGGCGACCCGTATGCCCTGGTCGGCGATCCCGGATCCAAGCCCCGCTTCAACGGCGAATGGGACGGCGACCGCTCTGAGGAGATCGAGAAGGCGCGCAAGGTTGCGCATGGACACTTCCTCTGGTTCCGCCATGACGTCAAATCGTATTTCATTGATGACCCCGCGATCGTGTCCCAGGTCGAAGCCATGAACAAGCCAATGGACGAACTCGGCGATCAGATGCGCGCCCTGGGAAAACAGATGCGCGAACTTGGGGAGCAGCAGCGTGATCTCGGCAAGCAGATGCGCGATGTCGCTGTTCCTACTCCCGACCTCTCCAAGCAGATGGCTGAGCTGAATGCGGCCGTCGCTAGTTTGCAGGCGAAGCAGGGGGGAACGATCAGCCAGAAGGACCTGGGCGATTTGCAAAGAGAGATCGGCAGGATTCAGGGCGAGCTTGGCTCATTGCAGGGCAAGATCGGTGCTCAGCAAGGCTCGATCGGCGGCGAGATGGGCAAGTTTGGCGAGCAGCAGGGCAAGCTCGGCGGCGAGATGGGCAAGCTGGGCGCACAGATGGGCCAGATCGCCAGGGAGAATGAAGGCAAGGTCAAGAAAATCATTGACGAATCGTTGGGCAACGGCAAGGCCCGCCCTGTCGAATAACGCGGAAGGGCATATCAGCTTCAATTTGAAATTGGAGAGCGAGGCGGGCAATCCGCTTCGCTCTTTTGCTTTGCCCGGAAGCCGCGAACCGGTTGCCGCAAGATCGAAGACGGTTGGCGGCGATGGGCTTTGACCGATTCATTTGTGGACTTCTAAATTTTCTTTTTCCACAAGAATCTTCTTCACCATCCTATTTGCGCGTCAACAAATGCACCCTGACTCGATGATGATCTGATTTAGCAGGTGTAAGTGAGAAAGACCTGATCCGGCCAATAGGAGGGTACAAGGATGCCCATCGCTGCCGAGTTAATTACAGCTTCCCAGATCTTTCGTCGCAATGAAGCGCTTCTTGCCAAGGCTATCGAAGGACTCAACACCGAGCAATGGTCGACCCGCCCCGGTGAATGCTCAAACTCCGCACTCTGGATAATGGGACACATGGTGTGGGCCCGCTCCAGAGCGCTCAAACTTCTCGGTACCTCGTGGACAGCACCGTGGCTACAGCAATTTGAGCGCGGAGCCAAGCCCACCGATGCCGTGAAATATCCCCAGGCAGACGAGATTGTTCTTGCATGGGAAGAACTCTCTACCATCTTTCCACTGGCTCTTGAAGCGGCTCGCAGCGAAGCCATGGCCGCACCTGCACCAGAGCCCTCGCCCAGCTTTGATGGAACAATCGGGGGGATGGTGAGTTTTCTCGCCATGCACGAAACCTACCACGTAGGCCAGGTAGTGTATGTACGCCGCCTGCTGGGGCACGAGAGAGTGGTGGGCTAGAAAGATTCCGCAAGATCAGGTGGCCGGGCGCTTGCGAAACCATTTGGTTGCAAGGGCGGGAAGCTCTGTGCGCTATTAGTAGAGCTTCAAACTCTGCGGAGCGTTCAGATCGAGGAGATTGAGGCGGCCCGGGCGCCCTGCCATCGGATGCGGCATGCAGTGGCTCCTGGACTGAAGGAGCGTGGCGTACGAGCGCGTCACGTGCAAGCGGTCCATCACCACATAACGCGTGCGCATGCCGTCAATGGTTGCGGGCAATTGCGCGGGAACTTTCCTGCGATCTACATAGATGACCAGCGCCGCTTCTTTCGGATTGTCGAGGCTCTGGCCCACGCCCACACCGAAGAACGCGGGATTCTGCTGCATGAGGCTTTGGGCAATCTGCTTTTTGGTCACCACGGCCTGGCTCATCACAGTGCCCGCCAACGCGGAAACGGCGGTGGCACCGAAAGCGGTCTGGGGCGCAGAGCCAAAGGCCACAGCCCGCGCCGTCGTTGGAATCACAATGGTGCGCACGCCGTCCACAGTGGCCGGCGCGGTAACGTTCATGCTCTCGTCCACATAGAGAATGACCGCGCTCTCGCCGGGGGAATCGCTGCTCTTGCCGGTTGCGACACCAAGAATTCCATTTGCCGGATTGACAAGCATCCGCGCCTGCCCCAGCCCTTGCTGAGCCCGCACAGTCTCAGCGTCGGTGAGCGGGCGCGCCTGCGCCGACTTGACCGTGCTGTTTCCGTAGTTGAGGCAACTCACGGGGTGGTCGGTTGTGCCCACGAAAGTAAACGAAGTGTTGCCCACTTGGGAGCCCAACTCGCTCAGCACTTCAGAAACCGGGTTCGCCACTCCCTCGCTCACGCCGGACTGGTTTGCTCCGCCCGCAAAGAAGAGTCCCACTGGCTCAGCGTTGGTGCTGTCAACAACCAGCGACCCGGAGTCTCCCGCATCGCTGAACTGGTTGCCGCTAATGCCGATCTGATTGGTAAAGACCTTGGTCAGGTAGGGCTTGGTCTCCGCGCAGTCGGTGAAGTAATCCACGCTCACGGTCAGGCTGAGTGCTGAGACGGCGGCGCAGGTGAGCCCCGTGGTCCTGCCGCTCTTGGCCACGATCATATTGAGAGACGGGTTCTCGCCCTTGCCTGCCGTTGATGAGATACCCGGAGGAGCGGCGGCCAGGGTGCCGTTGGATTGTAGAGCTCCCAATTCCAGAATGTTGCCTGTCGTGCTTACCGCTCCCGCGTTCACGGCCGCAATTGCGGCGTCGGCATTGGTTGAACTCGAGCTGAGCGGCAACCAGTTGGTCAGCGTACCCACCGGTGTCTCCGTGCCGCCTTGCGTGTTAGGCGTGCAGTTATCGTCGATCAGTCCCGGCTGCACGATGGATTCGCCCACCTTCGCCTGATCGCTGCGCGCGAGGACGTGATTGTTGCTGAGCAGGAATTGCGTTCCACTGCTGTTCTGAATCAGCGAGCCTAGTGTGCCGCCGCAGCAATCGACAATCTGGTTGCCGGAGGTGTCGTAGTCGTTGTTGTTGCCGCCCGAGCTGCCCAGTGCGGCCGGCGACGCAAGCTTCGTCTCGTGAGTGGATGGATCGCTGGTTACGCCCGCAATGTTCAGCAGAAGTTCGCTTGTCGTCCGCGATGTTGAACTGCCCACCGTGGCCACAACCCACGTGGGACTAGTGGCAGAAATCGCGGCCGGCGCCGTGTAGATGACTGTGCAGTATGTGAAAGTTGAAGCGCTGCGTGTGCAGTTGGTAGTACCCAGCGAACCCTGACCGCCGCTGGAGCCGCTCACCGTGCTCGACAGCGCATAGGTGATGCCCAAGTGGCCGCCCGCTTCGGCCAGGTAGCCGGTAATCTTCAAGGTGGCGTTCGTGCCGAGTGCCGCGTTCTCCGGAGTCAACGGCTGCAGGAAGCCCGGCGTCAAAGTGATCACCGCAGTCGCCGTGGTGCTGGTGTCCATGGCGGCGGTGACCATCACCGAGACGCTGTCTGCGGTGAGGTAGCTGGGCGGCGTATACAGGCCGCCTGAGGTAATGGTGCCCGCGCCGCTATTCGTGTCCCCACCGCTGACCTTCCAGGTAACGGTAGCCGCGCCGCCATTGGCAAGCTTTGCCGTAAACTGCTCGACTGATGCACCCGCTGAGTTGGTGGCATTGCAGCCGGTGCAATTGGTGTCGATTGACGCGGTACCAGGAGTGATGGAGAAGGTTCCGTTCGACGGGTTGGCGGCCACAGTTCCGCCTCCGCATCCCGCCAGCAAACAGAGCGCCGGAATCATCGCGAAGGCCAGCACCCGGAAAATCATTGCCCACTGGCGGGCAACCCGCAGCTTTGCGCGCTCGCTGTTCAATGCGCGCTGCCGCCGGCCCGTCGTGTAGTGTGGAATTTCGAGCAAACTCCCAGCGCCTTCCCTTTTGCTGTTTTCGTCTCGCGCTGCTTTTACGCCCGCTACTTTCTTATGTTAGACCTATGCTACCCCGCAAATGTTGCTTCCGACACCAAACAAAGGGGTTACGAAAGAGGGTTACGAAAGAGGCAGGCCCTGCCTCCCCGCGATTCGTTTTAATCAATGATCGCAGCCACGAATGGTCGCACTCCGTCAGTACTTCTCGTTTCATAATCGTCGACGTTCTCCCGGAGCGATCAAGAATGGCATGTATTTCCTCCAGATTAGCGCCCCAGCCTACGGCATTAAACTTGTCTCAGGAGCACAAATGGACTACATCAATCTAGGCAACACTGGACTTAAAGTTTCGCGTATCTGCCTTGGCTGCATGACCTACGGTTCTCCGGCCACCGGCAAACTGCTGCCGGGTCGCCAACCATGGGCACTCAACGAAGCCGATAGCGAACCTTTCTTCCGCCAGGCTCTCGACCTCGGCATCAGTTTCTGGGATACGGCCAATGTCTACTCCGGCGGCGACAGCGAAGTTGTGATTGGCCGCTTCCTGAAACAGAACAACATCCGCCGCGAGTCCATCGTGCTGGCTACCAAGGTCTGCAGCGCCATGCGCGATGAGTCAAACGGCCGCGGCCTCTCGCGTAAAGCCATCCTCTTTGAATTGGATCAGAGCTTGCTGCGCCTCCAGACCGACTACATCGACCTTTACCAGACGCATCGCTGGGACTACGAAACTCCCATCGAAGAAACCCTCGAAGCTCTCCACGATGCGGTCAAAGCCGGCAAGGTCCGCTACATTGGCGCTTCGTCGATGTATGCATGGCAATTCGCCAAGGCACTCTATCTCTCGCGGCTCAACGGATGGACGCGGTTCGTCACGATGCAGAACCACTACAACCTTCTCTATCGCGAAGAGGAGCGCGAGATGATGGGGCTGTGCAGGTCTGAAGGCATCGCCGTCATTCCGTGGAGTCCACTGGCGCGCGGCCGTCTCACACGTCCCTGGCAGAGTGAGACGACCAAGCGCGTTGAAAGCGATGTTTTCGGGAACGCGATGTATGCGAAGACGGAAGAAGCCGACCACAAGGTTGTGGATGCGCTTGGCAATCTCGCCGAGCAGCGCGGAATTCCGCGTGCGCAGCTAGCCCTTGCCTGGCTTCTCTCCAGACCCGGAGTCACCTCTCCGATCGTCGGCGCCAGCAAGCCGAATCATCTTGAGGACGCGGCCGCAGCACTGACTGTGAAGTTGTCGCCGGAAGAGGTCGCCGCGCTCGAGGCTCAGTACATTCCACACCCTGTGCTCGGCTACAGCTAACGGGGTTTGTTACGAGGTGCTGCCGCCAACGGTGGCACCTCGCCGTTGTATTGAGTGGAGATTGACGGGCTACGAACGGTGTCTCAAGCATCTTCAGGCTACCGTCAGCACCAGTTTTCCAAAGTGGCTTCCTTCTTCCATCCGGTGCAGAACCTCGCGCGCCTGGGTCCAGGGAAATTCCTCACCGACCGGCCTCAGTTGCGCCAGTGAGATCGCCTTGTTCATCTCTACAAAGTCCCGGCGCGACCCGACGTAGATTCCGTGAATGCGCACCATTTTGTGCAGGATGGTTGAGATAGAAAATGGCTCGGCAACTTCTGAGAGCACGCCGACCTGTGCCACCGTGCCCCCGATTCGAACCGCCTTCAGCGAGCGCGGCAGCGTACCGATTCCGCCGACTTCGACCACCAGGTCAACGCCTTCGCCGCCGGTCTGATCGGACACCCAGCGCTCCCAGTCGGGGTGGTCGCGGTAGTTCAGCCCAATATCCAGCCCCATTCCGATGGCTCGCTGCAGCTTCTCGTAACTGCTTGAGATGCCCAACACACGCAAGCCCATGATCCGCGCAAACTGAAGCGCAAAGATCGATACGCCGCCGGTGCCCTGAATGAGCACCGTGCCGCCTGGCTTCAGATTCCCGGCGGCCAGCGCATTCCACGCGGTCACGGCTGCGCAGGGCAGCGTCGCCGCCTCCTGGAAGCTCAGATGCTCCGGAATCGGCACCAGGCTGGTCTCCCTCAGAACCACGTTTTCGGTGAGCATTCCGTCGATGTCGCCGCCCAGGGCGCCTTTGGCTCGCGGCGGCGTGAGGGTTCCGTCCAGCCAGTTCTGCATGAAGATTCCCGCCACGCGGTCGCCGGGCTTCCATGCCGTTACGCCTTCACCGACGGCCACCACTTCACCCGCTCCGTCAGAGCAAGGAACGCGCGGCAGCCTCAATTTGGGGTTGTATCTTCCCGTGACCATGAGCAGATCGCGATAATTAAAGGAAATCGCACGAACTGCGATGAGCACTTCACCGGGGCCGGGAACAAGGGTAGGCCTATCCACAAACTCCAAAGAATCAATGCCAAAGGAAGAAATCTGCCAGGCTCGCATGGGACAATCCTCCGACTTATTCCGGGCGGCGATCTTCAGCCAGCGGGACGCAACGCAAAAAACACTCGTAGAATGAAGATATGGCTCGTGGATGGGAAAGTAAATCCGTGGAGGAGCAGATGGCTAAAGCCGTGCAGCAAGCGGAAGTAGACTCCCGCGACAAGTTTGAGAGTGAAGACGCGAGGCGCATCAAAGCGCAGCACCACGCCGTGCGTGAGCGCGAGAAACAGGCTCTGAACCTGCAACGTGAGAATATTCTTTCGCAGAAGACATCGCATCCGGCCCGCCGCGCCGCTCTGGAGGCCGCCCTGGCCCAGATTGAAGGCCAGATCAGCGCGATGGGTTAAGGCTTGACCGCTGGGACGGCGATCTCCCGGCAACCATTTTCAGGCTAGGCCGTATCGACATATAGTTTCAGGTGCATCCACGCGCAGGCGAGCGCGACGAGGGCTTTGAAGGAGGCTTTGGATTTTTCGTAGCGCGTGGCGAATCTGCGAAAGCACTTGAGTTTGCTGAAGCAACGCTCGATAC
>DASRLI010000223.1:0-4085 GCA_035648535.1 Occallatibacter sp. | reverse complement strand
ATCCCGCCCCGCGACCGTTCTGGAGAATGATCGGCACACCGAAGCACCTGTTCCCCCAAATGCGCATCTGAATCTTCCAGGCCGCTCTATGAGAGAAGAGTTCCATCGCGAACTTGCTTTTTCTCCCCTGGCGGGGCTATCTTTTGCTCAATGTTGTTGGTGCGCATGGGAGGCTTCCATGAATCGGACATTCCGTCCCAGGGAGTTCAGCCCAGCTCCCCGAATGATCGCAAATGCCAGCCGTAACCAGCACTTCCGGCAGGTTTCAATCTCCTGTGCGCTTACAGCCTTGCTGGCAGCCGCTTCGTCCTCGGCTCAGGTCGTCACCATCGATACCAGCGGCAAGGGCAAAGTCACTGCTGACGGGCAAATCGACCGGCGTTACGCGCAGATCACCCCCACTAACATTCCATTGCCCCAGTCGGAACTCGACGCCAAGTCCCGCATCGACCTGATCCGGGTGCTCCAGGCGGAGCAGGGTTTTGCCATGCGTCCGTTTCCGCGCGGCCACAAAGGGCTCACGCTGGTCGCAAACGGCAAGCTGGAGCCGGCCGGAGATGCCTATCTGAACATGGTCATCACCAATGGGACGTCCGCCAAGCCCGGTGACCGCGTAGTGATCACTGACGTCAAGTTCGACCACTCGAAGATCATCTTGATGCTCAACGGCGGGCCCGACGCCAAGCATCGCTTCCTGCGCCACATCTCCATCGGAGCAGACCCGAACTACTCCAACCCAGTGGTGCAGGGCGAAGCTCAGGACCCCGTTGGCGCCCGGCTCACGCTCGATTTCGGCAATCGTATTCCCTCTTTGACCGGCGCCCAAGCCAAGGCTCTGCTCGCGCCACTGATCTCCTTCGATGTCAAGACGCCGGTCCAGGCCTTTACTGACACGCTTCCGCCCCAGCTCAAAGACGCCATTCTCAACCACCATGTAATGGTTGGAATGAGCACGGACATGGTGGTTTTCTCCAAGGGGCAGCCGCAGAGCAAGTCGCGTGAAATGGACGGGCAGATGCCCTTCGAGGAGTGGATCTATGGCAAGCCGCCCGAAGAAGTAGATTTTGTTCGCATCAATGGCAACCGCGTCATCCGCGTCGAAGTCGCCAAAATGGGCGAGCCTCCGGTGGTCTTCACCAACGACGAAGTCTCGGCAATGCTCCGCACCGATGGCACTCCGGCGATAACTGCCGAGAACCACACGCACATCTCCAGGGTGGGCGACGTACAGCGCGACCCCAACAAGGAAGCGCCAACAGCTCCGCCGAGCCTCCGTAACCCCGGCGAGCAGCTCCCCACCGACGACCCGAGCGCCAACCAGGCCAGCGGCCAGAAAAACGTCGGCGTCATGAAGCCGGTGCAGTTCCCCAAGAAGAAGCCGAACGCGCAGCCCGGTGCCAATCCTGACAGCGTGCCCGACACGGAACCTGGCTCGGCGAAACCAGCAGCCTCTGATCCCGCCACTTCACCGGCGCCCGTCAAGACGCCTTCACCGGCAGCCGGCACCAACCAGCCCAACTGAGGGTAGTGGGTCAGTTTGAAGGGTACGGGCTTCAGCCCGTACGTAAATCCGTCAAAATGAACGCGCGCTTTAGCCCAGGAGGGAATACGCTTTCAAACTGACCGACTACCCAACTGAGCCTGTATCCGCGGCTTCATGTAAACTGAAGGGAGCGAGTCCCGCTCCTTCCAGGCAATTCAATTGCGTTAAGAGGCAGCACATGACCGCGCCGTTGAAGCCGTCCGCCGCGGCGGATGAGTGCAGAGACACCCCCTGAAGGAGAAACACCCTACACATGGCAAAGATCGCAAAAACAGGTGACCGCAAGAAGGTAATGGACACGACGAAGTCAACCGACTGTCCCAAGTGCCACAAGCCAACCCGCATCGTTAAGCGCGTTAAAGATCGCGAGCGCGGCGTTCCAGGCGGAGTCTACATCTCGTGCTCAGTATGCGAGTTCTACGAGAAGCTTTAAGCATCACTTTAAGTTTGATTCAGTAAAAAGCCCGGCTCTCAGCCGGGCTTTTTCTGTCTTTCATCACACCGTTCAGAGGCTCTATTGTTCCAGGCTTTCGGCCATCTCCCGCAGGATCGCCTGCGCAGCCTCCACAGGATCGCCGGCCTGGGTAATCGGCCGCCCCACAACCAGGTAGCTGGCGCCCGACTTCAATGCTTTCGCCGGAGTAGCAATGCGCTTCTGATCGCCGTTGTCTGCTCCCGCCGGACGAATCCCGGGAGTCACCAGCACGCCCTCGGGACCGGTCATCGCACGCAGCCTGGCAACCTCCTCGGGCGAGCACACAAAGCCGCGAATCCCTGCGTCAAGGCTCATCCGCGCCAGCAATTCCACCTCTTCGCTGGGCGAGCGCTCCAGCCCCGTCGCCTTCAACTGGGCCCGATCCATGCTGGTAAGCATGGTCACCGCCAGTAGTTGGGGTGGGTCAGGGAAACCAGCGAGCGAGTCCTGTGCTGCAGCCAGCATGGCTGGGCCCCCCAGGGCGTGGACGTTGATCATGCGTACGCCCAGTTTTGCAGCCGAGCGCACAGCTCCCGCCACGGTGTTGGGAATGTCATGGAACTTAAGGTCCAGGAAGATGGAGTGGCCCCGCGCCGCAATTGGCTCCAGGATCGCGGGTCCCGCCGCCACAAACAGCTCCAGTCCCACCTTGAACCAGTGGCAGCAAGGCTCCAATTGGTTTACCAGCTCGATCGCCGAAGCAGCATCGGGCACATCCAAGGCCACAATCAGCCGCCGGCGCGCCTCTTCCATCGGATCGAATTGAACCGCTGTCGGAGTCTGTGTCGAAGCGAAGGAAGGATTAAGCCTCTCAGGGATCGGCATATCTTCATTTTAATGTATTTCGAACTTCCAGGAGAACCGCCAAAGGCGAACCCGCTACGAACGACAAAACCGCTCGGTGGGATACCACAAACCTGCATTTCCCATCTCTCCCACCCACAAAAACTTCCGTGCCCCATCCATTCGCCTTTTTTCTGGCGAAAGGGTGGGAAACCACGAACCAGCATTTCCAATCTCTCCCACCAACAAAAGCTCCCGTGCTCCATCCATTCGCCTTTTTTCTGGCGAATGGGTGGGACGCCACGAACCTCAACCCGAGCACCCCGCACTCAGAGCCCACAGTTGTTCAACCCGCCCGCCTGGCTCTTGACCCCAACCCGCCATCGCTCCCAAATCCGTTAATCTTATTCAGGTTGAGCGCCGCTTCCTCCGTCGGCAGCGAACATCAAACAGAACGCTCGTCATTCACTCGGCATAAACAGGAGATCAGGGCTTGGAAAAGGGATTGGTTCGAATGCGCAGACTAGCGTGGTGCGTTGCATTTCTTGCCGCCACCAGCTTTGCCTGGGCTGCCCATCCCGATACCAATCCCATGAACTACGACTCACAGGTACGCGAGGCTTACGAGCGCTTCTACAACCTGGACTTTCCAGCCGCGATCGACCGCTTCGAGCGTTTTCATGCCGAACATCCCGGCGATCCGCAAGCCACGGCGTACCTGCTTGAAGCCGTCCTCTTCCGGGATCTCTACGAGCAGGACCTGCTCGACACCACCTTCTACGCCAACGACGGCTTTCTCACCGGCCGCCACGCAACCCGCGAAAATCCGCAAGCGCGCGATCGCATCCTGGGCCTCGCCGACGAGGCAGTTCGCGAGGCCGACTGGCGCCTCAGCAAGAATCCCAACGACGTTGATGCGCTTTTCGCACGCGGCTGGGTGCGCAGTCTCCAGTGCACCTACCTCGCCATGGTGCAAAGGGACTTCCGTGGCGGGTTCAAGCTTGCCACAAAGGCCAGGGAAGACGAAGAGCACGCATTGCAGTTGGACCCGAACTACGTCGACGCCAAGCTCGTGGTTGGTATCTATCAGTACGTGGTAGGCGCTCTACCCTGGCCCTTCAAACTCCTCATCGGCTTTGCCGGTATTACCGGATCGAAGGCCACAGGGCTGGCCATGCTGAGAGATGCCGGAGACCGCGGCGTCAGTACATCCATTGAAGCGCGAACCGTGATTGCCCTCTTCCTGCGCCGCGAGTCGAAGTATCAGGAAGCAATCCGCGTCGT
>DASRLI010000222.1:0-5858 GCA_035648535.1 Occallatibacter sp. | reverse complement strand
CAAGAGGCAGATGAGGATGAACACCCAGAACATGATCGTCTTAACGCTTGAATTCACCAGAACTCCTCTTCCTAGCCTTGCAAAATGCTGCCGGCCAGACCTCCGTCAAACATTGCATCACCCTTTAGACGCCGTTGCCTTCCTTAAAGTGTCAGAAAGTGCACGACACCCTGACGACAGACACTAATACTCTGCCGCTGGATGAGCAGTAACCCAAATTGTACTCCCAAGGCCCTGAGAGTTACAGCAATATGACTGCACTGAGAGCCCATGGACCTACTTCAAAAGTTGCAGTGAGATAAGCGTCTGAAAAGACGGGCATTCGGGCGTCAATCGTTCCCTGATGCAGCCTGCTGCGGGGGAAGGTTGTTAGTGCCGTCAAAAAACCGGGCTTCGAAGGCAATTCCCGGTTCCGGCTGCAGTTCTACACCCCGCATCCACACAATACGGCCGTCCAATTCCAGCACCGGCCAAAGCGACCGGCTTGTTCCAGTAACTCGCAGACGCTCAAGCACTTCCTTCACTTTTCGCGGACCGCTTGAATAGCGCAGCCTTACCCGGTCCCCAGGCCTCCAGTTGCGCAGTGTGGCGTGCAGGCCGCCGGCGCTTCCCTGACCCTCCCCGGCCACCCCATTAACTGACAAGTTAATGCGCAGCCGAAGACCGAAAGCGGGTGCATCAATTTCGCCGGGAACTGTTCCCGCGTATTCCGGGGGAGGTTCGGCACCGTCCTGTCGATTTCCTGCTTTTCCAGCCTCGGCAACCGGTCCCGCAGTCAAGCGCAACTCGCGGTGCGTTCGCTCGGCGCGCAATCCCTGCGCAAGTTCCAGCTTTTGCCCTGCGCGTCCGGCCAGCGCAAGCAGCCGCATTGACTCGGTAGCAGCAAAATCTGGCGCAGCGCCCAGTTCCCCGGCGGCGTAGCGAAGCAGCCTCCGTTGCATTGCCACCGGAAGATCAACCAGCCTTGTCACGTCGACACACAGACCGTCCCCGGCAGCGCGGCCCCCACCCCGAACCGGCCGGCCCGGCAAGAGGATCTGCGAGGCCAGGCGAGACACTTCCGCCTCCCACCAGGCCTCCTCGTCGCGCGCCAACTCGGCCATCTGCGCCAGGTGCTCACGCAGGCGCGGGTTCCAGCCCTCCAGAAGTGGCAACAGTTCTCGACGAATGCGGTTGCGCGTATAGGTAAGGTGCCGATTGGACGAGTCCTCGCACCATCCCTGCCCCAACTCACCGAGATATGTTTCGATTTCTGCGCGGCTCGTCGCCAGCAGCGGACGCAAAATACGCCCCTCGGGAAACTCGAGCACAGGATGGATCCCCGACAAGCCCTCAGTCCACGCGCCGCGCAGAAATTTTGCCAGCACCGTCTCGGCCTGGTCATCGAGTGTATGGGCCGTCGCCACTGCATCCAGCTCGGCCGCAGCCATCAGTTTCCGGAACCACGCGTATCGCACCCGCCGCGCGGCCTCCTCAATGGACTCTGCAGGCTTGCCGGAAGCCGGATTCGCCTGCGCCTCCGCAACAACATCAATGCGGCCCTCGTGGAACGGCAGGCCGAGCCCGCCCGCAAGCTCGCGTGCAAAGGCCAGGTCTGCGTCAGCCTCCTCGCCGCGTAAACCGTGGTGCAGATGCGCGGCATGGAGCACCAACCCAAGCTCCGCCGCGCGCGCAGCAAGGGCACGCACCAGGGCCACGGAATCCGCACCGCCGGAGAGGCCCACAGCGAGGCGCAGCCCGGGCTTGAGCATCGAAGTTTCGATAGGTAGCATTGGAGCCCGCTTTGGAGGAACTACTCGGCGCATCCCAAAATGATAAGCGCAATGTGGCACTCCGCCGCAAAACCTGACGCGCACAGTCTGCCGCATACACTGCCTTCCGATGTATACTCCACGAGTTATGCACGTATTTGTGATCCTCCCTGCGGCCGGACTTGGCACCCGAATGGCCGGTCCACAGCCCAAGCAATTCCTGGCGCTCGATGGAGTGCCGATCCTCGTTCATTCGCTGCGCGCTTTCGCGGCAGTAGAGCGGGTGACTGCGATCTACGTGGCCGTGCGTAATACCGAGATGGCGCGCGTCGAAGCGCAAATTGCCGAGTATGGCTTTGCCGACCGCGTCCTCGTCGTGGAAGGCGGCGACAATCGCCAGGAGTCGGTTTCCCACGCCTTGGCTGCCCTGCCCGCCGAACCTGACGACATCGTGCTGGTGCACGACGCCGTGCGGCCGCTCATCGACGTGGCCACCATCGACCGCACCATTGACGCGGTAGCTGAGTTTGGCGCGGCCATTGTGGGCATGCCCGCGGTAGACACTATCAAGCAGGTAGAGCGAACCGCACACGGCGCGCTCATCACTTCCACCATCCCCCGCGAGTACGTGGTGCTGGCGCAAACGCCGCAGGGCTTCCGCTACGGGCTGCTGCAGCGCGCCTTTGCCGAGGCCACGGCCGATGGCTTTATAGGCACCGATGAAGCCTCAGTCGTGGAGCGGGCCGGAAATCCTGTAGCCGTAGTCCACGGTTCTCAGGTTAATCTGAAGATTACGCAGCCGGGCGACTTGGAGCTGGCCGAGTTCTACTTGCGCCAGCGCAGTCGGTAAACACGCTTCGACTCAGTAAATGAGATCGCCGCCGCAAGGGTCCAAAATGGCAGGGGTCCAAAGAACAACGACGGCGACCCACGGAGATCATGGATACACGCATTGGATTTGGCTATGATTCGCACGCATTCAAGCCGGACGTACCCCTGCGCATTGGCGGGCTGACCCTCGAGCACCCGGAAGGGCTGGCCGGCCACTCCGATGGCGACGTGCTGCTGCACGCCATTACCGACGCGCTGCTCGGCGCAGTGGCTGCGGGCGATATCGGCAGCTTCTTTCCGCCCGGCGATCCGCGCTGGAAAGATGCTGACTCCGCCATCTTCCTGAACCTCGCCATGGAGGAGCTGCAAAACGCCGGCTACCGCATCGTGAACATCGATACGACCCTGATCTTGAACGCCCCAAAAATCGGCCCTGTCGCCGGAGAAATGCGCGCCCGGGTCGCCGATCTGCTGGGCATCGACATTGACCAGGTGAGCATCAAGGCCAAAACTCCCGAGGGCCTGAACCTGGACCACGTGGCCCAGTGTCACGCCATTGCTCTGGTGGAGCGAGTGCAGGAGCCCGACGATCTGAAGAGCATGAGCGAGGTGATCGAGAGCCAGCGCCAGCTTGAAGACGTGGTCGAAGACCTGCTCAGCTCAGTACATGGTGTTCCGAAAAAGCGCGTCGCCCCCGTCTACGACACCGAGGACATCACGTAACAAGTGGTCGGCTCACACTTGTCAGTGGTCGATTTGAAGCGCGTCAAGTCCGTCGGGTAAACCGGTATCGGGGCGTCCCCCGCCCGATACCGAATAACCCCGGCGATTTTTCTTGCCTCCGCTCCAGTTTTCTGTTGCGGTTTCACAGGTTTAGCTTTACCTTTGCTCCGAGTTCCCATCCCACTCTGGAGCGTTCGCTATGTTCAGTTTAGCGCTGATTCTGCAGGACGGACCCAATCCAGAAGCCGTCAAGCACATGGCTATGGCCGTCATCGCAATCCTGCCGTTCATCATCCTCGCGGTGCTTGCCATCGTCGTTATACCCTTCTGGTTCATATGCAAGAAGGCCGGCTTCTCGCCCTGGCTCTCGCTGCTGAACATCATTCCGCTGGGCAACCTGGTCCTGATTTACGTGCTCGCCTTCTCTGACTGGAAGGTGATGCCGGCGTCGCAGGCTTACTGGCAGCCGCAGCCTCCCGCGCCGCCCGTGTTTCCGCCGCAAGGCTGAGACGGTAGATCGGGCGAATGCGATAGCATCGTGATAGGAAAGCAATTTACACGATGCCTGATTCAACTCCTGCGAAAGCCCCCCGCGTTCGTTTTGCCCCTTCGCCTACCGGCTACTTGCACGTCGGCAGCGCCCGCACCTTTATTTTCAATTGGCTCTATGCCCGCCACAACCACGGAACCATGGTGCTGCGCCTGGACGACACCGATGTCGAGCGCAACACTGAGGCCAGCGTCCAATCCATCTTCGAGGGACTCCGCTGGCTCGGTCTCTCCTGGGACGAAGAGTACAAGCAATCCGAGCGCCTTGCGCTGCACTGCCAGCAAGCCGAAGCCATCTTCGCCAGGGGCCTTGCCTATCGCGACTTCACCCCGGCCCGCGCAGGCGAGGACAGCCAGTCGTCCGCGCAGGGCGCCTGGCTATGTAACCCCGGCATGCGCGAATTATCGAGAGAAGAAAGTGACCGACGCGCCGCCAGTGGCGAGCCGTTCGCACTCCGCTATCGCGTACCCCGCGGCGACGGCCGCACTTTGCGATTCAAAGATGGTGTCTATGGAGAACAGTCCAAGCTCGCCGACGAGGTTGAAGACTTCGCTCTGCTTCGCTCAGACGGGATGCCGACCTATCACCTCGCCTCATGCGCCGACGATGCCGACCTACGCATCAGCCACATCATCCGCGGCCAGGATCACCTCACCAACACCTTCAAGCACCTGCTCATCTTCGAGGCCCTCGGCGGTCCGCCGCCCGAGTTCGCCCATCTCCCCCTGCTCGTCGCCCCCGATGGCGCCAAACTCTCCAAGCGCCGCCACGGTCCCGTCGTCAGCGTCACCACCTATCGCGATGCCGGCTTCCTTCCCCAGGCTTTCATCAACTTTCTCTGCCTCCTCGGCTGGTCACCGAAGAACGACCGCGAGTTCCTCACTCTCGACGAGCTCACCGCCGCTTTCACCTTCGAGGGCGTCAACCGCGCCAACGCCGTTATCAACTTTAACGAAGAATCCCCCTTCGATCCCAAGGCCGAGTGGCTCAACGCCGAGCATATCCGCGCCCTGCCCGTCGAGCAGCTCAGCCACAGCATCGAGCCCTTCTTCCAGCAGGCCGGCCTCCACGCCTCGCCGGAAAAAGTTCTCGCCGTCACCCCGCTCATCCGCGAGCGCATCAAGCTCCTGCGCGATGCCGTTTCCGCCGCCGACTTCTTCTTTCTCCCACAGCTAGCGCCCTACGACCCCGCCGAGCTGATTCCGCAGAAGGGCGATGCGGCGCTGGCCCTGCGCGTCCTTACGCACGCTCTTGAGGTCCTCGCCACAACTTCTTTCGATCACGATTCGCTGGACAAGGCGCTGCGCGAGGCGGCCGCTTCGCTCGGCCTCAAGGCCGGTCCCATGTTCCAGCCGATTCGGGTCGCCGTTTGCGGACGCAAGAACGCGCCGCCTCTGTTTGAAACCATGGTTGTCCTCGGCCGCGAACTCTGCCTCGCCCGTATCCAACAGGCCGAAAAAAACCTCGAAACTTTCGGTTGAGTTGCAAATGACACACACTCGCTTTTCAAGACGAAATATCGTGTTGCTCGTCGCAGGCGCCCTTGTCTGCGTCTTCATTGCGTTCCTTGCCGTCATGACGATTGGATTTGCAACTGATCCTGTACACGACTTCGAAAGCCTTGCAGAAGTGTGCCTTCTATACCTTGCCCTTTTGGCGGTCCCGATCTACCTTGTGATGTTCAGATGGAGTAGTGTTGGCTCAATCGGGATGTGGGGTGTCGCGCTGCCATTTTTTTTGCTCGCACTCTTCGCTGGTTTCCTACCGCATCTGATTGGTCTTCTTATTCTCCTGGTGATCGAAGCACTGATTTGTGAATCTATCAAATCCGCCAGCCACACCGAACCTCAAACTTAAGGAACAGCACCCATGACCATCGCGAATCCGGAAAGCCCAGTCGCACCCACCCCCTCCAACTTCCTCCGCGACATCATCGCTGAGGATGTGCGCACCAAAAAGTACGGCGACGCCGTCATCCAGACCCGCTTTCCCCCCGAGCCAAA
>DASRLI010000221.1:0-15488 GCA_035648535.1 Occallatibacter sp. | reverse complement strand
CGCGTAGCGCAATACACTCCGCTACCCGCTCTGGCGGCAATTAATCACGTCCTAAAGTGGCAGCCACACTCCAAAAGTGCTATTTAACCAGATTTTCTAAAGAGTAAGATCGCTAGGTGCCAGTTGACAACGTTTTTGCCTCGCGCAATAGGTTCGAGCGTTTCGATTTCGCCTGCATGTTGAGTGTTCCGGACGAAGCCGAAAAAGGCTTTCTATGATCGGGGATCAATTATCTACCCCACCGGGCCATTTAAAATGAAGAACGTCCTTTACCAGCTTGCAATCGCCTTCGGATGCATCTCAATTTCCTGGGCGAACGCACCCGCATCCTCGCCCTCCGCGCCCTTAACCTCGGTGCGCGCCATCCGGTCCCTGACCAATGCCCAGGCAGGCCGGGGGCTCCCTGTCGCCTTCCAAGCCACGGTTACCTATTCCAGCGAGTATCGCAGAAACCTCTTCGTGCAGGACGACAACGCCGGTCTCTTTGTGAATGACACCTTCAGCGCCAGGTTGGTTCCCGGCGACCGCGTCCTGATCAAAGGGACGACGGCATCGGGTTACAGCCCCTCTGTTCTCAGCAGCGACATTACCGTGCTCGGCCATGGCGCGGCACCCAAACCAGTGCCGGCCACATTCGATGAGCTGGTCCGGGGCCGCTTTGACTCGATGCTGGTGAACGCGCGCGGCGTGGTGCAGGCCGCCGACATGGACAGGCCCTCGGCGGACCATTTGCCCGGCATAACCCTAAGGGTCCTCCTCGACGGCGGCTATGTGGATGCGCAGATTGACAGTGTCGATCCGCAACTGCTCGATAAACTGCTCGACGCGGAAGTCACCATCACTGGTGTCGCCGGTGGCAGATTCGACGGCAAGATGCAACTGATCGGCATCGTCCTTCGTGTTCCCAGTTTGGCCAATATCAAAATCCTGAAGCCCGCCGCCGTCGGCCCATGGCAGATTCCGGAGACGCCCATGGATGAGGTCCTCGGCTTCTATCACGTCAAGAATCTCACCAGCATGGTCAGGGTCACCGGCACGATCACATACTTTGAACCTGGCGCCACACTGGTGCTTCAGAACGGTCACAAAAGCATCTGGATTAATACCGACAGCTACGCTCCAATGAAGATCGGTGATCGCGCCGAGGCAACCGGTTTCCCCGCCTATAGCCACGGCTTTCTGATGCTTTATGGCAGCGCGATTCGGGATAGCGGAATCCCGGAACCGGTCAAACCCGCGCCCCTGACGTGGCAACAGCTAGCCTCGAGCAAGCATATCTTCGACTTGGTTTCCGTCGAAGGGCAGGTGGTGATGGAGGCCAGGGAAGCATCGCAGGACGAGTACGTCCTGGTCGCCGACGGCCAAATGTTCTCCGCTGTTTACCCCCATGGGCAGACTGCGGACGCGCTAACACCCATGAGGGAAGTTCGAGTGGGCACGCGGATTCGTGTAACCGGTATCTGCGCAACCGACAATGCCAATCCATTTGGCCACGACGTGCCCTTCAGAATCCTGCTCCGCTCTTCAGGCGATCTTCAGGTTCTCTCCAGGCCCTCTTGGTTTACGGTGCGCCATCTCGGCACGCTCGTGGTCATCCTGCTCGTGGTCATGCTCGTGGTGGGTGCCAGGGCATGGTACATCGACCGGACAATGCGTTCCCAAGTGGCCGCGTTAGGATACTTTGTGCAACGGCGCGGAATCATCCTTGAAGACATCAACAAATCGCGCCCGCTTGCCGGAATTCTGGAGCGAATCACGGAGTTGGCCTCCGTCAGCCTGAAGGGCGCGCCCTCTTGGTGCCAGGTCGCGGACGGACCCAGTCTGGGTAACTGCCCCGCGGAAGTGAGTACTTCAAGCCTGCGCATCGCCGAGCATGCGATTGCCGGGGACACGGGACTGCCGTTGGGTGCAGTCTTTGCTGCCTTCGACCCGCGCACCTCTCCCAATGTCGAAGAAGATAAAGCGCTGTCCGCAGCGGCAGAACTGGCCACCCTGGCCATCGAAACTTCGCGGCTCCACTCGGACCTGGTGCACCGCTCGGAGTTCGACATGCTCACCGACATCCAAAACCGCTTCTCCTTCGAAAAGCATCTCGACGGCCTCATTAGTGAAGCGCGCCAGACAGCCGGCATCTTCGGCCTCATCTACATCGACCTCGACGACTTCAAGCAGGTGAACGACCGCTATGGGCACCAGGTCGGAGATTTATATCTACAGCAAGTGGCGGAACGCATGAAGCGGCAATTGCGCCCCGGCGATCTGCTGGCGCGGCTGGGCGGCGACGAGTTCGCTACGCTCGTTCCTGTAGTGCATAACCGGGCCGATGTCGAAGAGATCGCTTCGCGGCTGGAACGCTGCTTCGACAAGCTCTTTGTAGTGCAGGATCATGTTCTGCATGGTTCTGCCAGCATCGGAATCGCCCTCTACCCTGCAGACGCTGTCTACGACGATGGTCTGCTGAGCGCCGCCGACAGCGCCATGTACTTTGCAAAACATTCCAAAAAGGCCAAAACAAAGATTCCAGCAGGCCAGCCGGACCCCGATCTCACATTTCAAGGCCGCATATGAAAGACCTCCGGTCCTACAATTCGGCATTTCTCGCATCCGGGATGGAGCTTCTTTACTGCCCTGCTCACCCCACGTTGGTATCCTGCCGATACAGAAGTGCGGAGCAAGAAAGCGTAGCATCTTCCCCGGTAGGGTTTATCCCGATGAAGAGGTTGATTTCCACCTTCGCGGTGATCCTCGGATGCTCCTTGACAGCGTGGTCGGCTGCTCCAGGCACCATGACTTCCCTGCGCGATATTCGCGCCCTCACAAATGCGGAAGCCATCCAGCATCTGCCTGTGGCCTTCGAAGCCACAGTTACCTTCTCCACCCTCCACCCAAGACAACTGTTTGTACAGGATGGCAACGCTGGCATTTATGTGCTTTTAACCAGGGACGCCAGATTCGCCCCCGGTGATCGCATCCTGGTGAAAGGAATCACGCAACCGAGCTTCCGCCCCATCGTGCAAGGCAATGATGTAACAGTGCTCCACCATGGAGACCTGCCTAAATCCGAGCCCGCTAGCTACAGCGGTTTGGTCCGCATGCAGTACCTTTGCAGGCTGGTCACGGTACGTGCAGTGGTTCGCTCCGCCGATCTGAGTTTCAGCGGAAATGTGCACACCACCAATCTGCACCTGCTTACCGACGAGGGCGCCATCGAAGTGTCCTTGGTGGGCAACGACCGAAGCGGGCTCGATGACCTGCTGGATGCTGAAGTCGAAATCACCGGGGTGGCCGGGGTAGTTTTCGACAGCAAGATGCAACAGGCCGGGGTCATCCTCCGCACCAACTCAATGGCCGACGTGAAAGTTCTCATGCACGCCGCCGCCAGTCCGTGGACGCTTCCTGTCACGCCGATGGACACAATCTTCGCCGGCTACCGCATGCGCGACCTAACGGCCCGAGTGCGGGTTCATGGAACCATCACTTACTACCAGCCAGGCACGGCGGTTGTGCTGCAGGATGGCACCAAGAGCCTCTGGATCGCGACCCAGACAAGCGCCCCCCTGCGAATCGGCGATGTTGCCGACGCAACCGGCTTTCCCGATTTTCACGACGGCTTTCTCCATCTGGTGCACGGCGAAATCCAGGACCGCGGCGTACGGGCGCCCATCGCGTCTCAACCGGAGACCTGGCAGAGCCTTTCCGTGAGCGACAACATCAATTTCGGGCATATCTACGATCTGGTCTCCATTGAGGGGAAGGTCATGACCGAAGCCCGCGAATCCGCGCAAGACGAGTATGTCCTCAGCTCCAATGGACAGCTGTTTACAGCAATTTACTACCACTCCGATAAAACCACTCTGATTCCCCTTCCCCCGATGAAGCAGATCCCTATCGGCGCCACAGTTCGCGTCTCCGGCATCTGCGTCCAACTAAGTTCCGATCCCTTCAACGGTGAGCTGCCCTTCAATATCCTGATGCGCTCCTTCGACGACATCCAGGTCGTCGCCAAACCCTCCCCGTTGACTGTCCGCAACATGATGATCGTCGTCGGCCTGCTAATCGCCGTGGTGTTGGTTGCGGGAGTCAGAAGCTTGGTCCTTGAGCGGAGAGTTCGCCGGCAAAATGCCACAGCGGCGTACCTGGAGAAGCGGCGCAGGCGCATCCTGGAGGACATCAACGGCTCCCGTCCGCTGGCTGAGATCATCGAGCAAATCACCGAGGTAGTCTCCTTCCGGCTGCACGGCGCTCCATGCTGGTGCGAAATTGCCGACGGAGCTCAACTCGGAAACCGGCCGCAGAGTCTCACTTCGCTGCGGGTCATCCAAAACGAAATTCCCGCCCGCTTCGGAGCCGCACTCGGTACGTTCTATGCCGCCTTCGACTCCGCCAGCAAACCAATCGCAGACGAGCCTGAGGCACTCGCGATGGGAACCGGCCTGGCCACGCTGGCAATCGAGACTCGCCGCCTCTACTCCGATCTGCTGCACCGATCCGAATTCGACCTGCTCACCGATATCCAAAACCGCTTCTCGCTGGAGAGGAGTCTCGACGCCCTCATTCAAACGGCGCGCCAGACAGCCGGCATCTTCGGCCTTATCTACATCGACCTCGACGACTTCAAGCAGGTGAACGACAAATACGGGCACCAGGTTGGAGACCTGTACCTGCAGGAAGCGGCGCTGCGCATGAAGCGGCAGCTACGGCCGAGCGACATTTTGGCGCGGCTGGGCGGCGATGAATTCGCCGTTCTTGTTTCGGTCGTTCGGAGTCGGTCAGATGTCGAGGAAATCGCATTGCGGCTGGAGCGATGCTTTGACGAACCATTCGTCGCCCAGGGTTATGCCCTGCAAGGATCGGCCAGCGTAGGGATCGCCCTATACCCCGCGGACGCAACCAGCAAGCACTCTCTTCTGCGCGCCGCCGACGCTGCCATGTACAAAGCAAAAAATGCCAAGAAGACAACCTGCGAGATGCGGGTCTCCCTGTAGGTCCCTGACCTCATTCCGGAATGTCGCAAAAAAGAAGAGGCCCGGCTTGCGCCGGGCCTCTGATAGTTCGAAGAAATTGCCGCCAATCTTACTCGGCAGCCATCTCTTCCGCTTCGCCTTCCTGGCGCATGAGCTCCAGTTCGCGCTCGGCCGCTTCAATCTCGGCCGTAACTTCCTGCTGCACGCGAGCTGCAGCTTCTTCCAGTTCCGGTGAGAGCTGGACGTTGCGGTAGTACTCCAGGCCCGTGCCCGCAGGAATCAAACGTCCCACAATCACGTTCTCCTTGAGTCCGCGCAGGTTGTCAATCGCGCCGTTGATGCTGGCTTCGGTGAGTACACGCGTGGTCTCCTGGAAGCTGGCCGCGGAGATGAAGCTGTCGGTTGAGAGCGATGCCTTGGTAATGCCCAGCAGCAGCGGGCGCCCAATCGACGGACGGCCACCATTGGCAAGCACGCGCTCGTTCTCTTCGCGGAAGCGGAAGCGGTCTACCTGCTGTTCGAGCAGGAAGTTGGTGTCACCCACTTCGTCAATCCGTACCCAACGCAGCATCTGCCGCACGATCACTTCGATATGTTTATCTGAAATGGCCACGCCCTGCAGCCTGTACACTTCCTGGATTTCGTTCACCAGGTAAGACTGCAGTGCCTTTTCGCCCAGCACGGCAAGAATGTCGTGCGGGTTCAAGGGGCCATCCATCAGCGGATCGCCTGCGCGCAGCCGTTCGCCTTCCTGAACGTTCACGTGGATACCGCGTGGTACCGAGTATTCCTTCTCGTCGCCGTTGTCCGCGGTCACGTAAATCTTGCGCTGTCCCTTGGCAACTTCGCCAAAGCGAACCACGCCGTCAATTTCCGAGATGATGGCCGTCTCACGCGGCTTGCGCGCTTCGAACAGCTCCACCACTCGAGGCAGACCGCCGGTGATGTCCTTGGTGCGCGTGCTCTCCTTGGGAATCTTTGCCAGCACGTCGCCCGGACCCACTTCGTCGCCGTCCTGAATCATCAGGTGGGCGCCGCGAGGCAGCAGGTAGCGTTTGTGAGCCTTGGCGTTCTTCACCACAAAGGCCGGCTGACGCTTTTCATCGGGAGAGTCGGCAACCACCCAACGCGAGAGGCCGGTGACTTCATCGACTTCTTCATTGAGCGTGATGCCTTCCTGCAGGTCCTTGAACTGCACCGCGCCGCCGATCTCGGTGAGAATGGCGTAGGTGTAAGGATCCCACTCGGCCAGCAACTGGCCCAGCTTTACGTGCTCCCCGTCCTTCACGCGAAGGCGCGCGCCATATACCACCTGGTAACGCTCCTTCTCACGGCCACGGTCGTCCAGGATGGCCACCGAACCGGAGCGGTTCATTGCTACCAGCGTGCCGTCCTTGCTCTCAACGTAGTTCAGGTTGATGAAGCGCACAAAGCCGTTGTTCTTCGCATCCAGGCGCGACTTGTCCTGCACGCGGCTGGCCGTGCCGCCCACGTGGAAGGTACGCATGGTGAGCTGTGTTCCCGGCTCGCCGATGGATTGCGCAGCAATTACGCCGCAGGTTTCGCCGAGCTCGACCATGCGGCCGGAGCCCAGGTTGCGCCCGTAGCACAGCGCGCAAACGCCGCGCCGCGATTCGCAGGTCAGCACCGAGCGGATCTTCACCCTCTCGACACCCGCGCCCTGAATTGCCGATGCAATATCCTCGTCGATGCCCTGGTTCACATCCACAACGATGTTGCCGTCGTAGTCCTTGATGCGCTCCAGAGAAACACGGCCGATGATACGGTCGCGAAGCTCTTCGATGATCTCGCCCGACTCAACGATCGATCCGACGTAGATGCCTTCCACCGTGCCGCAGTCGTACTCGGTCACGATAACGTCCTGCGCCACGTCGACAAGGCGCCGCGTCAGGTAGCCGGAATCGGCTGTCTTCAGCGCTGTATCGGCAAGGCCCTTGCGTGCGCCGTGCGTCGAGATGAAGTACTCGAGCACGGTCAGCCCTTCGCGGAAGTTCGCCGTGATGGGCGTCTCAATGACTTCGCCCGAAGGCTTGGCCATCAGTCCGCGCATGCCGCTCAACTGACGAATCTGCTGCTTCGAACCGCGAGCGCCGGAGTCGGCCATGATGTAGATCGGGTTCATCGCGCCTTCATCGTCCGCGCGCTTCATGTTCCCGAACATCTCGTCGGCCACTTGATCCGTAACCGCCGACCACATCTGGATGACCTTGTTCGAACGCTCGCCGTTGGTGATGGCGCCGTCCATGTACTGCTTCTGGACTTCGATCACCTTTTTGTCGGCAGCGTCGACGGTCGTGTACTTGCTGTCTGGAATCACCATGTCGTCCAGGCCCACAGAAAGGCCGGATTTCGTGGCGTAATTGAAGCCCAGTGCCTTGATGCGATCCAGCATCCCGACCGTGATTTCCAGGCCGAGGTTCTGGTTGCAATAGTTCACCAGTTGTCCGATTCCCTTTTTCTTCAACAGGCCGTTTACAAACGGCATGCCGTCGGGCAGCGAGTCGTTCAGAATCACGCGGCCAACGGTCGTGGAGATGTACTCCTTGTTGAAGTCGACAGCCTCGGTGTGCGTCAGGTCCTGATCGTCATAGGCGGTGGTCATGTCCAGCACCTTGCCCGTATAGCGCAGGCGGATGGGCGAGAGTGTCTCGACCTCCTGCGCTTCCAGCGCCATCAGGATCTCTTCAGTGTTGGCAAATACGCGCCCTTCGCCCTTGCCGCCCTTCTTGGCCTTGGTCAGGTAATAGAGGCCGAGCACCATGTCCTGTGTGGGCACGGTGATGGGGTGGCCAGAGGCCGGCGAAAGAATGTTGTGCGAAGCGAGCATCAGCACGCTGGCTTCAATCTGCGCTTCAGGCGACAGCGGAATGTGCACGGCCATCTGGTCGCCGTCAAAGTCGGCGTTGAACGCCGTGCAGACCAGCGGGTGAATCTTGATTGCCTTGCCTTCCACCAGCACCGGCTCAAAAGCCTGAATTCCCAGGCGGTGAAGCGTAGGTGCGCGGTTCAACAGCACCGGGTGATCCTTGATGACTTCTTCAAGGATGTCCCACACTACCGGTTCCTGCATTTCCACCATTTCTTTTGCTTGCTTGATGGTCGTGCACTGGCCGGTCTGCTCGAGGCGGTGATAAATGAAGGGCTTGAACAGTTCGAGTGCCATCTTCTTCGGCAACCCGCACTGGTGCAGCTTCAGTTCAGGACCAACCACGATAACCGAACGGCCCGAGTAGTCAACGCGCTTGCCGAGCAGATTCTGTCTGAAGCGGCCCTGCTTGCCCTTGAGCGTGTCGGAGAGCGACTTCAGCGGGCGGTTGTTGGCGCCACGCAGCACGCGGCCACGGCGGCCGTTGTCGAACAGCGCGTCCACGGCTTCCTGCAGCATGCGCTTTTCGTTGCGCACAATCACTTCCGGCGCGTGCAGATCCATCAGCTTCTTCAACCGGTTGTTGCGGTTGATAACGCGGCGATACAGATCGTTCAAATCGGAGGTCGCAAAGCGTCCGCCATCCAGCGGCACCAACGGGCGCAGCTCCGGTGGAATCACCGGTAGCACATCCAGAATCATCCATTGCGGCTTGTTCGAGCTCTTGCGGAACGCCTCCACAACCTTCAGCCGCTTGGCATACTTCAGCTTCTTCTGCGCGGAGGTCTCAGTCTTCATCCGCTCGCGCAACTCAATGCCCAACTCGTCGATCTGCACGCGCTTGAGCAGTTCCTTGATGGCTTCCGCGCCCATCATGGCCTTGAAGCCCGAGGGACGGAACTGCTGGTCGAGTTCGCGGAATTTCGTTTCGTCCTTGATGATCTCGCGTTCCTTCACCGGCGCG
Organism: Occallatibacter sp.; assembly: GCA_035648535.1. GTDB lineage: Bacteria > Acidobacteriota > Terriglobia > Terriglobales > Acidobacteriaceae > Telmatobacter. Next base: position 6,673 of record DASRLI010000221.1, on the reverse strand, counting down.
TCGCCGGGATCGACCACGACATACGACTCGAAGTAGAGAATGCTCTCCAGATCGCGCAGAGAAATATCGAGCAGGTGCCCGATCCTCGAAGGCAGGCCCTTGAAGAACCACACATGCGAGCACGGCGAAGCCAGCTCAATGTGGCCCATGCGCTCGCGGCGCACCTTGCTCACCGTGACCTCGACGCCGCACTTGTCGCAGATCACGCCGCGGTGCTTCATGCGCTTGTACTTGCCGCACAAACACTCCCAGTCAGTAACCGGTCCAAAGATGCGGGCGCAGAAAAGCCCATCCCGCTCCGGCTTGAACGTGCGGTAGTTGATGGTCTCAGGCTTGGTTACTTCGCCATGCGACCAGCTGCGAATCTTCTCAGGCGACGCCAGCATGATGCGGATAGCGTCGAAGTCGGTGATGGGACCAGATAGCTCAAACGGGTTCGAACGGAACAAGGCGACCCTCCTTGGCGGGCCTTTCGGCGCCTGCCTCGGTTTTTCCCGGGATTGCTTAAGAGTCCTTCCTTCCCGGGAAGCGGCGTTTGCCGCTTTCAAGAAGGACCCTAACGACAGCTTCTAGCTTTCAGCTTTCAGCTAGATTGAATCTCCACTTTGCTTCAGCTATCACTTCAACCTCGGTCAAGCTGAAGGCTGAAAGCTGATAGCTGAAAGCTGCATTTAATCGGCTACGGCTGCCACTTCCGGCACCGGCACCTTCTTGATCAGATCTGCACGCTTGATCAACTCCACGTCCAGGCACAGCGACTGCAACTCGCGAATCAACACGTTGAACGACTCCGGAACGCCCGGCTCAATCGCCGCTTCGCCCTTCACAATGGCCTCATAAATCTTCGTACGGCCATACACGTCGTCCGACTTCGCGGTCAGCAGTTCCTGCAGGATGTAAGCTGCGCCATATGCTTCAAGCGCCCACACTTCCATCTCGCCGAATCTCTGTCCGCCGAACTGCGCCTTGCCGCCCAGCGGCTGCTGCGTAATCAGCGAGTACGGCCCGATCGACCTTGCGTGAATCTTGTCGTCCACCAGGTGCGACAGCTTGAGCATGTAGATGTAGCCCACCGTTACCGGCTGCTCGAACTGCTCGCCCGTCATACCGTCGAACAACGCTGTCTTCCCCGAAGAAGGCAGACCGGCCGAAGCCAGCAGCGCCTTGATCTCGCTCTCCTGCGCGCCGTCGAACACCGCGGTGCCGAACCAGATGCCGCGCTTCATGCCGGCGCCGACGCGAAGCAACATCTCGTCGTCGAGTTCCAGCAGTTGGCGAAGCGTTGCAGTTCCGGCAAACTCCTTCTTCATCAGTTCGCGCGTGTACTCGGCCGTCGTGTTCAGCTTGATGAGGTCGGCAATCTTCTTGCCCAGCGCATGTGCGGCCCAGCCAAGGTGTGTCTCCAGAATCTGGCCCACGTTCATACGAGAAGGCACGCCCAACGGATTCAGTACAATTTCCACCGGCGTTCCATCGGGCAGATACGGCATGTCTTCCTCAGGAAGAATGCGCGCAATCACGCCCTTGTTGCCGTGACGGCCGGCCATCTTGTCACCCACTGAAAGCTTGCGCTTCATGGCGACATAGACCTTCACCAGCTTGATCACGCCCGGAGGCAGCTCATCGCCCTTCTGCAGCTTGGCCACCTTTTCATTGGTGATCTTGCGCAGAACTTCGATTTGCCGCGAGGTCATCTCTTCGATCTCGTCGATCTGCTCGTTGACGCGGGGGTCCTTGTCGTTATAGCGGATGCGCTTAAGATTCTTCGTAGAGATGCGCTCAATCGTGTCGCGGTCCAGCAACGCGCCCTTGGTCAGCAGGCGCTTGTTGGTCCGCTCGTCGTGCAGGTCGGCCAGCACTTCCTTGCCGCCCAGAATGCCGTCGAGCCTCTTCAGGCGCTCGTCGGTCAGAATGCGGATTTCGTCGCCCAGGTTCTTCTCGAGCTTGGCGACGTACTCGCCCTCGATCAGCTTGGCGCGCTCGTCCTTCTCCTGGCCCTTGCGGCTGAAAATGCGCACGTCCACCACCGTGCCCTCGATACCCGGAGGGCAGGTAAGCGAAGCGTCGCGAACATCGCCGGCCTTTTCGCCGAAGATGGCGCGCAGCAGCTTTTCTTCCGGTGTCAATTGCGTTTCGCCCTTCGGCGTAACCTTGCCTACCAGAATGTCGCCGTGCTTGATCTGGGCGCCGATACGGATCACGCCGCTCTCGTCCAGATCCCGCAGCGCATGCTCGCTCACGTTCGGAATGTCGCGCGTAATTTCTTCCGGACCCAGCTTCGTGTCGCGCGCCTCGATCTCGAATTCCTCGATGTGCACTGAGGTGTAGTAGTCCTCGCGCACCAGCTTTTCGCTGATCAGGATCGCGTCCTCGAAGTTGTATCCGCGCCACGGCATAAAGGCCACCAGCACGTTGCGTCCCAGCGCCAGCTCGCCCTGCTCTGTGCAAGGTCCGTCGGCGATCACCTGCCCCTTCACAACCCGGTCGCCCTCGCGAACGACAGGCTTCTGATTGATGCAGGTGTTCTGGTTCGACCGCTTGAACTTGATGAGCTGGTAGATGTCGGAACCAACCTCACGCGACAACTGCGTGGGATGATGCTCGCCTTCAACGCGCACGATAATGCGCTCGGAGTCGACCGAATCCACGAGGCCGTTGCGCTTGGCCAGAATCACGGCGCCCGAATCGCGCGCCGTCACACCTTCCATGCCCGTGCCCACCAGCGGAGCCTCGGCCACCAGCAGGGGCACGCTTTGCCTCTGCATGTTGGCGCCCATCAGCGCTCGGTTGGCGTCGTCATGCTCCAGGAAGGGCACCAGCGACGCGGCCACTGAAACAAGCTGTTTCGGGCTGACGTCGATGTAGTCCACCTCGGTGCGGTTCACCAGCACAAAGTTCCCCTGACGGCGGGCGTTCACAAGGTCCTCGGTGATCTCGCCCTTGTCGTTGAACTCGATGTTGGCCTGCGCAATGGTGTGCTTGTCCTCTTCCCATGCCGACAGATAGAAGCTGAACGGCATATGGTCGATGGTGCGCTTGCCCTCTTTCTTGAGCTTGGCGTTCAACCGCCCGGATTCTTCCTTCTCGATGTGATCGCCCACGCGCAGGCCGCTTTCCCCGGCGTTCACGATCTCCACAAAGTCGAGAATCCGCGAGTCCTTCACCTTGCGGTAAGGCGACTCGATGAAGCCGTACTCATTGATGCGCGCAAAGCAACTCAGCGAGCTGATTAGGCCGATGTTCGGACCTTCCGGCGTCTCAATCGGGCAGATGCGTCCGTAGTGCGTCGGGTGCACGTCGCGTACTTCGAATCCGGCGCGCTCTCTCGACAAGCCGCCCGGTCCAAGTGCCGACAGGCGCCTCTTGTGCGTGATTTCCGACAGCGGATTGGTCTGATCCATGAACTGCGACAACTGCGAAGAACCGAAGAACTCGCGGATGGCCGCCATCACCGGCTTGGCGTTGATCAGGTCGTGCGGCATCGCCGTCGAAAGTTCCTGATACACGCTCATCTTTTCCTTGATGGCGCGCTCCATGCGGACAAGTCCGATGCGGAACTGATTCTCCATCAACTCGCCGACGGCTCTCACGCGGCGGTTGCCCAGGTGATCGATGTCGTCCACCATACCGATGTTCTTGCGCAGCTTCAGCAGGTACCGGATGGTCGCGTAAAAATCTTCCGGCGTCAGCGTACGGCGATCCAGGTGCGTCGCATCCTGGCTCTCGTACAGCTTGATGTTGAACTTCAACCGGCCCACGCGCGAGAAGTCGTACTTGCGCGCGTCGAAGAACATGCCTTCGAACAGCGCGGTCGCCGTGTCCAGCGTCGGCGGATCGCCCGGCCGCAGCTTGCGGTAAATTTCGATCAGCGCCTCTTCCGGCTTATGCACCGAATCGCGCTTCAGAGTATTGGTGATGATGTTGCCCACGTCGTCGCGATCCGGGAAGAAGACCTCGAATGTCGTGGCGCCGCTCGACAGCACCTTGTGCAGCCGGTCGGCGGTCAACTCGACGTTGGCCTCCACCACTACTTCGCCGGTGGACGTGTCCACCACATCGGCGGCGGTCAGCGCGCCATCCAGTTCGGCTGCCTCAACTTCAATCTTGGCGATCGCCGCAGCGCGAATCGCCTTCAGCGAACTCGGCGTGATTTTGCGCCCAGAGTGAGCAATCTCCTCGCCCTTCGACAACACGGCATGCGCAGGCTTGGCGCCCACCAGGTGGGTGCCGGCCTTCACGTCCTGCGGAACAGCCCAGTGCAGCTTGCCGTCTGCAATGTGCAGCCGGTCCACGGTGTAAAAGGTCTTCAGAATCTCTTCGTCCGAGCGCAGACCCAGCGCGCGCAGGAAGATCGTTCCCAGGAACTTCCTCTTACGGTCGATGCGCACATAGAGCGTGTTCTTCTGGTCGTATTCGAACTCAACCCACGAACCGCGATAGGGAATAATCTTGCCCAGGAAGTAGGTACGGTTGTTCGCCGTCTCAAAGAAGACGCCGGGCGAGCGGTGCAACTGCGAAACAATTACGCGCTCAGTCCCGTTCACAATGAAGGTGCCGTTCGGCGTCATCAGCGGAATGTCGCCAAAAAACACCTCCTGCTCCTTGATGTCCTTGATCGACTTGTTGCCGGTCTCCGCATCCTTCTCATATATGGTGAGGCGCACCGTCACCTTCAACGGCGCGGAGAAGGTCATGCCCCGCTCTTCGCACTCCTGCTGGTCGTACTTCAACTGCAGGCTGACAGGGTCGCCGCACTTGTTGCAGAAGTCGGGCGTGTTCTTGTTGTATGTGCCGCACTTCTGGCAAAGCACATCGCCCGGCAGAAATGGATCCGTGATCACCATCGACCCGCAATGCACGCAGGCCGTGCGCAGGTGGTGCAGCCCTTTCAAGTGGCCGCACTTGCACTCCCAGTTGCCGATCGAGAAGTCCACGAAGTCCAACTGCGAGATGCCGCGGAAGTCGGTGATGGGAAAAACCGACACAAACACCGACTGCAATCCGGAGTCATCCCGCTCGTTGGGCAGCTTGTCCATCTGCAGAAAACGCTCGTAGGACCGGCGCTGCACTTCAATCAGGTTGGGAATCTGGGTTGCGGTGGGAATCTTCGAAAAATCGAGCCGGCTGCGAATCGCGCGCTTCTCGTTGGGCATGTTCACTCCTGAGGCTCGTCACTCCAGCACTGCCACCGCCAACTGTGGCCGGACTGGACCAGCGCCCGAGTCTCGAGGCGCCGGCTGATTACGGTAAGTAGGTCGTAAAACCGGACTGGCGGACTGCAAAAATCCAGCCCCCATCCATGCGCTACCGGCAATCTTGAAGGCAGCCCTCAAGACACTCCGGAAAAACCAGGCCAGGTTTGTTCCAATTCAACATCGAGTTAATTCCACTTGGCGGGCATTGCCGTACATCCGGCAACTGCGCTAGACTGCGCACAATCGGAGGAAGCGATTCCAACGGAAGAACCCATATAAGCCGGGTATTTCCGCACGGGAAGATACTGCGTTCAGGGCAGATAGTTGTTCAAAATCCTTCGTCTGCTGAGGCCGGGAGACACAAATAGCCCGTAAGGACGCAATGCCTCACGAGCGCGGCTCGTTGCCTGTGCTCCCATCCGAATTTGCTTGCCCTGTGCTCGCCGATCCCAAAACTCGCTTCAACCGCTCGCTCGCCAGCCACTCGACCGTCGTCAATCAGTCCCTAGCCTGACCCCAGGCAACTCATTGACCCTAAGGCACTTAACTACCGCTGCGTGTCCGTGTCAGAAGGCTTGGCTTTGCCCCTGCCGACGGACGCTTGCGTGCCAATCCACGATCCCACAATGCGTCCCGAAACGCGCCGCCCAGCCCCGCTTCATTCCCTCCAAAGAACTGGAATGAGCCGAAAAGACGCGCAACGAATATCGTAACGCGTCCCGGCCGGACTTGCAAGCCCACTTCTGGACTACTTGATCTCGCTATTTGATCTCAATCGTAGCGACGCCTTCGAACTTCTTCCGAATCGCTTCGGCCTCGTCCTTGGTCGCGTTTTCCTTGATCGCCTTGGGAGCCCCATCGACCAGGTCCTTGGCTTCCTTCAGACCGAGCGAGGTAACTTCGCGCACTGCCTTGATGGTGTTGATCTTGTTCGCGCCGAAGTCCTTCAGGATCACCTGGAACTCCGTCTTCTCCTCAACTACTGGAGCTGCCGCGCCGCCGCCCGCTGCCGCCGCTACCGGGGCCGCTGCCGCTGCCGAAACGCCAAGCCGCTCTTCAAGCTTCTTCACCAGAGCCGCTGCTTCCAGCAGGCTTAGGGCCACAATTTGCTCTTCCAACTGCACCAGATCCGCCATTGTTTTCTCCATTCAGAATCGTTTGAATTTGATGTTCCCTGCCGGCAAGCCAATCTGAAAGTTTCCGATGCGCCAGACCCGCGCACTTCCCGAATGTCCTACGGCTAAATCTTGTTTTTGAGCTTTAAGCTATCAGCCTTCAGCTTTCCCGCCGGACTGTCAGCACTGAAAGCTGATAGCTGCCGGCTGAAAGCTGCCTTTTAAGCCGCGGCGTCCGCGGAAAACTTTTCCTTATCCACGCCCTGGCCCAGTACCACTGCCAGATCGCGGCCCGCGGCGTTCAGAACTGTTACCAGCCGCTGCGCCGGCGCATTGATCAGGAACAGAAGCTTCGAGAACAGC
>DASRLI010000220.1:0-21746 GCA_035648535.1 Occallatibacter sp. | reverse complement strand
CCGCTTTGGAGAGTGAGAACCAGGGAACCAAAAGACCAACCCGCCCGGCCCCGGCAAGCCGATAAATAAAAAACCATAAAGAGCACCGCGCGCCCAGCGCGCAGCCGGGCCGCTTCGCGGCCCGCAACTCTGCACCCGTGCCCACTCAACGCGGAGTCGATAGGACCCCACGCCCGAAAACCGAGGGGATAGATGCGCTTTTCGGTCGTGCCCATCGCCTCCGCTGCATCGCGGAAGAACGAGCAGCGCCCAACCCCGCACCCGGGCGCTCCGCGCCCGGCAACCGTGACACCGCGCACGTCACCAGACGCCAAGTAACCTACGATTTACACCAAAGTGTATTACCGAAGTGCCCGCCGTCACAGCGATTCGATGCTAGGCTATGACCAAGGCAGCGCCAGCCGCCGACACCTATAAGGTGTCAGATTGACACCTCTCTGACACCAGCTAAACGCAACAATCTAAATACCCCTAAGAAACATGTTGACAGGTTTTGCAGAGCTGCGCGTTAGCCACTTCGCCACCGGTGCCGGCTAAACCAATTATGAGCTAACAGATGTCAGCGATCAGTTTCGGTTGTAGAGACGCCGGCCAATCCGGCCTGCTTATGCTTTCTGAACCCGGACCACAGATTCCCGTTCCCTGAACGACAAAGCCCAGAGCGTTCTCCGAGGTTGGTCGGGAGAGGAGCCCTGCCGTCAAACTTCGATGTGTTCCTTAGTGCCAGAGATCCGGCCCAGCAGGCTGAACATCTTTTCGCAGGTCTGCAGATGTGCCCGCATGGCGTGCCTTGCCTTTTCCGGTTCCCGGCTGCGCACTGCGGCGAGTATCTTGGCATGCTGGCCATGTGCGTTCTCCTTGATTCCGGGCAACTCCTGCGACTTGCTGATCCACTCCTTGAGGACGCCACGAATCGGGGTCAGGAGCTCGAACAGCATCTGGTTCTTCGCGCATTGGGCGATGGTAAGGTGAAATTCAACGTCCAGATCGACAAAATCGCGACCGACGCCGTTCAGGCTCTGCGTCATTTCCTCCATCAGGGAGTCCAGGTGCTGCAAGTCGTTGGTGTCTGCGCGCTCTGCAGCCAGCGCCGCGGTCTCACCCTCAATAAGGAGGCGCGCTTCGCCAACGTCCTGGAGCTCCTTATCGGTCTTGAGGAGTCCCTTGGCCATGATTCGTTCGATCAGAAGTACTGACCCTTCAATAACATAGGTTCCCTCGCCGGGTCGCATCTGCACCATGCCCACGAATGCCAGCGACTTCAACGCCTCGCGCAGCGTGGACCGGCCGATATTCAAAGCAAAGCAAAGCTCTGCCTCGGAGGGCAGCTTTTCGCCGGGCTTCCACCTGCCCTCGGCGATCTGGTCGGAGAGCTGTGCCGCAACCTGCTCTCCTAATGTGACTCTGGAAACCGGTTTCAGCATTGACATGGTTACCCTGCCTTGATTATAGTTCGCTGGTTAGAACATCAGCACATCAGGCTGTCTGATGTTTATAGGCCAGCCCCGCGATCTTAGCAACTGGGAAGCCTCAGGTCTCTGGCAATCGGGTTTAGATTGCTCAACTTGGTGACCATCGCAGTCTTTTTGTGTCGTTGGGCATTGTGGTGTCTGTCTCGCTTCCCACACCCGTACTTAAAGGGTCAACAATCTGTTTTACACGAGCCGGCACCATGAATAAAGTACTGCGTTGGAAGATGGCATTACTGATCACAGCCGCAATAGCGATCAGCTATTTCGACCGGCAGACGCTTCCTATAGCGATCCGGGCCATCCAGCGGGAGATTCCCGTCACGAACACGCAGTTCTCTCATCTGCAAGCGGCATTCCTGGCCGCCTATGCACTGATGTACGCCGGCAGCGGAAAGCTGATTGATGTTCTGGGGACGCGCAAGGGATTTTTGCTGATCATGCTGTGGTGGTCGCTGGCTTGTGCGAGCCAGGGGCTGGCCTCTAGCGTCCCCATGCTGGCTGTTTGCCTGTTCCTGTTGGGGATGGGCGAGGGTGGAGGGTTTCCCGCCGCGACCAAGGCGATGGCAGAGTGGTTTCCCACACACGAGCGCTCCACCGCCATGGGCATGATGAACGCCGGTACTGCTGTTGGTGCAGTTGCGGCTCCCCCCTTGATTGCTCTCACGCTGGCGCACCTGAGCTGGCGCTGGGTCTTCTTTCTGGCCGGCGCAGTCGGACTGGTGTGGACTCTCTGGTGGGTCCGCGACTACCAGCCTGCCGCTTCGCATCCGCGCCTGAGTGCGGGCGAGAGGCAGGACCTTGCAGAAGTGCTCGCACCCAAGGTGAAGAGTGACGCGAAGATTCGCTGGATCGATCTCTTCCGTTATCCGCAGGTTTCCGGCCTGGTGTTCGCCAAGTTTCTCAGCGATGCTGCCTGGTACTTCTACATTTTCTGGCTGCCCAAATATCTGTATGACGTTCACCATTTTGATACGAAGCAAGTCGGCTATTTCGCCTGGATTCCTTACGCCGCCGCAGGCGTGGGGAGCTTGCTGGGAGGCTGGTTCTCAAGCCGGCTGATCCAGCGCGGCTTCTCGCTCAACATGTCGCGCAAGATTGCGCTCGGCGTCAGCGCCGGTGTAATGCCTTCAATTCTTCTGGTGATGCACTCGCCCGTAGAGCTTGTGATTGTTCTTTTCAGCATCGCCTTTGCCGGTCAGCAATCGTGGTCCACGCTGGTCATGACCTTGCCATCTGACCTTGTTCCATCCAGCGTGGTGGGTTCGTTTGCCGGGCTGGTTGGCTTTGGCGGTGCAATGGGCGGCATCGTCTTTGGCCTTGTCGTCGGACTGTTGCTCGATCACGGATTTGGCTACGGACCCGTGTTCGCATGCGTCAGCGTTCTGCACCTCATAGGGTTCTGCGTCATCCTGCTGACGATTCGCGTCGTTGGCCCAATCGACTTCAAGTCCAAGGCGGCCCGTTTTGTCGCAGCCTGAAACTTAATAACGAAATAGGAGATAAGAATATGGAAAAGCAACCAAAGACTATCGGCATCATTCATGCGGTTCATCTCACGATTCGTGCCATGCAGCCATTTCTCGAGCGCTATATTCCCGACGTCGAGGTAATGCACCTCTGCGACGACACGATTCAGCGCGACAATATTGCCGCAGGCGTCGGCGTAATTCCGAAGAACAACTACTTCAAGTTCGCGCAGTACGCGCACAACCTGCAGGAGTCCGGTGTGGAGCTGATTCTTCTGGCCTGCTCCACCTTCAACTATGCCGCCGAGCTGGCGCGCCCCATGATCGATATCCCGATCATGCAGATCGATCGCCCAATGATGGAGCTTGCCGTCGCACAAGGCCGCCGCGTGGGACTGCTGGCGACGCTGGCCACCACCGTGCCCTCGTCTGAACGTTTGCTGCGCATTGTCGCGGCTGAAAAGGGATTGCCGGTGGATATCACAACCGTGATGCGCCCCGAGGCCTTTGCGGCCATTCAAAAGGGCGACAAGGATACCCACAACAACATTTTGTTGGAAGAAATCGACAAGCTCTCCGGCAAAGTCGATTCCATCGTGCTCGCGCAACTCTCCATGTCTGCGCTGGAGCCCTTGCTGGGCAAGACCGCAGTGCCCGTCTACAACAGCGGCACCACTGGTTTTGACTGCATTCGCCGTAAGCTCTATGGCAACGTCGCTACGGAGGTACACGCATGATCGCGTCTTTAACCGATCAGGCAACGCCGGCCCGCGTCTATCCGTATGGCGCGCCGCATACCGCTGAGATGATTGCCGATCTTTCGCGTCGCGCCCACGAATACCGTACGCAGGTACTGCGCATGGTATACGGGCGCAAGTCCGGACACATTGGCGGTGCGTTCTCCATTGCGGAAATTCTCACCTGCCTCTACTTTCATCAGCTTCGGATCGATCCCGCCAATCCCAAATGGGAAGATCGAGACCGCCTCGTCTTCTCCAAGGGACATGCCTGCGCGATGCTCTACACGTGCCTTGCGCATCGCGGGTTCTTTCCGGTTGACGAACTGCCCACCTTCCGCGCACTGAACAGCCACTTGCAGGGCCACCCTGAACCGCAGAAGACGCCGGGCGTGGAAGTGGCTGCGGGACCGCTGGGACATGGCGTGGCCATTGCATCTGGTATGGCGCTGTCTGCGCGTATGGATGGTTCCAACCGCAACATCTACGCCATCCTGGGCGATGGCGAATTGAACAGCGGTGTCATATGGGAAGGCCTGATGGTTGGTGCCAAGTTCGGCCTCGATAACCTTACGGTCATTGTGGACTACAACGGCGTGCAGCAGACGGGAACCACGCACCACGTGATGCCTACGGAGCCCATCGCCGACAAGTGGGCTTCGTTCAACTGGCATGTCATCGAGATTCACGGCCACAACGTAGCGGAGATTCTGAATGCGCTGGATCGTGCGAACGAAATCCACGGACGTCCGGTGGTCATTATCGCCCGTACCACAAAGGGCAAGGGTGTGAGCTTCATGGAGAACCAGCCCGCCTGGCACGGCGGCATTCCAGACGACAAGCAGTTCCAGACCGCACTGGCGGAGTTGGAAGAAAGGACAAACGAATGGAGAGCGTGATTCGAAATCCTTTCGGCAGCCCCACGCCGGTTCGAAAGGCGTACGGGGAAGCACTGGTTCAGGTGGGTGCTCAGCGCGACGATGTTGTTGTGCTCAGCGCGGACGTGCAGAGTTCCGACTTCAGCTACATGTTTGAAGCCGCCTATCCCAAGCGCTTTATCAATGTGGGCATCGCTGAGCCGGCGCTGGTGGATGTAGCTGTCGGCCTGGCCAATAGTGGCAAGATTCCCATCGCCAACACATTCGCCTTCCTGTTTGCTACGCGTGCATTGGAGATGGTGCGCACGCATCTCTGCTATGGCGGCGCCAACGTCAAGCTGGCGGGGGCGTATGCCGGACTCTCGGACTCGTTCGATGGTCCGACGCACCAAACCGTCTCCGATCTCGCCATCATGCGCAGTCTTCCCAGGATGACGGTCGTCGTTCCTGCCGATTCACTCGCGGTAAAAAAACTGCTGCCGCAGATTGTTGCATGGAATGGGCCGGTCTACTTCCGGCTCTGCCGCAATGAACTGCCGGAGATCTTTACCGAAGCCTACGCGCCGGTAATCGGGAAAGGGATCACACTCATGGACGGCGAAGATGCCACCGTGATTGCGTGCGGCGTAATGGTTGCCCGCTCCATCGAAGCGGCTCGGTTGCTCGCAAAAGAGGGCATCCACCTCCGTGTCGTCGAGATGCACACCATCAAGCCGCTGGACACCGACCTGGTCGTGCGCTGCGCACAAGAGACCGGTGCGATTGTTACGGCGGAAGAGCACTCCATTATCGGCGGCCTAGGCGGCGCAGTGGCCGAGTGTCTCTCGCAGTGCTCGCCCGTTCCACTCGAGCGCGTTGGCGTGAACGACACCTTTACTGAATCAGGGCCGTATTCCGATCTGCTCGAGAAGTACGGCATGAGCGTGGAGGCGGTCGTGGCCGCCGCGCAGCGCGCCATGGCGCGTAAACAGGCAACCCCAGACCATGAAACCAGTGAGGTTTTGAAGTGATGAAGCGCGTAACACTCCCCTACGGGCACGAAGAACGGACCGTCGAGATTCCCGAGGAAAACCTTGCATGGATCGAGGGGCCACGTCACGCGCCTCCGATTCCAGACATCGAAGCAGCGGTGCGCCACGCAATCCGTAACCCAATTGGCTCCCCGACGCTTGCGGAGTTGGTTGCCCGTCACGGCAAGCGCACGCTGCTGCTGGTGGATGACAGCACGCGCAGCACTCCGCAAAAGCTTATCTTGCCCATTCTGCTCGATGAGTTGAATGCTGCCGGAGTTCCGGACAGCGAAATCTCGGCGATGATCGCTCTCGGCACTCATCGCAGGATGGAGCACAAGGAAATCGCCGAACGTGTGAGCGAAGCTGTTCTGCATCGCATTCCGGTAACCAATCTTTCTCACGATCCCAAGGACTTTGTCGATCTGGGCGTGACGCCTCTAGGGATTCCGATCCATGTGAGCCGCCGCTATCTTGAGAGCCCCATTACGATTGCGATCGGCAACATTATCCCTCACATGTATGCGGGCTATGCAGGCGGAGCGAAGATGGTGCAGCCCGGCGTTACCAGCGCCGTCACCACGGGAAGAACGCATCTGATTGCCGGCCCGCGCGTGTACGAGATTCTGGGCAACGTGGACAACGAGGTCCGCAAGGAGATGGAGACCATCGCCATCCAATCCGGCCTCAAGTTCATCGTGAATGTTGTCCTCGATGCCGGGGGCGCGGTCGCGGGCATCGTGGCCGGCGACGTGGTAAAGGCGCATCGCGCCGGTGTTGATATTGCGCGTCCCATCTACACCATTGAACTCGAAGAGAAGGCGGACATCGTCGTTGCCAGCTCACATCCGGCCGATCGCGATCTGTGGCAGGGCTTCAAGCCGGTGAACAACTGCGGAATGCTGGTCAAGGATGGAGGGACGCTCATACTCCTGATTCCTGCGCCGGAAGGCATTGCGCCGGATCACACACAGCTCGTCGATTTCGGCACCACACCTGGCGACGAGGTGATGGCCCTGGTGAACGCGGGAAAGGTAAAGGACGAGGTCGCAGCGGCAACCTATCTCGCCTTCGACCAGACGCGAAAGCGTATCAATGTCGCCCTTGTGTCGGACGGAGTTTCGGACGCAGAGGCACGCAAGATCGGAATCACGTCAACAACTGATTTCAACGAAGCTCTGAGGGCAGCTCTGGCGAGACACGGCAGCAACGCGCGCATCGGAGTGGTTACCCAGGGCGCTGACATTATGGCGCACTTCACAAAGAGGGGAAAGGAAACAGAATGCCTCAGTTTGCAGCAAACCTATCAATGATGTTCAATGAGGTGCCCTTCCTCGACCGTTTCAAAGCAGCATCGGCGGCGGGGTTTACGGCAGTAGAGTTTCTCTTTCCGTACGAATACTCACCTGAAGAAGTAGCCGCCAAGGCCAAGGCTGCAGGAACACAGGTAGTCCTGTTCAATATGCCGGCCGGTAACTGGGGTGCGGGCGAGCGCGGCATCACTGGACTTCCCGGACGCGAACAGGAATTCCGCGAGGGCGTGGACAAGGCTCTCCTCTATGCAGAACACCTGGGGACGGCCAGGCTTCATGCCATGGCCGGCATCGCTCCTGCTGGAGCAGACGCTGCCGCTTGCCGTGCCACGCTCATTGCAAATCTGAAGTACGCAGCGGAGAAGCTCGCCGCGAAAAACATCACGCTGCTTCTGGAAGCGATCAACACGCGCGACATGCCTGGATTCATCGTTTCTACGCAAAAAGATTCTCATGCAGTCTGCGAAGCGGTCGGCGCGCACAACCTGAAGATGCAGATGGATCTCTATCACATGCAGGTGATGGAGGGAGATCTGGCCACCACCCTCAAACGCTACTCATCCGAGTGCGGCCACATTCAGATTGCCGGATGTCCTGAGCGTCACGAGCCGGATACAGGCGAAGTCCGCTATGAGTATCTCTACCGCGTAATCGATGAGATCGGCTATCAGGGATGGCTTGGCTGCGAGTATCGCCCGGCAGGCAAAACAACAGAAGGTCTGGCTTGGTTCAGCGCCGCAACGCGCTGACGGCGTAGCTCGAAATGGAAAAGGAGAAGCAAGTGTCAAAAATCTGCGCTGCCCATGACAAGTCTTGTGCAGCAGATGCTGATCGCGCTGATGAATCGCGGGAGCGGCGATCTGGATCATTCGGCGATTGTGGCTTTTATCGAGGAGATGGCACCGAAGACTTCAGCGAAGCATTAGGAGCTTTCGCTCTTTCGATCCCTGCAACCCAAGCAGCGGAGCAGGCATGAACTGTCGACACACAGATGCACTCCGTAACGTACTCCGCCGGAGTGTGTCTCAAGTGGGTGGGGCAGGGCGAACCGCCCCAACCCTCTCACGGATAACTCAAATCAGCTGCTGTGGGCCGGCCATGTCCCGCAGTGAAGAAGGAGAACCAATGGTCGAGTGAAATTCCAGAAAAGGTTTACTGAGGCCCCTCTCCTCAATACAGGGCTCTCAACAAGGTTGACGTATTTGCCAGGGAGGTTGACATGACGCAGGGTTTCTTTCTAGGCCTGCCAATTCTGCAGAATCCGCAGGATGCAGGGCGCAAAGGAAGAGCGACAAGGAAGTTCAGTCGATTCACAGATGACAGGAGGCACAGGATGAAGAAGTACAGAATTCTTGCAAGAATCCAGGCGGTGGTGCTGCTGGCGCTGTTTGTGGCAGTGGGAATCCCCGCGTTCGCCCAAGTTGAGAAAGGCCGATTTGTGGGCCGAATTGCTGACCCGCAAGGCGCGGTAGTGCCCAATGCGTCAGTGAAGGCTACCAATATCGGCACGAATATCACGCAGAATGCAGTAACGAATTCGACAGGCGAGTTCGTTATCACGCCGGTGGCCGCTGGACAGTATAAGTTGACTGTTTCCGCTTCCGGCTTCAAAACGATTACGACCTCGGATATTGAAGTGGACGTTGGTCAGATTGTCCGCGAAGATTTGACGCTTCAGGTTGGGTCGTCGACAACGACGATTGAAGTGACTACCGAGACATCGCTCATCAATACTGATTCGGCTACGATGGGCACGATTGTTTCGAACCAGCAGCTCTCCGATCTTCCGTTGAACGGCCGCGGATTCTTCCAGCTGGCCGAGCTTACCCCAGGCGCGGCGCTTCTTGCGCCTACCGGCAATTCGCTGGCAATTCGTCCCGAGGTTGTAAACGGCAATACCATCAGCGGCGTTCACGGATTTGCGATGTCGTTCCTGCTGGATGGTGTCGACGTAACCGAGCAGCACCAGGGCGGAACATTCATGCAGACATCGATCGACGCTCTGCAGGAGTTCAGCGTGCAGCAGAACGCATACTCTGCGGAGTGGAACCGCGGTGGCCCAGGCTTCAACTCGACCACTAAATCCGGCGGCAACACTTGGCATGGCGGTCTATTTGAGTTCGTCCGCAATGACAAGTTCGATGCGCGCAATTACTTCGCGCCCACCAGGCAGATTTTGAAGCGAAATCAATACGGTGGCGATCTCGGCGGCCCCCTCACGATTCCGCATCTCTACAGCGGAAAAGACAGGTCGTTCTTCTTCCTGGATTATGAGGCGCAGCGCCTTCGGCAAGGGTCCATACAAAGTGGAACGGTTCCGACAACTGCACAGCGGAATGGCGATTTCAGCGCAGCGGGTCTGCCCATTATTTATGATCCGCTAACGACCTCTGGAGGAGTACGCCAGCAAATCAGCTGCAACGGCGTTCTGAATGTGATTTGTCCTAACAGGATCTCACCACAAGCCACAGCGATTCTGGCCTACTACCCTGCCCCCAATTCAGGAACCAATTCGTTCCGGGCAGTACCATCACAGGCAATCGATTGGGACCAGTTCGTGGTGAGAGCCGATCACGAGCTGAATTCGATCAACAAGTTATTCTTCCGCTGGGGATATGTGAATAATCGCGAAACGGATCCGAACTTTGCCCCGGCGCTGAAGACAGCAGCATTGACTTCGAATGCGCAGGACATTGCAGTGGGTCTCATTACGAACATCGGAAACAACAAAGTCCAGGATTTCCGGATTCACGGTCTACCCAGCCACGTCAGGCTTGCCGCCTTCCTGCAAGGGCCTGACTTTAACACTACAATTGGGGCCAAGGGATTCGCGCCCCTGCTTGAACCGAACGGCGGTGGTTCGTTCCCGGATTACGCATTCAGCGGTTACCACGCTTTGCAGGGTTCGGCGTTTGATAACCGGCCCAAGACGCAGGACCGCCGCGTACTCGAGGGCATTGAAAACTTCACGTGGCTGAAGGGCCGCCAATCACTCAAGTTCGGCGCGCTCATCCGCTATTTCCAATGGCTCGGCACCGATACGCGCACGTCTTACGTAGGCAATTGGTCGTTTACGGGCGCAGAGACAAACAGCGCCGGCAAAGGCGGCGATGCTTTCGCTGACCTCCTGCTTGGCTACCCTGCCTCAGTTGGGCGCGCTTATCCCTCGGCCAACTTTGGCGGACAGGTCTGGTACAAGCAGTTCTATGCTCAGGATGACATCCGCCTAAACAGCAAGCTGACACTGAACGTCGGACTGCGGTATGAATACAACCCGTGGGCCCATGGGTACCTTGGACAGCTCGGCACATTCGACGCGACCAAGACCAAGCCGATCATCGTGGCCAGCCACAACAGCACGGTGAATCTGGCGGCACAGCCCGCTGCTCCACTCGGCATGCAGTTCTTCGGACAATATATCCAGACGACTTCCGATGTTGGCCTGCCGTACAGCGTTACCTACACGGACAAGTTTCAGTTTGGTCCGCGCGTAGGCTTCTCATGGCAGGTGCTTCCAAAGACAGTGGTCCGGGGCGGATATGGAATGTACTACGAGCCGGAAGGTACAAGCGGACGTGTCAATTACAACATTTTGCCGTTCCTGCTTGCGGAAACGGTAAACCAGACAGCAAACGTCGTTCCCAACCGAACGATTGCCGACTTCTTCCTTGGTTCGGCGCTTGGATCGACAACCACTAACCCGTCAATGAGCCCGACGCTCACGCATTTGAGCATGGGTGAAAATGACCACTGGAGCCTCGCGATCGAACGGCAGCTTTCAGAGAAGAGCCTCCTCGAAGTTGCGTACGTTGCCAACCACGCACTTCATCTTCAGTCCAGCGACTCCTACAACACGCCTACACCTGCCACTGGAGCCATTCAGGGACGTCGTCCATATCAGCCATGGGGTTCGCTTACCTACCAATCGCAGGATCAGAGCGCAGTTTATCAATCGCTCCAAGCCAAGTGGCAGCGCCGCATGAGCAATGGCCTTGCTGCGATGGTGTCGTATACGTACTCTAAATTCCTGCAGAAAACCCAGACACCGCAGGCAGGTGGGGACTGGGCGTACGAAAGGACATACTCTCCGTTTGATATTCCGCAAAACCTTGCTATCAGCGGAACCTACATGCTGCCCTTCGGCAGAGGGCGTCAATTCATGTCGAATGCAAACGTGGTCACGAATTCCATTCTTGGTGGATGGCAAGTTCAGACGATCATCATACTTCGCAGTGGGATTCCTTATACACCTGTGGTGGGAACAGACGTTGCAAACACCGGCATTGGATCGCAGCGGCCGAACCTGAATGCGAATTACACCGGCGGATCGGCATTTCAGAAATCTTTGGCTAAGTGGTTTGATCCAACCCGCTACGTTGCTGCTCCGCAATTCTCGTATGGCACTGTGCGCGGCAGCACGCTGCGGTCCGACATGTGGCGGCAGTATGACGCGTCTATCTTCAAAAACTTCAGCATGCCCGGCGAAACGAAGCTTTCGTTCCGCGCTGAGGCCTTCAACATCTCCAACACAACCAGCTTCAGCGCGCCCGGCTCGACGATCACATCTTCCACCTGCTGCGCAGTCACAACAACTTCAACCGCTTCGCGGGATATCCAATTCGCGCTGAAGTACGATTTCTAACCGGAAGGGACAGAAACCCATCCTTTACCTGCTGTGATTCTGATCTGTGCCGCCGCTATCAAGGCGGCGGCACAGATTCTTTGCTCAACACCCATATCTATTCAAGTTGACCTTGCGCAGCCGCAGGACGACCAGTTCGCCATTCAGGAGACAAGACAATGAAGAAAACTGCTTTGGCCATAACGGCAATCTTGTTCGGCCTTCCACTCTGGGCATGCGCGCAATCCATTTATCTTGACCCATCTCAGCCGATCGATAAACGAGTCGACGACCTGATTCATCAGCTCACTCCGGCTGAGAAAACTTCATTGCTGAGCACCACTGCTCCGGCGATCGAGAGGTTGAAGATACCGGCGATGAACGGTTGGAATCAAAGTCTGCACGGGATCGTGTGGAGTCAACCCACAACCATGTTTCCTGTGCCTATCAGCATGGCGGCGACGTTTGATCCTGCATTGGTTCACGATGTAGCTGGTGCTATTGCCGACGAGGGCAGAGCTGTTTATAACTACTGGCGCACCGTTCCCGGCACCGTTGAACCGCAGATGCGCGGCATGGCTGTAACTGTTACCGCGGATGGGAAGAGAATCGCACACAACGGGCTCGTCTATCGCTCGCCGGTAATCAACATGGACCGCGATCCCCGCTGGGGCAGAATCTGGGAGACATTCGGCGAGGATCCTCTGCTGGCATCACGGATCACCGTTGCCTACGTGCAAGGAACACAGGGGAACGACCCGAAGTACCTGGAGCTAGCAGCAACGCTCAAGCACTATGCCGCATATGACGATGAGAGAGACCGCATAAAGACCGGCAACGATCAAGTAAGCGACCGCATGATGCGGGACTATTACATGCCGCAATTCAAAGCCGGGATCATGGCTGGAAAAGCAGTTTCCATCATGTCCTCATACAACGGCATCAACGGCATGCCAAACGTTGAGAACAAACTGCTGCTTACCGATATCCTGCGCGATGAATGGAAGTTCGATGGATTTGTGGTTCCCGATAGCGGCGCCGTGCAGAATCTTGTGAGTGCCTACAAAAAGTACCCGACACTCGAGATAGCTTCTGCGAAGACCATTCTTGCCGGCAGCGATCTGGATGACGGGTCCTATGCCGTGGCACTCCCCAAAGCGTTGGCGCAAGGTCTGCTCTCGGAAAAGGATATTGATCAGTCATTGCGCAGAGTGTTGAATGTGCGGTTTCGCCTCGGAGAGTTCGATCCGCCGGAGATGGTTCCTTACAGCAAGCTTGGTGCGGATGTAATTGACTCGCCGGCGCACAGGAAGTTAGCGTTGCGCACAGCACAGGAATCGATTGTGTTGCTGTCGAACGAGAAGCACCTTTTGCCGCTGGACAAGAGCAAGATTCAAACCGTCGCGGTAATTGGGCCGTTCGCCGATTATGCGCAGACGGGGCCTAACTACACGGGACAGTATTCAAAGTTTGTAAAACCGCTTGAAGGGATTCAGGCGAAAGTTGGACAGGGAACGAAGGTGCTTTACGCTCGCGGAAGCGGAATCATGGAAACCGACAATCCTGAAACCAGTGTCGCCGAGGCGGTTTCGGCAGCAAAGCAAGCGGACGTAGCGATCTTGTTCGTGGGGACCAATCAGCTGCTGGAACGGGAAGGTCTGGACCGCGAATTCCTCAACCTGCCACCGGTCCAGTTGACTCTGGTGCAAAAGGTCATGGAAGCCAATCCGAAGACAGTGATTGTCCTGCTCAACGGCGGTCCCATCTCGCTTGCTCCGCCGTACGCAGGCGGAGGACAGCGCGCACAAGCCATGAGCTTCCCCACCGTCCTCGATATGTTCTGGGCAGGTGAGGAAGGCGGGACCGCAATTGCCGACGTGCTATTCGGCGACTATAACCCAAGCGGCAGACTGCCTTATACCATGTACGCCTCAGAGCGAAACCTTCCGCCTATGACCGAATACGACATTAGCAAGGGATTTACGTATATGTATCTCGACGCAAAGCCCATCTTCGCATTCGGCCGCGGGTTGAGTTATACCACCTTCGACTACAGCAATTTGAAAATCTCATCCACGCAGATAGCGAGTGATGGATCTGTGCAAGTGAGTGTGGATGTCCAGAACGCGGGTACTCGCGCCGGCGATGAAGTGGTGCAGTTATACGTACACAACAGCGATGCATCAACCAGACAGCCGAAAGAACAGTTGCAGGGCTTTGAGCGCATCAGCCTGAACCCTGGAGAAAAGAAGACCGTGAATTTCTCGCTGCCCGTTGAGCAGCTATCGTTTTGGGACACACACAAGCGAGCGTTCGTGGTGAATCCGGGGGCCTTTGACGTTATGGTCGGAAGCTCTTCGGACGATATCCGCGACAAGGGCAGCTTCACGGTAACAACGGCGGGCCAATGGCCTGGCAGCGAGCTAACTACGCGAGCGTCGGACGGCAATTACACCACCGTGCAGAGATGAACGGATTTGCGCTTGCAGGCAGTAAGAACGACTTACTAACCAACTATCTAACCAACGATAGGAGAAGTGACGGCCGCCAACTACAGTTCAACGCGGCAGCCATAATCTCGGCTCCAGGGAGAAATAGGAATGAGAATGCGTAAGTTCGGATGCATTTTGAGCTCCGCCATTTTAGCGATCGCGTGCCATGCTCAAACACAGGTAAGCGTGAATGTGGAATTGTCAAAGCCGCAGGGCGCCTACAAGCCGATCTATAGCTGGTTCGGTTTCGACGAATCAAACTACGGTGCAATGAAATACGGCACGCAGCTGATGAAGGAGTTGCACAACCTGAGCCCAGCGCCGGTCTACATCCGCGCCCATCATCTTCTCACGTCGGGTAACGGCGTTCCTGAACTCAAGTGGAGTTCGTCTAACGTCTTCACCCTCGATCAGAATGGCAAGCCGGTTTATGACTTCACTATCACTGACCAGACATTCGACGCATACAAGAGTGCCGGTGTGCGGCCGATGGTGGAACTTGGCTTTATGCCGAAGGATCTTGCTGCGACGGTCCCCGGTATCACCGAGTATCAGCTTCACTATCCCAAGCCCACCATGGGAGGATCGGTGAACAATCCGCCCAAGGACTACAAGATGTGGGGTGAGTTGGCGCGCAAGTACACTGAGCACCTTGTTCAGCGCTACGGGCGGGAGCAGGTGAGCACCTGGTACTTCGAGGTGTGGAACGAGCCGGACATTATGTACTGGCACGGAACTCCGGCCGAGTACTTCAAGCTCTATGACTATGCGGTGGCTGGAGTCCGCGCTGCACTGCCCAACGCAATTGTTGGCGGACCGGCAAGCACCGGACCGGCAAACGAAAAAGCCTCCGCCTTTCTGAATGACTTCCTGAAGCATTGCCAGAACGACAAGAGCGCGGCAGACGGCAAGCCTGTACCGCTCGACTTCATCTCGTTCCATCCCAAGGGTCGGCCAGTTCTCGTCGATGGACATGTGCGCATGGGTCTCTCCGACGAAATGAAGTCGGCTGAAAATGGTTTTCAAATTGTTGCGAAGTATCCGAAATTCATTCATGTGCCGATCATCCTGAGCGAGGCCGACCCCGAGGGTTGCGCCGGCTGTTCGATGAAGGTGAATCCTGCAAACGCCTATCGGAACGGGCCGCTCTATGCCTCGTATACGGCAGCGGCCATGAAGGCACTGATCGACCTGGAGGATGCCTCCAAGGTGAACCTGATCTCGATGCTCTCTTGGTCGTTCGAGTTCGAGGGCAAGGATTATTTCGAGGGATTCCGCACGCTGGCAACCAATGGAGTCGACAAGCCTGTGTTGAACGTCTTCCGCATGGCCGGCCTTATGTCCGGCGACCGCGTGGCGACGAGCAGCACTGGGCGCGTTCCAGTCATGGACATCGTGAGCGCAGGCGTGCGGCAGGCGCCGGACGTTGACGCGTTTGCAACCAAGGCGGCACACGAAGCGGCTGTCATGCTGTGGAACTACCATGACGATGACGTGTCCGCTCCCGATGCGGATGTGCAGGTTACGGTTACGGGAATTCCGGTCGGCGTGAAAAAGGTGCTGCTGGAGCACTACCGGATCGATCAATCGCACAGCAATTCCTACACCGTTTGGCAGAAGATGGGCTCTCCGCAATCTCCGACTGCCGAGCAGTACGTGCAACTCAAGGCAGCGGGACAGTTGGAGCTTCTCACCTCTCCTGAATGGCTCGATGTGAGCAATGGCAAGGTCACAATTGCTACCAGCCTGCCTCGGCAGGCCACATCACTGATGCATTTGAAGTGGTAGTTAGGGCGCCACTCTCAGAACCATGGTCCGCATAACTAAAACTCGTATCGCCTGGAGGTCTCGATGAAGGCTGTAGTTGCACTCGTAATTTCGCTGGCTTGTCTGGCAGGCAATTGTTTTTCGCAGACAGCTACTCAGCCGGTCTTTCGTGACCCCTCCAAGCCAATGGACGTAAGGATCGCCGATCTCATTGGGCGCATGACGCTCGAGGAGAAGGCGCAGCAACTGAATCATCTCAACAAGGGCATTCCGCGGCTGGGCATCAACGCCTGGGGCGGCTGGAACCAGACGCTTCATGGAGTATGGTCCAAGGAACCAACCACGCTGTTTCCCGCAGCCATCGCCATGGGCGCAACATGGGACACGCCCCTGGTGAACACCATCACTCATTCCATGGCCGACGAGGGCCGGGCGCTTTACAACATCGGAGCCGACGGTCCGCGCAGCAAGCATGGCCTGGTCTACCGCTCTCCGGTCATCAACATCAGCCGCAATCCTCTCTGGGGCCGCATTCAGGAGGTCTTCAGCGAGGACCCGTACCTGACGGGAAGAATGGCAGTCGCCTATGTCACTGGCCTGCAGGGAAACGATCCGCACTATCTGGAACTGGCTGCAACCGTTAAGCACTTCGCCGTTAATAACGTCGAAACGGACCGTCAACGACTTTCTGCACAAGTGGATGAGCGCAGCTTGATGGAATACTGGCTGCCGCATTGGAAAGACGCGATTATGGAGGCACATGCGCAGTCAGTCATGTCCTCTTACAACGCGATCAACGGGACTCCGAATACCATCAACAAATATCTGCTTACGGACATTCTGCGCGGGCAGTGGGGATTCAAGGGCTTTGTCACTGACGATCTGGGCGCAGTCAACAATCTCGTCGGCACGCACCATATCACCGAAGATCCGGTGGAGTCGACGGCCTGGGCCATCAAAGCAGGGGGTGACTCCGACGACGCGGAATACGAAAAGAACATTCCACTCGCGGTGAAGCGCGGCCTGCTCACCGAAGCCGATGTCAATCGAGCGCTTTCGCATGTGCTGAGCGTCGGGTTCCGCCTCGGCGCCTTCGACCCGCCGGAGATGAATCCCTATTCGAAGATTACCGCCAGCGTCATTCGCTCGCCCGAACATTTGCAGCTCTCGCTGCAGACGGCGCTTGAGTCGATGACGTTGCTTTCGAATCGCAGAAATTTCCTCCCTCTCAACAAGCAGGAGATTAAGAGTGTCGCAGTAATTGGACCGGCCGGGGCCGATGCCTACGAAACCGGAAACTACTATGGGAAGCCGGCGCAAAAAATCAGCCCCGTGCAGGGACTGAAAGTGTACTTCGGTCCGGGAGTGCAGGTCGCCTATGAGCAGGGGGCTGGATTCACCGAAGTGCGCGATTCCGCCGCCATAGCACGCGCAGTCGAGCTTGCGCGCAAGTCGGACGTGGCAATCCTCTTTTTGGGAACCAATCTCAGAGTTGAATCCGAAGGCCGCGACCGCCGAGACCTGAACCTGACGGGAGCCCAGGAAGAACTGATGGAAGCTGTCTATGCGGCCAACCCGAAGACGGTTCTTGTCCTGATGAATGCGGGCCCGATCGCAGTCAACTGGGCGAACGACCACCTGCCTGCAGTTCTCGACGCGTGGTATCCAGGCGAGTTTGCCGGAACCGCCATTGCACAGACGCTGTTTGGCGACAACAATCCCGGCGGTCACCTGCCTTACACCGTTTACCAGAGTCTCGATGGCGTACCTCCGCCGAATGAGTACGACGTTACCAAGGGCTTCACCTACATGTACTTCAAGGGAGTGCCGCTTTATCCCTTCGGGCATGGCCTCAGTTACACGGAGTTCAAGTACAGCCACCTGAAGCTTTCCGCGAGCAAGGTCGGGCTGGTCGGAGATGTGGAAGTCTCCTTCGACCTGCAGAATAGTGGTGCACGCAAGGGAGCTGAAGTCCCGCAGTTGTACATTCACCAGGTCAAGTCGGATGTCGTGCAGCCTATGAAGCGCCTGCGCGGTTTCCAGCGTGTCAGCTTGGATGCCGGAGAAACGAAGCACGTCAGCTTCAAGCTTCCCGTGTCGCAGCTCTCTTATTACGATGTCGGCACCAAGAAATTCATCGTTGCTCCGGGAATGTTTGACGTAATGATCGGCTCATCGTCGATTGATATTCGATTACGAACACAGTTGCAAGTGGCGGCGAAATAGTGTCTCACCGACGCAGAGCCGGCGCGGTTCCACATTCGCTCCAGCTGCGAAGATGCGACGCAACTCAGCCCGGCCATGCCCGCCTTCATCTGTTACGCTGCGGACTTGCACGCCTGAGGAAAGTCGGTATGAATAGACCTGTCCGGTTTCGAATTCTCGCGTCAACAATAGTCTCGGCAATCATCTTGTGGGGCGGCAGCGCGCTGGCAGCCAAGAATCCTGAGGCGCTCAAGGTTGAAGGCGACGTCATGGGGGCGCACGATCCTTCCATGATCCGCGAGGGTGGAATCTACTACGTATTCACAACCGGCAAATCACCGGCTGGCGGTCAGTTGGCTATTCGCTGTTCCAGCGACTTGATCCACTGGCGCCATTGCGGTCAGGTATTCGATGCGGTTCCTGCATGGATAAAGCAGCGCAGTCCCGGCACAAGGGACCTGTGGGCGCCGGACATCTCCTACTCCGGCGGAAAGTATCGTCTGTATTACGCCTATTCGCTCTTCGGCAAGAACACCTCCGGCATTGCCCTGGCCACAGCGCAGACGCTTGATCCAAACAGTCCTCAGCATGGCTGGCACGACGAGGGCCTGGTGCTGGAGTCCACTGCGGCGGATGATTACAACGCCATCGATCCGAATTACATTGAAGACGCCAAGCATCATGCATGGCTCGCGTTCGGCAGCTTTTGGACGGGTATCAAGATGCGTTCGCTCGATGCCGCCACTGGCAGGCTATCGACAACCGATACCGCGACATACTCGTTGGCGAGCCGTGCGCGGCCAGCCAATGTGGAGCCGAACCCTCCGGGCCTGCCGGGAAACTGGCAAGCCGTCGAAGCACCCTTCATCGTTCATCGTGGGGGCTACTACTATCTCTTCGTTTCGTTTGATCTTTGCTGCAGGGGAGTGAAGAGCACCTACCGGACCGTCGTCGGACGCGCGAAGTCTATCACCGGGCCCTATCTCGACCGCGAGGGAGTTCCCATGCTACAGGGCGGCGGCAGCCCTCTGCTCTCTGCCAACGAGCGTTGGCTCGGCCCCGGTGGCCAGTCGATTCTGCTTCGGCACAACGAACCGGACCTGGTCGTTTTCCACGCCTACGACCACGAGACTGGTAAGCCCTCGCTTCAAATCTCCACGATTGTCTGGAAGGGCGGCTGGCCTTCAGCCGCGCTAATGGAACACTAGATTGTGAAGGAGGTTGGGCGCAATCTCTGACGAGACTCCGCGGAGTCTGACGCGCTGCAGAGGCAGGCACGTCAAGATGGAACCTGCACGCGGATCGCTTCGTTCTTTCTCTACTTCGCGATACGAGCTAGCTTGTGCCCATTCTTCGAAGCCTTGGATACATTTGATTCCGCACTAACAGTGTTCCCCGTAGCTTCAGTGTAACGGCGAAGATGCGCTTCCAGATGCGTGTGCATCGCACTGCGCGCGGCTTCCGCATCATGGCGCTCAATTGCATCAACAATGGCCGTGTGTTCCTTGTGCGAAAGCGGTAAAGCATGGGGGACAAGCAGGACCATGTGCAGAGCTTTCATCAGCTGACTTCTAATCAACGAGATCAAGTCAGAGATGAGGACATTTCCGGATGCGTTCGCAAGCAACATGTGAAACTCAAGATCCAGCACGGCAAATGCCTTTTCATCTTTGAGAGCGGTCTTCATCTTCGCGAGCAGCTTGTGCAACTTCTCGATTTGTTCCGGGGTTCCATGCAGAGCGGTATTTGCGGCAGATACGCCCTCCAGCGACATGCGCACTTCAAGCAGATTCTCGATGTCGTGTCTCTCAGTAATCAGTCGCCATTCGATGATCTTCCGCAGAAACTTCTCGCCATCGACCGCAACAGAGGTTCCTTCTCCAACACGCGCATTCAACACACCAACAATCGACAGGCAGCGGAGAGCTTCCCGCAGCGATGAACGGCTGGCGCCGAAGTTGATGCACAGCTCCCGTTCTGAAGGCAGATGTTGCCCTGGCTTGAGGTCGCCGTTTGAGATCAGGTCCATGATCTGCTTGGCGATTTCCTCGCTGATTGAGATCTTAGTTACGCGTCGAATCTTGGATTCGACGGATTTTGCGCGTGATTGACGAAGTCTTTTCATCTAAAATCTACGTGCCCCTTCCTTCAAATACGGTAGCTTCCGGTATCTTCTTCTGAACCCCTTGTTATGCGCGATTGCCGGCTACGTGCAGGCAAACCACAATTGGAGCCAGATTCGATTCGAGCCCGGCAGCCACCAGCGAAACCTACATCCAATGCTAAAACTATACAAGTAAAAGACTTAAAGAGGCAAGAACAGATATCCGTTCCCTTGTGATTTGCAAACCAAAGAAAATGACTAAGGGCCACATTCAAAAACCCTTGTGAAGAGACAACTTACTGCAACGCCTACCCATTTCCCGCATTGGCGGGCGCGAATAGAGGCCAACTTCCCCCGCCCGTCGGCCCGGTCTGCCCAGGGCAAGGAGAAGCTTAGTTCTAATGGTCATACCATTGTCAAGACATTTCTTGGGAATTTACCCGCTGGGAATCCGGCGCACAGGTGCTGCGTGAGGACTGGACGTCTTACGAACGAATAGATCTGGAGTTCCGCGCCGAGCTTTTCAATGTGACAAACACGGCCAGGTTTGCTTCTTGCGCGGGGCCCAGCTGGGAATCAGCACCTTTGGTACAGTATCCGGGCTGACAAATGACTATTGGTGTCCGCCACACAGATGGTCGTTTAGGTTTTGAAAGGGCACGACTTCACTCGTGCCGCAAATGGGCTGGAAAGGGCGGGGCTTTAGCCTCTGAGGGAAGGTTTCAGGCAATTCGATGTGAACTTGGAGCCGTTTGAAAAGGACTCTATTTGCGGCGGCCTACACTAGTTCCACGCATGCCGCAGCTTTCGCTGAAGCTGGAGCTCTAAAGCATCTTCTGCGCCAGTGAATTGCTGCAGTGTTTAAGCCCAGGTGGCTTTTTCACGACGAAGGAGCCACTTGGGCTCATTTGAGTTAGGTACAGCAGTTCTAAAATAGAGTCGGTTCAGTCAGAAAAACTGCAGCAATGGTAGTCAAACCAAGAGGTGGGGCATTTCGTTCCCATCGTGGCAGAAAGGTCAAAGCAAAAATGAGCAAGATCGGCTTCATTGGTTTAGGAATCATGGGCAAGCCCATGAGCAGGAATCTACTCAAGGCGGGATTTCAGCTCGTTATCTATGATATCGATAAGGTGCCAGTCGAAGAACTGAAGCAGGCTGGGGCTGAAGTCGGAGCATCGCCCATGGATGTGGGGGCCAAAACGCACGTCATCATCACCATGCTGCCCAATTCACCCCATGTAAAGGCAGCCGTTCTGGGCAAGGATGGAGTGATCGAAGGCGCGCTCAAGGGCTCGATTGTTGTGGACATGAGTTCGATCACCCCAATCGTCAGCAGGGAAATCTCTGAAGCGCTCGCTCAGAAGGGCATCAGGATGTTGGACGCGCCGGTCAGCGGCGGCGAACCCAAGGCTATCGACGGCACTCTTTCCATCATGGCTGGCGGAGCCCAGGCGGATTTTGATGAAGTGCTGCCAATCTTCAAGGCGATGGGGTCTTCCGCGGTGCTGACCGGCGGCAGCGGAGCCGGCAGTGTAACCAAGCTCGCAAATCAGATCATTGTTCAGTTGAATATTGCCGCGGTCTCTGAAGCGCTGGTGATGGCGACCAAAGCGGGCGTGGATCCGGAGCTGGTGTACAAAGCAATCCGTGGCGGACTGGCCGGAAGCACGGTCCTGGATGC
>DASRLI010000219.1:0-2629 GCA_035648535.1 Occallatibacter sp. | reverse complement strand
CCTGAGTCCGGCTTCAAGAAACCCATGAGCAGCCGCAGTGCCACAGATTTGCCCACGCCGCTGCGGCCAAGAATGCATAGCGTCTGTCCCCGCTCCACGCTGAAGCTCACGTCCTCCAGAACAAGCCGGCCATCAAACGAGATATTTACATGACTGAACGAAATGAAAGGCGCGCCCGCAGTTGTGGCCGACTGTCCCTCAAGAGGGGCCGTCGCTTCCACAAAAGCCTCAGGGAACTCCGGAATGGACGAAGGATCCAACATCGCATTGCATTTAGCTTACGCGACAAATCCTGCCCGGTGCGCCTCGACACGGCGCAAGTCGTCAGCGGAATTGACATTGAAAAACCAGCGGGCCGCCGGCAGTCCCTCTGGATGCGCGACCTGCCCGGCCTGAACCAGCAACTCGGTCGCAATGACGCTCACCTGCTGACCGAGGCCGGCCGCGGCGGACTTGAACGCTGCAAAGCACCCACCGCGCCCTGCGCCAAGTTCAGATTGCAGCAGCGACAGAACCGCCCGGTCCAAAACAGCAGGAAACGTCTGGGTAAACCCCGCGACCGAGGGAAGCGTCACGGCCCCACCCGTAATCTCCGCATGTTCCAGCAGATATCGAACCAGTGACGCAGGAATCAGCGGCGCATCCACGGACACAAATACCGCCCAGCGCGCCGCACTCGAAGCCAACGCCGAGCAGATGCCGCTTAACGGCCCCAGCCCGGCTTCGCGATCTTCAATCACCGGTGCAAACGCTCTCAGAGTCGAGCGCGCGCCGGCGATCGATGCGGTCAAACCCGCCCCGCACAGAATTCCAAGCGCATGCGCCACCAGCGGCTGCCCGCGAAACTCGACCAGCGCTTTGTCCCTGCCCATGCGGCTTGATAGTCCCCCGGCGAGCACAAAACCCGCGGCGTCCGCCTCCGGCTTTCGCTCGTCCAGTGGTCTGCTCAGCTTCCCGCCTCCTCCAGAAACCGAATCAGCGATTCGATTCCCAGCGAGAAGTTCTTCAGGTGAAACTTCTCGTTAGGCGCATGCAGGTTATCGTCAGGCAATCCGAAGCCCATCATCACGCTCGGCAACCCCAGGTGGCGGTCAAAGTCGCCCACAATCGGGATCGACCCGCCCGAGCGGATGAACACTGTGTCCTTGCCCCACACCTCGTGCAGCGCCCGCGTAGCCGCCTGGATATATTTGTTGTTCACCGGAATCAGGCACGGATCGCCCGAGTGAATCAGCCTTACCTCCACATCCACGCCATCCGGAGCAATCTTCTCCACGTAGCTCTTGTAGAGTGCAAAGGCCTTGGTCGGCGTCATACCGGGAACCAGCCGCATTGAAACCTTGGCCGTAGCCTTCGCAGGAATCACCGTCTTGGCGCCCGCCCCAACAAAGCCCCCGGGAATCCCGTGCACATCCACCGTCGGCCGCGCCCAGGTCCGCTCCAGCACGCTATACCCCTTCTCCCCCACCAGTTGCTTCGAGCCCACTTCCTTGGCGCGATACTCTTCCTCGTCGAACGGCAGGCTCTTCCACGCTGCCAGCTCTTCCGGGCTCGGCGGAATAATGTCGTCGTAGAAACCAGGAATAAGAATGTGCCCGTTTTCGTCCTTCAGCTTGGCCAGAATCTGCGCCAGCGAGACGAATGAGTTGGGTGCCGCGCCGCCGTACATGCCGGAGTGCAGATCGCTGCGCGCGCTGCGCACCTCAAGCTCCGTGTAGATCATGCCCCGCAGTCCCACGCACAAGGTCGGCAGTCCAGGCGCAAACAGCTCAGTATCGGAGACCAGCGCGAAATCCGCTTTCAACTCCGGCGGCTTCGAAGCCACAAAGCTCGCAATTCCCTCTCCGCCCACTTCTTCTTCGCCTTCCAGAAGCACACGCACGTTCAACGGCAGCTTGCCGGTCGCGGCGAGCAGCGACTCCAGCGCCTTCACCTGCGCCACCACCTGTCCCTTGTCATCAACAGCGCCGCGCGCATAGATGTTGCCATCCCGCTCCGTCGGCTCAAATGGCGGCGAAAGCCACTCTTCCAGCGGATCGGGCGGCTGCACATCGTAATGCCCGTACACCAGCACCGTCGGCTTGCCTGCAGCATTCAGCCAGTCGGCATAGACCAGCGGGTGACCCGCAGTCTCAATCAGCCGCACATGCTCCATGCCAATGCGTTTCAGTTCCGCCGCCAACACCTCGGCGGCTTTACGGCAGTCACCCTTGTGCTCGGGCAAAGTAGAAATCGAGGGAATGCGCAGCAGCGCCTTCAACTCATCAAGAAAACGAGGGTAGTTCTGGCGTGCAAAATCAACCGCAGACGAAGACATAGGAAATGCTCCCTTCCAAATCAGACAGAAGAGAGTATAGACCGGGGCACCCCAACGCCGCTGTGCAATCCAACGGAGGGAATTGCCTGAAAAGTCGAGTGTCCGCCCAAAAAGCCACCCACCCATCCAGGCTCAACTCCGAAGGTGGTAGCCTACCAGCGCGTTGAACACGACAACGTCAACGTACTCTGTATGGGCGCCTGGATCATCGGACCCAAGCTCGCCGAAGACGTTGTGAAAACCTATCTCAACGCCCGGTTTGCCAGCGAAGATCCAGACTTGAGGCGTCGCGTAGAAAAGCTCCAGGAGATG
>DASRLI010000218.1:0-20607 GCA_035648535.1 Occallatibacter sp. | reverse complement strand
CGATTGTGCTGATGGGCTCATGGAGGTCTGAGCGGGAGCCGGGGCCATGGATGTTGTGTTGGGGGCCATCCCGGAGCCTTGATCCATTGTGGGCGCTTCGGTGTTCATCATGCTGCCGTTGGAGGCTAGCTGCTGCTTTGCCTGCTGCGTGTTCGCTGGGCCGGGCGCGTTCTTCTTCTCCTGCCCAGCCTTTCTCGCCTGGAGGCGGCCGATCTGGTTCTCGTAGATGGCATGCAAGACGCCGGCTTCGGGGACCGGGGCTTTGCCGTTCATGGCCTGGCGGATGGTGGCGTTGCCGGGCAGATAGTAGAGAAGCTGAGCTGTGGTCCACTGCATGGCTGGGAACTGGGCGAGGCGGGCATTGAGGGCTGCCTGGTCGAGGACGGCGGGGTGCAACTGCTGGTCGAACCATTTATCAAGGCCCATGGCGCGGACGGTTTCGAGGTTGCCGGGGCGGGGGCCGAAGGTGAAACGATTGAGGGCGTGGAGGATGCGCTCGTCGCCTTGAAGCTGGGTGGATTTGTAGTCCGTTCTTGGTGTGGCTTTTGCAGGCTGGTTGTTGGTCGTTTGTTGCGCGTAGCTCAGGGGAGCGGGGGCGCACAGGGTACAGCAGAGAAATGCGGCCAAGGGGCCTCTTAACGATTCCATCGCAGACGCTCCAGGGGAGGGTGGCCGGGGATCTTGCGCACGGCGCGAACCTGCTGTAAGGACAGACGCTGTTTTTGGGGGAAAGTTGTGGTGGAAGGGGAGATGCGAATCGCAGGTTCGTGGTTTCCCACCCTTTCGCCAGAAAAAAGGCGAAAGGATGGGGCACGGAGCTTTGGTGGGAGGAAAGAAGCCCGCAGGGGCTAAAGCCCTCGTTTATTCTGTGGGATTTGCGGCACGGCTTAAGCCGTGCCCTGATACAAAGCAGCGCTTATCGGTGATGTATCGAGGTGGGGTTTGGAGTCAGATGCGGGGTTCAGCAGCCTTTTTTGCAGCGGGCCATTATTGCGGCGTGGAGGCGGTTGCGGAGGTCGTTGGGGAGGTCGTAGATTTCGTGGGAGCGGTAGATCTCGATGGTTTTGCGGGTGGTGTTGAAGATGACTTCGCAGTGACCGCACTTGTGCATGTGCTTTTCGACTTCAGCGCGCGTTTCGGCGGCGATGGAGTCGTCAATCATGTCGTCGAGGAGGGTGAGGAATTCGGTGCAGGTCACTTCTTACCCCCCGGAATTGCGAACTGCATCGTGCAAGAGCTCATTTCGCTGGCCTCGCTTCGGCGGGCGCCAGTTCTTTGGACCCTGCTTTCTTGCGGAAGTAGCGGGTGAGACGCTCGCGGAGTTGCAGCCGGGCGCGCAGCAGACGCGACTTCACGGCGGGAATGCTGAGGCCAAGCGTTTCCGCGGTCTCCTCGGTGGAGAGACCTTCCACGTCGCGCAGAGCAAAGACGACTCGAAATCCCTGGGGCAGTCCCTGAATGGTTTTGCGCAGAATCTCTGCCAGTTCGGCCTGGTTGTAGTTCTGCTCCGGATCGGGGGCCCAGTCGGCAAGGTCGCGGGGAACGGAGCCCTCCTCGGTTTCCAGATCCTCGTCGATCGAAACCATCTTGCCGGTACGGCGCTTGCGCAGCCGCATCAGGCTTTCGTTGACCGCGATACGAACTAGCCATGTGTAAAATTTCGAATTCCCCTGAAACTGATCGAGCTTCTCGTATGCCTTGAGAAACGCGTCCTGCATGACGTCTTCAGCATCTTCTCGGTTTTGCGTGATGTGCTGCGCAATCCGGAAGAGCTGCCGCTCATACTTGCGGACCAGCGTATCGTAGGCCGAGACATCACCGGCGCGGACCCTTTCAACCAGGGCCACGTCGGGGTGCTGCTCGTTTTCTCCTGCAATCGATTGGATGGTCGTCATGGGGGTAGGATGCTAAAAATCCACCGGCTTCCGAGGCCGGGCTAGGGTGGTGAATGCAGAGCGGCGGAACAGGACCGCCAAAAGAAGAGTGTAACGGACGGCGGGGCGGCAAACCAAACCGGGGTTGTGGATTGTGGACCTGCGGGGGGTTTGATGCTCGATCTGCGGGACTTGTGGTAACGGCAGTGGTTCCTGTGCGGCTGGGTGGGGCTAAGGCGGACTAAAGTGAATATATGAGGGTATTTTGTTCCCCAATTTCGATTTTCAAGCCGGCGACCCGATGTGCGTCTGGTCTGCTTTGCGTCCTGATGGTTGTGATGCCGGTGGCGGGGCAGAGTGCGGGGGACTCGCCTTCTCCTTCGACGAATAGTTCCAGCCATAGCTCGGGCAGAACCGGAAAGAGGGCGGCGGGCACGACGAAGAAGAAATCGAGCGGGACGAATGCGGCGACGAAGAGGGGTTCGACGAAGAGCCGC
Organism: Occallatibacter sp.; assembly: GCA_035648535.1. GTDB lineage: Bacteria > Acidobacteriota > Terriglobia > Terriglobales > Acidobacteriaceae > Telmatobacter. Next base: position 18,236 of record DASRLI010000218.1, on the reverse strand, counting down.
AAGCCGGCGAGCCGGGCAAGCAGGGCCAGCCGGGCGGCCAGGGCGGCGCGGACAGCACGGATCCGGCAGGCGTTTGTAGCTTCGACGGAGCTGCGGCCGATGGCGCAACAGCTAGCCACTATGCGTACACCTGAGGCTTATGCAGGCGTTACTGCTTATGCGCGCAAGCACAGCGGCGAGGCGGCTGCGACCGCTTACCTGGCACTGGGGCACGCGTACTTGATGGACAAGAGATATGCGGAGGCTCAGCAGAGTCTTCGGCAGGCGCGACAGGCCGGCGAGGAACTGGCCGACTATGCGGACTTCATGAGCGCGCAGGCCAGCCACAGTGGCGGCGACGAGGCGGCAGCCGAGGCTTTGCTGCGGGGATTTACGGACCGCTATCCGGACAGCATTTTCGATGTGCAGGCGCCGGAGTTGGAGGCCAACGTTTTGCTGGCCATGAACAATGCCGCAGGAGCGCAGAGAGTGCTGGCGCAGGCTGCAGGACTGGCTGCGGAGGACCGCTCCGGATTCCAACTGGCGCAGGGACAGGTGGCATACCTGCTGGGCGAGAAAGATGCGGCAGAGCGCATTTTCAAGCATTTGTTGCTGGGGCATCCGCTGAGCCAGGATGCGCAGATTGCGCGGGCGAGGTTGACGGAGATGGGCGCGGAGTCGACATTGACGTCGGCTGAGTTGCGCAGCCTGGGCGATGCCTATTACAACGCTGGACGCTATGGCGATGCTGCTGAACAATATCGTGCGCTGCTGCGGGTGCCTGGGCTGAGCGCGGAGGATCGCAACGGCTTTGCAGTGGCGGCAGCGGCCTGCGACTGGAAGCTGAAGCGGCTTTTACCGGCGCAGGTGCAGGGGTTGGCCGATACGAACGACGAGAATGGCGCGCGGCGGCTTTATTTGCTGATGGAACTGGCGAGGGACCGCGGAGACACGGAAGATCAGCAAAGAATCGTGAGCCTGATGGAGTCGAGATTTCCGAGCAGTCCGTGGCTGGCGGAAACGCTGTTTTCGAGCGGGAACATGTACATGCTGAAGCGCGACTATCCGACGGCGGTGGAGTACTACGGATATCTGGCCGCACATTTTCCGAGCAGCAAGAATGCTGCCGCGGCGCACTGGCGGGCTGGATGGCTGAGCTACCGGCAGGGACTTTATCCGGAAGCCGGGCGGCTGTTTGATGAGCAGATACGGCTCTATCCGGCGGCTGCAGAGACGGTGGGCGCGCTCTATTGGCGGGGACGGCTGTACGAGACACAGGACCACGCACCTTCGCAGGCTGCGGCAAATTATCGCGCCATCGTTCGCGCTTATCAGCACTATTTTTATGCGCAGATGGCGCGGGCAAGGCTGGTGGCGCTGGGCAGCACACAACCGGCACCGGCGCCGCAACTGGATCACTTGCAGCCATTGCCGGCGCCAACTCTGGTGGATAGCTTTCCGGTGGAGAGTCCACACCTGGCAAGGGCCAAGCTGCTGGCCAATGCTGGATTGGGCGAGTATATTGCGCAGGAGATTGCAGCCGACCCGGACTCTTCATCCTGGAGCGCACTGGCGGAGGCGCAAATCTATGCATCGTATGGCGAGACATATCGCGCGATGCGGGCGCTGAAGAGGGCGCTGCCGTACGCTGCTTCGGCTCCGATCAAAGCGATTCCGCTGGCGTACTGGCGAATATTATTTCCCGAGCCGTGGTGGGAGACGATCAAGGCCGAGTCGGCGAAGAACAATCTTGATCCTTACCTGGTGGCTTCGCTGATGCGGCAGGAATCGGAGTTTAATCCCTCTGTGGTTTCATACGCGAATGCGTGGGGCCTGATGCAGCTGCTGCCCTCGGTGGGAAAGGCGATGGCGCGGGAAGAAGGAATCAGTCACTTCCAGACATTTCAACTGCTCGACCCGGAGACCAACATCCGCCTGGGAACGCGGTATCTGCGGCAGATGATGGAGCGGTTCGGCGGAGTGCAGGAATACGCTCTGGCCGCCTACAACGCGGGCGACAGCAGGGTTGTGGACTGGGAGGCAGCGGGGCCTTACAAGGGGATGGATGAGTTTGTCGAGTCGATTCCATTTACACAGACACGCGAGTACGTGGAGGCGATTCTGCGCAACGAAGAAACTTACAGAGCGATCGATGAGTTTGCACGCACCCAAGGTGGGACAGGGGCGAGCACCGGCCAGTAAGGCGCGATGAGTGCATTCGGGGTTGGGGAATCCCTCTCGACACTCCTTGGACTCGATTCCATTTGACTTTTGCCGGTATCCCCGGCAACACTGTTGGGAATATTAATTCAACCCCGAAGTCTCTCTGGCTTCGGGACGCCATTCGCAGCCTGCAGCAGTTCGACAAGGGGCCGGCCCGGAACATCGGGCACGGCTCGGTTACATCAACCCACTGGAGGGAACGATGTCAGCCGACTTGCAGTTCATGGAAGAATGGATCCCCGAAAGAATGGACCCCGGAACGGTTTTCGTTTTGGAAAACCAGGCCAAGCTGGGTCATGCGCAGAATCCGTTTGTAGCCGTGATGTCGTGTCCGCGCTGCGGCACGCTGGGGCTGATTACGCGCCGGCAACTCTATGCGGGCGAGACGATGATCTGCGGCGGCGATGTCTGCTCGGCCGAGTACCGGCTGGACGGCGAGAATATCTGCTTCCGCAGCGCGCAGTAGACGGCGTCGAGCGAGACGGTGCAGTATCGCGTTGGGCGAATGCATTCATGGCGCTGAACGTCGTGCGCAGGGCACGTTCTGCGGGCCGTCGCCGTTGTATGGTTTGAAAGAGCAAACCGTCCGGGGCTAAAGAGGTACCGGAAAAAGACCTGTATCTGGGCGAAAAGCCCGAAGTGCATACCTCAAGGCCTAAAGGCCCCATTGATTCACTGCCACTTATGCCGGGGTTAAAACCCCGGCATACCGCCCGAAAAGTTTCTCCGCAGCCCGTAAAGCCGGCGGCGATTTTGTTGGCCTTATGCGGAACACTGCCTCCCTCCGAATCGAATCTTGAGTAAGACCATCATCTGCTTCGTTGCACACCCAGCGATGAGCGATGAACTGCGACTCGGCCCGACGCGTGGAACCGTGCGCGACTTGAGCCAGGATCGGCCAGTCTTTACCGAGCCTGGAGGGGCGAACTCCAAACAAGAAGCGGATTAGCAATAAGGATGCAAGCCCGGTGTGGGGTGGGGAAAAGGGGGGATTGAGGCAGCTTTCCTCTATTGAACAGTTTCACCTTTTCTTTCCCAAACTGGAGTAAGTTGTATCGGCTGTCATACATAGAGAACTTATGTGGGTTTTTTGTGTGCAAAGTATTGCACATTGGGAAATTAATGCGAAGATAAGTTGTTGAATATAAACAACATAAGTTTGGTGCTCGAAATGCTCATGAAGGAGGGATCCACCGAGGTCAAAGTGTGCAGTCTGAGGTGGGGTTATGCAGTGGTTCAGGCTCTGGGGGCCGTTCAGAACCGCTGGATCGGGGGAAAGATGAAGAACTATGCTATTGCTTCACTCGCATTGGCCGTGTCCATTGCGATAACCCCATTTGCCTTGGCTGACTCTTTTGGATACAAAGCCAGTGATTCAAGCATCACAGCCGGTGCGGCCTTTGACAAGGGCCATACGGGCATTGCAAGCGGTACCGGAATTTCTGCGACCTACAAGGGGAGCAACGGGAGACCAGTTACGTTTGGCCCAACCGCGTCCGAGGTGTTCAACACGGGTTCTGACGCCAACAGCCTCCTTCTTTCCAGGGACGGTGGATCCCTACTCGACAATCTCCTCTACCCAGGAGATTCGGGGAACGGGATGCAGGACAGGGACGGGGTCCTTGTCGATATCAGCGGCTACCAACTCAGTCTCTTCTCTGGCGGAGTGGGCGGCAGGAACGCTCAAGGCAGCGGGCATTTTTATTTTGCAGACAACGGCAGCTATCACGCCAACAAGGAAAATCCCAAAGGCAAGATCGAGCTGGTGGGATCACGGGCAACTCTGACGGAGGCTCCAGAGCCTGGATCTTTGTTCCTGCTCGGTACCGGACTTCTTTGCATGGCATTGGTTCTATTTCGACAGGCCGCGAAGCGGTCTACCGGGTCTTAATCAGGGTCATACTGCTGCTCCGATGAGCGACCGATTCGGGAATGCTGGATGGGTTGAGTTCCAGGAGCAGCGCAGCGAGGAACTGCATTGATCAGGCGCAGCCCAGCTGGGTTGTGGAAAAGTTGAAAGTGCGAGCCGCTTTCATTTTTCCATGACGATTGTTTCTATTTTCAGCCCGTGACAGTTCGGGTGCTAAATTCTGGAGCCGGCTGAGACCAGTCGACGCCGGCGAAGAGCGGTCGGACGCCCGGGACAACGCGGGAGGGGAAGGGCAGATGCAATTGCAGCCAATCGGAGCTTATGACTCAGTTTGGTCAACAGTTCGATATCGACCGATGGGATGAGAGCGAATTACGATGAAGCCACAGAGGTTCGGGTTGACCACTTCGACCCATGCGGAATGCAGTGAATTGCGTGTTGATGTTCTGGAATGGTTAATTGCGCAGGGATTTTTGTGAAAACTTTGGGCATCGAGATTGCAAATAGAAGTGCGTGTTAATCAGCCAAAGTTTTGCAGGCGAACATCGGCGATTTATTTGCGCAAAGGGTGTGAAGGCCGTCCAGATTGCCCAGGTCGGCAAATGCTCAACGGATTGCAATCCACGGCGAATGATGGAATTTTAAATGAAATGGTGCGCATGACCAAAGAAGTGACAACAGCAAACGATCAGCGGGGAAGCCCGCGCTTCAAGATAAGTGCACCGCTGACGGTGCTCGTAGGGGACCGCGAGATTCCCGCCTATACCCGGGACCTGAGCAACCGTGGAGTTTATTTCTATCTAGCCTTGGCCGACAGCGCGATGATCGATCGGGATTTTGAATTTTTGATCGATATGCCTCCGGAGATCACACTTTCGACACGTTGTCAGATTCGATGCCGAGGGCGAGCGATCCGCAAGGAAAGCGCGTTGATGAGTTTGACGGGAGTAGCCGCGGAGATTCTAGATTATTCAATTCTGAGGGAATCGGTTTCGACCAATTAGAGTTTTCGCAAGCCGAGTACGCGATGGTCGACGAGCCAGCTCTTAACAACATAAACGAGCTTGTTGTTGCTGCCGGGGTCGGTTGGCAGCACGAAGAATCCAGGATCAACGAGGTAGCGGATGGAGTTGTATACGATTCCCTCCATGACTTCGCCATCGCGGAATTGGAAGCGCATCCATATGCCGTGGACGATGGGCGCGCGGGTATGGAAATTGAGATGATTGCGAATTGAGTTTCCATCAAAGCTGTTTACATAAAAGACGGCCTTGACGTCCTTGATTGAGACGTCCTCGACCACATCCGATTCGAGGCGGCGAATGCGGAAGTTTTCAAGCGATCTTTGGGGCGCATTCCCCAAGAGTTCTTCGATCGTGTTCCATGCGGGAGATTCCAGGTAGCCTTTGATGGTCCTGGTGCCGAATTGGACCACGACCTTTTCCGACTTGGTTGCGTTTGTTTCAATCATCAATGGTCGATCTTTCTCGCCTCGCTCCAGCTTGCTATCCGACAGAGTAGCGCCAACGTATCTTTATGATCCTGAATAGCTTGCAGTAATGCCAATCCCAATTTCGTGCTAGAATCGGGTGCGACCATGGTAATAACCCGCGCATTACTGAGTATGCAGACCCGAAGGCGCGGAAAAAGTAGCAAGCCGAAGTGGAAAATCTCCGAATGCTCTGTCCAACCCAATCTCCATGAGGGGACTGCGAGGGACGGCGCAGGTGAGACTTATCCTCATGTTAATGATTAGGTTGTAATGAGGGCAATCCCAGTTTAGACCCAGATCGGTGTAGCTTTCGAAACGACTTTCGCAGATCGCAGTATCCAGATATTTCAAGGCAATAAAGTGTAGAGAATGGGGCGCGCCATATTCAGTTCGCCTCGATTTACCTGAAGCGGGCTGCCAGGAGCGTCACCCGGCGGTCATTCCGTTTCAATCTCAGGCCGGCCTTCCCAGAAAACCCAAAACCGTCCCGGCTCCGAACTGTATCACAATCTTATCTTTTCCGCACGCTCAACATTCGAGCGCGGGAAGTTACGCACTTTGCGCCCGATCAAGACTTGGCGCCTTCTCGATGGAGACTTGCCGCTTTCGAGGCGGCGGGCTGAGATTGTATTGTTTGATCTTGTACAACAGGGCCTTGTAGCTGATCTGCAGGTCGTTTGCGGCGACTTTGCGGTTCCATCCAGAAATTTCCAACGACTGCGCTATCGCTGCAGCTTCAGCTCCCCCCTTCAAATTGCGGACGAGATGCTTCAAGCTTCTGTCGTTTTCTGCACTACCTTCGGCGACAGGTGCGAACGATCCGATACGCGGCCGAGGATTGAGCTCGTCGATGATCGCCTGCTCGTCTGCGAGGACCAGGTAACGCTTGATCGTATTTTCCAACTCACGGAGATTGCCGGGCCATGAATAGCAGGTGAGAGCCTGCAGGAGGGCAGGGGAGATCGGCAAGGCCTGGCAGTCATACTTGGCCGCGACCTTGCGCATGAAGTGCTGTGACAGGATCGGGATTTCCTCAATGCGTTCGCGCAGCGGGGGCATCTTGAGCGTAAAACCATTCAGACGATAGTAGAGGTCCTCTCGAAATGTCTTGTCGGCAATGGCCGCCTTGATGTCGACATTTGTTGCGGCGATCACACGGACATCGACCTTGACGCTGGTGCGACTTCCGAGGCGCGAGAAGCTTCCGTCCTGAAGAACCTGGAGGAGCTTGGCTTGCAGGACGGGCGGCATTTCGCCAATTTCGTCCAGGAGGATGGTGCCGTTATTGCAGATCTCAAACTTGCCGGGCTTGGATTTGACGGCTCCAGTGAAGGCACCCTGCTCATAACCGAACAGTTCGCTTTCAAGCAGATCGGCAGGCATGGCCGCGCAATTCACCTTCAAGAAGCTGCGCTGGCTGCGGGCCGACAACTTGTGAATGAGCATGGCCGCGACTTCTTTGCCGGTGCCGCTCTCTCCGAGGATGAGAACGGGAATGTCCGCGCGCGCGACCAGGGTGCATTGGGACTCGATCTCCCTCATGCGCTTGCAGGACCGGACAAAGGAAGTGTTCTCATTGAGGGGGATTTCTTCGATTTCGCCGTCAGCCGATTGCTTGCCTGACTTCATGAGGCACTGGTGGACGGCATTGTCGATATCGGCTTTTCTGAAAGGCTTGAGGATCACGTCAGCGGCGCCCATGTGGGTGGCTGCGATGACCTCCTTCAGCTCGGCTGAGCAGGCGAGCATGATGATAGGAAGAGCTGGTTTGGCTGCGTGAGTTTTTGCGAGCATGCCGAGAGCGTTCTCGTCGGCTTCGTCTTCGACAATGTTCCAGTCCATCAGGAGCAGGTCAGGAGCCGGAGATTCTTTGAGGCACCTGCCAAGCTCGGCAACATCAGTCAGGAGGCTCACTTTGAAGCGGTCTGAGAGAATATCGAATATGTAATCCAGAATTGCCGGATCGGCGTCAAGAACGACAATATGGGGGCCACGCTTACCCTGGGTCTTTAGTGGAGCTCCATTTTTCGGGCCAGTGCCAGACATCCCAGTTCCTCCAGCTGCTGCCAAAAATAACCTGTGACAAGCTCCGTTCCTGAGGCATGAATACCGGGAAGAGATAACTTGGACCAATAAGATGGCGATTGGCTGCGGGCTGCCGAAAAGGCGCTCAGATGCGGATCATCTCAATCGAGAGAGAACGAGGAGCCCAAAACATGAAGCCGTGAAGAACATCTTACCATCGGAAGTGGAAAATTTTTCGCCATTTGTGCAGGGTTTTACACAATCTAGATGAATACTCTGTACGCGAAATGAGGAAAAGGCGCACAAGATCACTGTAGGGTATATGAATAGGTTACCTTTGTGTGATATCCACCGATCATCTGGATTTTGGAATGGACCCAAAGTTGCTATGTAGAACTGAAGGTACCTTTCCCCGAAACGGAAAATGAATGCCTCTGGCACGTGCCAATTCGTTTGTCGATATCCGCGATCTTCCGCCGATGGATGTGATCTTCGGACAATCATCGTTGATGGCGGCCGCGCGCGATAAGCTGGAACGGATTGCGGAGACGACCGTCCCGGTTCTGGTGCAGGGCGAGAGCGGGACGGGCAAGGATATATTTGCCAAGTTGTTGCATGCGCGCTCCAATCGGTCGAACGCCGCCTGGGTGAAGGTAACGTGCCCGGCAATCCCACACTCTCTGATCGAGTCGGAACTTTTTGGGTATGAAAAGGGAGCATTCACCGGGGCGTATGCAACCAAGCGTGGCCGCCTGGAACTAGCGCATGGGGGAACCCTTTTCCTGGATGAAGTGAGCGGGCTGGATATGTCTATTCAGTCGAAGCTTCTGCAAGTGCTGCAGGACGGCAGCTTTATGCGGGTGGGGGCACAGGAGTGGCGGCGCGTGGATATGCGGCTGGTTTGCGCGGCCAATGGAAACCTTCGGCAGCAGACTGAGGACGGGGGATTCCGGCTTGACTTCTTCTACCGCATCAACGCGGTGACCATCGACCTGCCGCCGCTGCGTCAAAGAGCCGAGGACTTGCCTGTGCTGATCGACTACTTTCTCGATCAGCATTCGAAAGCGTTCCGCCTCGATCCGAAGCCTCTTTCCCGCGAAGTAGTGCGTATGATGCAGCGATACAAATGGCCGGGGAATATTCGTCAACTGGAGAACATGATTCGCAGCTATGTGCTGATCGGCGACGAAGAGGCCCTGGCGGCGGACCTTGTCCCGAGTGCGTCGTCCCGGACGGTCCCTGAGATCGACCTGGCCCAACCCATCTCACTCAAGGAGATAACCAAGGCTGCCACACGGGGCCTGGAGAGGGAGATCATTCTGAAAGTGCTGCAGGCGAATGGCTGGAGCCGGCGAAAAACGGCCAAATGGCTCAACATCAGCTACAGATCACTTCTCTATAAGCTGCAGGAATCGGAGGTTCAGGCGATTCCAGTGAGGCCGCGGCAAACAGGGCCGGCGGATCGGGAGCCGAACTGATCGCTTGTTGCAGCGGCGTGAAGCGGGCGGAGGGCGCTGGAGCAAGCAGGAGTCGTGTTCAGACGGCCTTAGGGGCGGAAACGAGCGATTGGAAGAGCTCGTGGAGCTCTGCGGCAACTGCGTTCCAACTGCGGCTCCGGTGTGCGGAGATGGCCGCTGCGTCCCAGGTGCTGTCGAGGACCCCGTGAATGGCCTGGGCGAGCGCCGCTGGTTCGCGAGGGGGCACCAGGCGTCCGCAGGAGTCGTTCATAATCTCGGGAATGCCGCCGACATTGGTGGCTACGACGGGACGTCCGCAAGCCAGTGCCTCCAGGACTACGTTGGGGCAACCTTCCATGTAACTTGGAAGGGTGACAAGATTGGCTGCGGCCATCCAGACGGCGACATCGACGGAGGCGCAAGCCGGCAGTGCGTGGATATAGCCGGCGGCGTTGCTGGCATCGATGGCGCTTTGAATGATTGGTCTGTCCGGTCCTTCGCCAACCATATACACGTGTAGATTGGGGCGGTCAGGGTGCAGCGCAGCCGCAGCTTCGACGAGCTCGCGCAGACCTTTCTTCACGTCCATTCGCCCGGTGTAGACGACTGCCTCCGCGGCCGGGTCGATGCACAACTTCTGCCGCGCATCCATCCGGTCCCTGACGTGGAAGACCGAGAGATCGCAACCGTTGACAATGGCGCGGGTTTTCTGAGGCGAGGCGCCCATCACTATAGCCTTCTTGCGCAGGTCGTCGCAGACGGTGACCAGAAAATCGGCTTCGCGCAAGACTGTGCGGGTATGCATCGCTGAGACACGATCGCCAATGCGGTTGATGTCGGAGCCAATGCTCATGGCGACGACAGGAACGGAGAGCGCCTGGCCGATCTTGAGGGCGGAATATCCATCGGGATAGAGAATGCAACTGAAGATGAGGTCGGGAGCAAAAGCGCGGATGTGAGGCAAGAGCGCAAAGGCGGCCAACCAGCCGTTGATCGGCCTGGAGATCAGCGGCAGGGAAGGGAAATCGTAATAATTCGTCTTCACATCCGGCGGGGTCCAAGACTTGTCGAGCTTGTGGTAGGTTCTGCTGCGGGGCTTGAGCAGAGGCGGATACCTTGCGTTCGGATAGAAGACTTGCACGTCGGCCTGGCGGGCAATCACGCGCAGCGTTTGATAGGCCGAGCGGCCCTGCCACGGCTCAGCCGAGCTGGGGAAATAGCGTGTGACGACCGCGATTTTGAGCATGGCCCTCTCGAAACTCAATTACTGTGGCGATGATGAGGATTGCATCGTCGTCGAGACTGGAAACGTCCGCTGCAAGCCTTCGGCGACTCCGACTCGGGGCGTCCATCCCAAGAGTTCTTGCACAGCGGTCTGGTCGAAGTTGCTGAGCGGGCGGATGGAATGGATGCGATATCTTGACAGCGGAACACCGCGCTTGAGTACGCGTCCAAGTGCTTCGATTCCGATTGCCGCAGTTATCAGCACGGGTTTGGGAACATAGCTCGCCTTGATGTCAGGTCTTGCAGCCTGTGCGATCCTGACGAACTCGCGTTGAGTAACAATCGCCGGGTCGACCAGATTGACGAGCTTTCCTTCCAATCCTGGTTTCGTGGCTCCGAGCAAAAGCGCATCCACAACATCGTCTACATAGACCAGTGGGAGTGGCAGCGAACCGTGCCCTACGACAATCCAGCGGCCGAACATGCCAAAGCTCCCTGCAGGACTGCTCGGCTCCACTCCGGGGCCAAAGATAACTCCCGGACGGACCACAAATGCCGGCAAACCCCGCTCCCGGGCCGCCTTCAACACCATCAGCTCTGCATCGAGCTTGGTTTGTGTATAGGCGCCGCGGCGATCGGCGAAGGGCTCGAGCGGCCACGCTTCGGTAACTTTGTCAGCATGGCGCACGGCGTGCTCAAGAACGCTTAATGAGCTAACGTAGACAACTCGTTCGACTCCATGCTTCAGGCATGCGTCGATCAAGTTTCGCGTACCGATGACGGTGCCCCGCTGGAAGTCTGCGGCGCTACCCTTCATTGCAGCACCGACGTGGAAAACGGTGCCCACTCCGGCAACAAGGACATCGACGAACTCCGGGTCGCCCAGATCGCCTTCGACATAGTCGACTCTGGGGATCGGATTTCTGGGAGTGCGGCGAACGCCAGCGCGCACTTTGGCGCCATCCTGAACCAATCGACGTACAAGGGTGCCACCGAGAAAGCCGCCCGCTCCGGTCACAAGCACGTCTGCCGGTGGACGGGGCGCTAACTGCGCCTGCCGGACCGCATTGCGTTCCCGGTCGGCTTTGTCGCACGCTGGAGCCATGGCGCTGACAAGGCGCTGGCCCTCCTCAGGGGTCACGGGCAGAGCCGTGCCCTGTTCCAGGGCGGTGTAGAACTCGCGAATATTCTGGTGAATGCCTGGCGCACCGGGAAGACGCTTAGTCATGAATCGCAGCACATTGAGCGGAACCTCGAAGAGGCTCACAGCCGCGTTGCGCATAGCACAGATCACAGGAGAAGCGAACTTCGGCCCGGGAAGCAATTTTGTTACATAACAAGTCTGAAGAAAACAGTCGATCTGCATCACGCCGCGCGTGCCATGAACGATGACCTGGCTGCGAACTGGACGAACATTCCACGAGAGGTAGAGGCGCGCCTCGCCCTGCTCGCATTTCACTGTCGCGGTCCACTCGTCGAAGAGAAGATTAGTGTCGCGGCCGGTGGAACGGAAATCGATCTCAGTCGATTCGACTTTGCCCAGGAATGCCTCCGCGATAGCAAGGCCGTGTATGCCCAGGTCTTGAAACGGGTAGGAGCCCTTGCGATATTGTGGCGGAAGCTTGCCTCCGCCCGGCCAGGGTGGATAATCCGAGCTGCGATGAAAGTCGACGGAAATTACCTGGCCGATGCCGCCTTTGCGAACAATTTCCGCTCCCCGCACGATAATCGGGTCCAGCCTTCCAGAGTGAACCACACCCAAAGTTCGCCCGCTGGCCTGGGCCGCGTCCATCATCTGCTTGCATTGCTCAGGCGTTTCCGCCATAGGCTTCTCGACCAGCACGTTAACGCCGGCATGAAGGGCCTGGATGGCAAGCATCGCATGGAATGCAGGAGGTGTGAGTACGTGGACTACATTCACACCAGACGCGAGTAGCTCTTCGACACTCGAGTAAGCCGCGGGCAGATCGAATGCCTTGGCGACAGCCTGTGCCTTGGCCAGATCGAGGTCGGCTATCCCGACGACCTGAACCGAAGAAAGCGACTTGAGGGCGCGAAGGTGGTGCGCACTGACATAGCCAGCGCCGATAATTCCAACCCTGAACTTACTCATAGCAGAAGAAACACACCTAGAAGCCCGGTAGAGACAATGCTGGGCAGAGTTCCATAGAGCGATTATATTACTGAGAAGGCGGCGCTTTCTTACTCTCAGTCATTTTCTTATAAGATTGACGGCAAAAGGGAAGCGCACTGTCCGATAGGAGACTAATGGAGTTCATCTATTTCGGCAATGACTGGTTCGCCGAAAACCGCACCAGCAGCCATCACATAGCCAAGCGGCTGGGAGCCAAGTTTCCGATGCTGTATGTCGAGGTGCCAGGGTTACGCGCACCCAAGGCAAACACACGCGATCTGCTTAAGCTGCTGAAGAAGCTGCGTATGACTTTCCAGAGACCCCAAATGGTCGCTCCCCACTTCTGGCGCATGACACTGCCGCAAATCCCGTTTCGCCGCTTCGCGGCCATCCGGGCAATAAACCAGGCTTTCTCGCGCATGCTCATTCGCAGCGCGATCCGTCGGCTCGGCTTCACCGAAACGGTCGCCTGGTTTCATGTGCCTCATCCTGGATTCCTGGCCAAACAGCTGGGAGAAAAACTCACTGTCTTCTATTGTATCGACGAATATTCAAAGCTGCCGGATGTGGACGCAACCGCCGTCCAGGAGATGGATGATCAGCTCACGACGGCGGCCGACATCGTCTTCGCCTGCAGCCAGAAGCTTGTTGACGGTCACCGCTCGCTTAATGCCAACATCCATCTCTCGCCGCACGGCGTGGATACGGAGCTGTTTGCACTGGCAGCCTCGCCCGACACACAGATCCCCGAGGAAGCGAAAGGCCTGTCCCGGCCGATCATTGGCTTTTGGGGGCTCGTCGATCGCTGGGTGGACCTCGCGATTCTGGAAGATATTGCGCGCGCACGACCGGAGTGGACGATTTTGCTCATCGGTCGCGTTGCGGTAGATACCCCCGCGCTGAGGCGGATGCCAAACGTTGTCTTTGCGGGAACGAAGCCATATTCGCAACTGCCCAACTGGGCCAAGGTTATGGACGTTTGCATTCTGCCGTTTACCCGGACTTCGTTGATGGTGCAGTCAAGCCCGCTGAAACTGCGCGAGTACCTGGCTGCTGGGAAGCCGACTGTCGCCGTTCCGCTTCCGGAGACAATGCTGCTCGGCAGAGCCGTGTATACCGCGGAGGACGGGCCGGGTTTCGTCCGCGCCATCGACGAGGCGCTCGCCGAAGACTCGCCCGAATTGGCCGCTTTTCGCCAGAAGACGGTTGAGGGCAATACCTGGGACGCCACAGTGACGAATGTATTGGAAAAGTTGCAGACAGAGTTGTGCCGCTGCCGGGAAAGCTGAGCACCTGCTCCTGGCCAAGCGGGATGCGCGGCATTTGAGTATCGAAGACGCTTCCCGAGACAGCTGTTTCCTCACAGCGAGTTTTGTTGCGTGCCCGTAAATGCGTCGCGCTAAAATGCCAGCCGAGCAAGAATCTCGGCAATCCGCTCCGACGCCTTACCGTCCCATAGCGGCGGACGGTCCGTCTGTTTGCGGCGGCCGCTATGGGCCTCGTGAAACCCCTTCCGGAGCAATTCCCAATTGCGCCCTATAAGGACATTCGTGCCAACCGTCACCGTGATTGGGCGCTCAGTGTTTTCGCGCAAAGTGAAGCACGGCGTCCCCAGGTAGGTGGTTTCCTCCTGGATGCCGCCGGAGTCGGTGATGACAACCGTGGCATTCTTCTGTAGCGCAAGAAACTCAAGGTAACCCTGCGGCTCGATGGCGCGCAGATTGGGGCTGCACTGATCGAGTTGCGCCGCCCACTTCTGGCGCGTCCTGGGATGGACGGGAAAGATCAGCGGCAGTTCCCGGCTCAAGCTGTCAAGCACTTGCAGCATCGGCAGGAAGGTCGCCTCGTCATCGACGTTCGAGGGGCGATGAAGCGTTACCAATCCGTAAGCGCCCAACGATAGCTCCGACTTGAGCTTGGGAAAGATTTCGTCGGCTTTGGGCAGGAATTGAATCAGAGTATCGATCATCACGTTGCCGACGAGGAAGACCTTTTCCTTTGCAATGCCCTCGCGCGCAAGATTTTCGTCGCCATCGACTGACGGAGTAAAGAGACAATCCGCTAGCTGATCGGTAACCAGGCGGTTAATCTCTTCCGGCATCGAGCGGTCAAACGAGCGCAAACCCGCTTCGACATGCGCTACGCGAATACCCAGCTTGGAACAAACAAGCGCTGCGGCAACGGTAGAATTCACGTCACCATACACCAGCACAATGTCCGGCTTGCGGGCCATCACAACGGGCTCGAATCGGCTCATGATCGCGGCAGTTTGCTGCGCATGAGACCCGGAACCGACGTTGAGGCTTTCGTCCGGGGCCGGAATCTCCAATGTCTTGAAGAACACATCCGACATGAGCGCGTCATAGTGCTGGCCCGTATGCACCAAGACCTGCTCGTGGCCTCTTCCCGCCAGCGCCTTGTAAACAGGCGCTGCCTTCATGAAATTTGGGCGCGCACCTACTACGTGAAGAAATTTCATTCGATTCCCTTTTCTAGACGAACCTTCATTTTGATCTTCCGCTTCCAATCAACCTGATCAAGCTCTCCGAACATCGGGAGGAGAGCGACCACCTGTCTACTGGCAACACCGCCGTCCAGGTCACTTCATTACTTCGACCGCGGGCTATGCGGTGTGCACTGGCGGTCGTTCCAATACGACACAGGCCCGATTTACGCTTCGCGAAGAGGATTCAGGAATTCGGGTTACCCAAAATGCAAAGAATCGCAGAGGTGCTGCCGCCAATCTGGTAGACGTTCGGATAGCGTCATCGCAACAGTTGATAATTGTTGATCCATAGGCAAGATGCAGCGGTTGTGAATGACCATTCAAACAAGCCCCTCAGCAGCGCACAATCTTCTCCGAATCGATCCCCTTGGTGGCGTTGCGCGTGTCTACCACCAATTGCGACCGCTCGACGATCGCCTTGTAGTCGTAGCTGGAGTGGTCGGTGACAATGATGACGGCGTCGTACTGGGCCAACGTGTCCAGGTTGTCGAGCGGGGTGTTGGTCATATTCAGGTCGTAGTGGCGGCCGTGGCCTACGGTGGGGAAGAAGGGATCGTTGTAAGCGACGATGGCTCCTCTCTCGCGCAGCAGCTCAATGATGGTCAGCGAGGGAGATTCGCGCAGGTCGTCGATGTCGCGCTTGTAGGCCACGCCAAGGACCAGGATCTTCGAGTCTTTGATCGACTTGCAGTGTTCGTTGAGTCCGGCGGCCAGGTTCTCCAGGACGAAGTAGGGCATGCCCAGGTTGATCTCGCCAGCCAACTCGATGAAGCGTGTGCGGAAGTCGAACTCACGGGCCTTCCACGAGAGATAAAACGGGTCTATGGGGATGCAATGACCGCCCAAACCGGGGCCGGGATAGAAGGCCTGGAAGCCGAATGGCTTGGTTTTGGCCGCGTCAATCACCTCGTGGATGTCGATGCCCATTCTCATGCACAGTTGCTTCAGCTCGTTGATCAGGGCAATGTTTACGCAGCGGTAGATGTTTTCAAGCAGCTTTGTCATCTCCGCCGCCGCCGGGCTGCTGACCTGAACCACGCGACGAAAGATCGCGCCGTAAAGTGCCGATGCCAACTGTGTGGCCGCCGGTCCGCAGCCGCCGACGACCTTGGGGATGTCGTGCCGCGCCACGGTCTCGTTGCTTGGATCCTCGCGCTCAGGTGAAAAGGCCACATGGACACCCGGCTCGTCAAGCGAGCGAGAAACCTTCAGCCCATCGGTGTTACCGACTTCCAGCAGAGGAACAACAATTTCCTCAGTCGTGCCGGGATAGGTGGTACTCTCCAGCACAATAAGGTGGCCCTCATGGAGCCAGGGAGCAATCGAGGCAACCGTCCCGGTCACGTAGCTCAAGTCGGGCTCGTGGTGCAAATTAAGTGGAGTCGGCACGCAGATGATAACCGCGTCCATCTGAGCGATCTCAGAATAATCCGCAGTGGCGCGGAAGCCTGCCTTTTGCGCCGCCTGAATTTCACTGGGGAGAATGCGAACGATGTAAGAGCCGCCGGCGTTGAGGGTCTTCACCTTGCCTGGCTCGACGTCGAAACCCGTCACCCTGAAACGCCGATCACTGAAGAGCAGTGCCAGCGGCAGACCCACATATCCCATGCCGATGATGCCAATACGAGCTTCGCGTGATTCGATTCTAGCTTCAAGCGCAGCTAACCGGCTGCTTGTATTGGGAATTGTCATCTTATCCATTTAACCTCAGGAGTTTCACGGATCAATCTGCTGCCCAATTTGAGCAATTGAACGCGACCTCGAAGCAGCACTCCAGCAGCTTTTCGGTTGATCCTATGCGTTGGTACCAAAACTTGTTTTTACAGACTACGCTAGTTGCAAATCAAACACTTACAGACTACGCTAGTTGCAAATCAAACACAAGATAGTCTCAACAAGGCGCTTAGGGTAGAGTGGCGTCAACGCCCAATTGGAATCTCGGCTCCTCTTGGGAAAACTAGAAGACTCAGGGTGTCGAGTTGCTTGAAATGGAATCTACGTTCGCAAGATGATTGGTCACACGAGCGATGGAATTCGGTTTGCTGCCACGCATCAGCGCATCGGCAGCCTGGTACATCTGCCAAGCCGTGGCCCAGTGCATCTCGATGCCTCTTTGGTCCGCTTCTTCATGGAGCCAGCGGAATAGGTTGGCGAGCCCGCCATTGAGCAGCGGTTCGCGATTTCTATCCGGAGCGCCGTGGGTATAGAGCTTAATGAAAAGATCGTCACCGATTGTTGGGGCCAGGTCGAACCACTGCCGGACGCGCGACGGTGCCGGGAGGTCATAGGCTGCGATCTCCCCGGTTTCAAGCCGCGGCAGCAGTCGGTTTGCGAAGCGCAGGCCGAGCGGCCCGGTGATCATCAGCAGGTCGCCCTGCCTGCCGCCGCCGACCGTGGCCTCAATCCCGTGATCGAAGGACCTCGGCTGATTGTCGGGATTGTTCGTACACCAGTAGATCTGATTGACTATTCGTCCCTGTGACGGCGAGGGAAGGGAAGGCATTGTGAAGTCGGCGTAGCAGCCGAGATCGCGGAGCCGCGCGATCTCTCCGTTGAGGCCGCACCACGCGCCACCCGGGAGCGAGTTGTCCAGCGCCCAGTTGCCGTGGATAAAGCCGAAGACGGTGCGTCCGTTCTCCTGTCGAAGAAGTCCGTGGTCATCGGTGAGCCGGCAGCAGAATTCAGTCACCTTCTGGATGAAGGCGTCTGGCTGCTCGTTGTCGTGATGAATATGCACCTCGACATCAGCGACGCCCAAGTACACAATCTCCGCGATGCCGTCGAGTATATCCCGCCGGTATTCTTCCTGCGGGTAGAAAAAGCTGTATTGGGGCCGCTGGCCTGCAGCGTCCCTGGGAGCGTCATCGGCAATGCGCGGCCACCTGTCGCGCCAGCCCGCCACACGGCCCAGCGCGGTTTCAACGGACGCTCCCATGCCCAGCGGCTCGTAGTGATCTGTGATGGCAACCCATGCACGCTTCGGCGTGGCACGCCGCATACTCTTCCGCAATCGATCCTTCAGATAGGACCCAAGCCAGATTTCCGCTTGTCGAGGGAGGTTCATTGAGTTGGTTTGCCCTTTATGCGTTTTGACAGCCCGCGATGCATGGGCTTCGCTCAAAGCTGTCAGTTCAGTGTATCGCGTACAGTTCTTTTGTGTGTCAAAAGCTTCTGCATCAAGAACATCTAGTGTACCGTCTCACGCAGATCGTCTTTTATTGAGCGCGGTCTGAGCGCGGGTTACCTTTTCCAAGATGTCGTTGGCTTTTGCTGTCCAGATGAAGGGCTTGGGATTCTGATTATGGCCGTCGATATAGTCTCCGATG
>DASRLI010000217.1:0-5887 GCA_035648535.1 Occallatibacter sp. | reverse complement strand
CCGCAAGGGCTCTATCATCCACGAAATGAGCACGATGCCTGCGGCATGGGACTGGTCGCGAGTATTCGCGGCGAAAAAAGCCACGAGATTATCCGCAAGGGCCTTGAGGTGCTGATCAACCTCACTCATCGCGGCGCCGCCGGTTGCGACCCGCAGACTGGCGACGGCGCGGGCATCCTGATTCAGATCCCGCACGCCTTTTTTGTCCGCGAATGCGCCGAGCTCGGCATGCAATTGCCTGAACTGGGGACTTACGGCGTCGCCATGTGCTTCCTTCCCGTGGAAAGGCACAGCCGTTTGCAGTGTGAGGGCGTCTTTGAGCGGATCGCTCAGGAAGAGGGTCTCACCGTCCTCGGCTGGCGCGATACCCCAGTCAACGGCGATGCGGTGGGCCGCGAAGCCCGGGCCTCACAGCCTTACATCGAGCAGCTTTTCGTCAGCCGGCCCACCGGTCTCGATGAGGACGCCTTTGAGCGCCTCCTCTACCGGATCCGGCGCCGTACGGAAAATGAGATTGCCGCCTCCGAGATCGAGGACAAGGAGACTTTCTACGTCCCTTCCTTCTCGTGTCGCACAATCATCTACAAGGGCCTGATGCTCGCCCCGCAGATTGAGAAATTCTATTTTGAGCTCGCTAATCCTCTCGTTACCAGCGCCCTCTGTCTTGTCCACCAACGCTTCTCCACCAACACGTTCCCGAGCTGGAAGCTTGCACACCCCTATCGCTACGTCGCGCATAACGGCGAAATCAACACCATTCGCGGCAACGTCAGTTGGATGAATGCCCGCCAATCGGTGCTGCGCAGCCCACTGCACGGTGAACATATAGACAAGCTCTATCCGGTCATCATGCCCGAGGGGAGCGACTCGGCTTCGCTCGACAACGCAGTCGAATTTCTCTATCAGTCCGGCCGTTCCCTGCCCCACGTTATGGCCATGCTCATCCCCGAAGCCTGGGCAGGTAATCCCGACATGGACGAGGAGAAGCGCGCGTTTTACGAGTACCACGCATCTCTGATGGAGCCTTGGGATGGTCCCGCAGCCATCGCTTTCACCGACGGCCGCGTCATTGGAGCCACTCTCGACCGCAATGGCCTCCGTCCCGGCCGCTACATCGTTACCAAGGACGACCTGGTCGTGCTCGCGTCCGAGGCTGGCGTGCTCGAAGTTCCCGCCGAGGACATACGCAAGAAGGGTCGCCTCCGGCCCGGTCGCATGTTTCTGGTCGACACTGTGCAGCAGCGGATTGTCTCCGATGCTGAAATCAAGAAGGAGTTGGCAGGCCGCCAGCCCTATGCAGAATGGCTGCAGCAGCAGCAGATCACGATGGATATGCTGCCTGAGCCTCCGCGCGTCATCGCCTCGAATTCCGAGACCTTGCTTCGCCGGCAGCGCGCCTCAGGCTACAGCGAAGAGGATTTGCGGATTCTGCTGGCGCCGATGGGCGCCAAGGGCGAAGAGCCAATCGGTTCGATGGGCACGGACGTCCCACTGGCCTGCCTCTCGGACCGCCCGCAGTCGTTGTTCAACTACTTCAAGCAGCTTTTCGCGCAGGTAACAAACCCGCCGATCGACCCCATCCGCGAGGAGATGGTGATGTCGCTGATCAGCTACATCGGCACTGAGCGCAACATCCTCGATGAGG
The DNA here is from genome assembly GCA_035648535.1 of Occallatibacter sp. Classification (GTDB taxonomy): domain Bacteria; phylum Acidobacteriota; class Terriglobia; order Terriglobales; family Acidobacteriaceae; genus Telmatobacter. Next base: position 4,242 of record DASRLI010000217.1, on the reverse strand, counting down.
CGCCAGAGAACTGCCACACGCTCAAGCTGCCTCATCCGATTCTGACCAACCGCGACCTGGAGAAACTCCGTCGCGTCTCTTCAGGCGATCTGCTCGCGACCACGCTGCCAGCTCTGTTCCGCGCCGCAGACGGTGAAGCCGGTTTGAGGCACTCGCTCGAAGATCTCAGCGCAAGGGCTGCGCATGCGGTCCACTCCGGCTACACGTTGCTGATTCTCTCCGATCGCGGAGTCGATCCCACCTATGCGCCAATTCCGAGCCTGCTTGCCATGGCTGCGGTTCACAATCGTCTTGTCCGTGAGAAGACCCGCACCCAGGTAGCCCTCATCATTGAGAGCGGCGAACCGCGCGAGGTGATGCACTTTGCACTTCTCATCGGTTACGGCGCCAGCGCCATCAATCCTTACCTCGCCATTGAATCTCTGCACGACCTCAAGAGTCGCGGGCTGCTGCCGGACGACGTGAGCGCGGAATACGCTGAGAAGAATTTCATCAAAGCCATCAACAAGGGCCTACTGAAGACCTTCTCCAAAATGGGCATCAGCACTCTGCAGAGCTATCGCGGCGCGCAGGTGTTTGAGGCTGTCGGTCTCAACCAGTTCCTCATTGACGCTTACTTCTCCGGCACTGCCTCCCGTATCGAGGGTGTCGGATTAGACGTGCTGGCCCGTGAGGCCCAAATGAAGCACGCCTACGCCTTCCAACCCCTCACGGAATCCGAGACCGACCTGGTCGTTGGCGGCCAGTATCAATACCGCGAAGGCGGCGAATATCACCTTCTGAATCCGCTCACGATCAGCAAGGTGCAACACGCCGTACGCCAGAACAATCCTGCCACCTTCCAGGAGTACACCGATCTGCTCGACGACCAGAATCGCGAACTGTGTACTCTACGCGGATTGCTCAAGCTCAGATACTCCGACCATCCCATTCCCATCGAAGAGGTTGAGCCGGCGAAGGAGATCGTGAAGCGATTCACGACTGGCGCAATGAGCTTCGGATCGATCAGCAAAGAAGCGCACGAAACCCTGGCTATTGCAATGAATCGCATCGGGGGCATGTCCAATACCGGCGAGGGCGGCGAAGACGAAGCCCGCTTCACGCGCGACCCGAACGGCGATCTGCGCCGGAGCGCGGTCAAGCAGGTTGCCAGCGGCCGCTTCGGTGTTACGACAAACTACCTTGTAAACGCAGATGAACTCCAAATCAAGATGGCGCAGGGCGCAAAGCCAGGCGAAGGCGGACAATTGCCTGGGTACAAGGTGGATGAGGTGATCGCCAAGACCCGCCACTCCATCCCCGGCGTGGGCCTAATCTCGCCACCGCCGCACCACGACATCTACTCAATCGAGGATCTGGCCCAGCTCATCTACGACCTCAAGAACGTCAACCCCCAGGCTCGCATCGCTGTGAAGCTGGTCTCTGAGGTCGGTGTAGGCACGGTCGCGGCCGGCGTCTCCAAAGCCCATGCCGATGTCGTGCTCATCTCAGGTGACAGCGGCGGCACCGGTGCTTCCCCGCTCAGCTCTATCAAGCACGCCGGCCTGCCCTGGGAACTCGGTCTCGCTGAAACGCAGCAGGTACTTCTGCTCAACGATCTGCGCAGTCGCATCCGCGTGCAGACCGATGGCAAGCTCCAGACAGGCCGCGATGTGGTTATCGCCGCGCTGCTTGGCGCCGAAGAGTACGGCTTTGCCACCATGCCGCTCATCACCATGGGCTGCATTATGATGCGCAAATGTCACCTGAATACTTGCGCGGTTGGCATCGCAACACAGGATCCGGTTTTGCGGGCACGCTTCACAGGCCAGCCCGAGCACGTGGTCAACTTCTTCTTCTTTATTGCCGAGCAGATGCGTCAGCACATGGCAAAACTCGGCTTCCGCACTGTCGATGAAATGGTTGGTCGCGTCGACAAGATCGATGCTGCTGTCGCCGATGCGCACTGGAAGGCCAAGGGCATAGATCTCTCCTCCATCCTCTACTCGCCCACCCTGCCCTCTCGTGTTGCCCGCCGCCGCATGCAGGCTCAGGATCACGGACTCGTTCAGGCGCTCGATCATGTCCTGATTGCCAAGGCCGCGCCCGCACTCGAATCGCAGACAAAGGTCTCCGGCAGCTTCGCAATTCGTAACGTGCACCGCACTGTGGGCGCGATGCTGGGCGGCCAGATCGCCCGGAAATATGGATCGGCTGGATTACCGGACGAAACAATTCACTTCCGCTTCCAAGGCTCGGCAGGCCAAAGCTTCGGCGCCTTCGTTCCCTCCGGCGTGACCCTTGAACTCGAAGGCGATGCCAACGACTATCTTGGCAAGGGACTTTCCGGCGGGCGCATCATCGCGTATCCGCCCAAGACGTCCAGCTTCCTGCCCGAGGAAAGCATCCTGGTCGGCAACGTAGTTCTCTACGGTGCAACATCTGGCGAGGTCTTCCTCAACGGCATCGCAGGCGAACGTTTTGCCGTCCGCAACTCCGGCGCAACAGCTGTCGTGGAAGGTGTGGGCGACCACGGCTGCGAGTATATGACCAACGGTACCGTCATCGTACTCGGGAAAGTAGGCCGGAACTTTGCCGCCGGCATGAGCGGTGGCATCGCCTACGTCTACGACGGAAGGGGCGACTTTTCAATCAGGCGCTGCAACAAGACGAGTGTCGATCTCGAACCATTGGTGGCTGAACCTGACGTGGAGCGCGTCCGCGCCCTGCTGGAACGCCACCGCGATCTAACTGGTAGCCCTCGCGCCGCATGGGTCCTCGAGCATTGGACCGACGCCCAACCAAGATTCATCAAGATATTCCCGCACGAGTACAAGCGTGTCCTTGGCGCCCCTCGTGTCGAATCGGTTTATGCTCCACCCACTACTGCGTCGCCACTGGTGACGTCTTCGGCAGAGGTATTGCATGGGTAAGGTCACAGGATTTCTAGAAATTCAACGCGAACAGCCCACCCGCCGCAAGGCCGATGAGCGCATCAAGGATTGGTTCGAAATCTACGAGCCCTTCCCTGAAGCAAAGCAGCGTGAGCAGGGTGCTCGCTGCATGGATTGCGGTGTGCCTTTCTGCCACACCGGATGCCCGGTCAACAATCTCATCCCCGACTGGAACGACCTGGTTTACAACAGTCGCTGGGAGGCAGCCGTTCGCCGCCTTCACTCGACCAACAACTTCCCTGAGTTCACAGGCCGCATTTGCCCTGCCCCCTGCGAGGCGGCGTGTGTTCTCGGCATCAATCAGCCGCCCGTCTCCATCAAGCTCATCGAGCGCTCCATTGTCGAGCGCGGCTGGGATGAAGGCTGGATTCATCCCGAGCCACCCGACCATTCCACTGGCAAGCGGGTAGCGGTTGTCGGTAGCGGCCCCGCCGGCCTGGCCGCCGCCCAGCAGCTGCGCCGCGCCGGGCACTCTGTCACCGTTTATGAAAAGAACGACCGCATCGGCGGTTTGCTTCGCTATGGTATTCCGAACTTCAAGCTGGAAAAACATGTCATCGATCGCCGCATCGAGCAGATGCGCGCAGAGGGCGTCAAATTCATTACAAGCGCGCACGTCGGCGTCAACGTTTCAGTGGAAGCGCTCACCGCGCACTATGAAGCGATTGTGCTTTGCGGCGGCTCGGAGCATCCACGCGATCTCAATATCCCCGGCCGCGAACTGAAGGGCATTCACTACGCCATGGAGTTTCTGCCTCAGCAGAATCGCCGCAATGCAGGCGATACCGTTGACCCCTCCATCGCCATCCTTGCCACAGGCAAGCGCGTCCTCATCATCGGCGGTGGTGACACAGGAGCGGACTGCCTTGGCACCAGCCATCGACAAGGCGCAAAGAGCGTCCATCAATTTGAAATCATGCCCAAGCCACCCAATGAGCGCGCTGCATCTACTCCCTGGCCGCTTTGGCCCATGCAACTGCGCACCGAGAGCTCTCACGAAGAGGGCGGCATTCGCGACTGGAGCGTTAACAGCATCAAGTTCACGGGCGACGAAAACGGAAACGTCAAGCAACTGCAGTGCGGCCGTGTCGGCCCTCCGCCGAAGTTTGAGGCAATCGCGGGCAGCGAGTTTACCCTTGACGTCGATCTGGTTCTACTCGCCATGGGCTTCCTTGGCCCAGTCCGCTCCGGTATGATCGAGCAGTTCGGACTGGCTCTGGACAACCGCGGCAACGTTGCCACAACCAACTACATGAGCTCTGTCAAAGGCATCTTTGCCGCTGGCGATATGCGCCGCGGGCAGTCTCTC
>DASRLI010000216.1:0-3484 GCA_035648535.1 Occallatibacter sp. | reverse complement strand
GTGGTTGACCAGCAGTGGGCACAGGCTTTCCTAGCGCGGCAGAAGAAGCAGGGAGACGCGATGCTGGCTCGACTGGCGGCACAGGCAAAAGCTCAGAGTGACATGATGTATCAGCAGTTCCAGCAAAATATGGCCGCCTCGCAAGCGGAACACCAGGCGTTTATGCAGCAGCAGGAATCGAGCTTCCAAAGCTCAATGAATAACGCCAACGTTTCAATGAACGCGCGGTCGACGGCCGCTTCAGACTGGGTGGACTATGCGCTGGACCAGCAGACCGTGGTTGGCTCAGGCGGCGCAGCAAAGGTCTCCAGTGCCTACTCACAGACTTGGTCCAACGGGCAGGGTCAGTGGTACCAGACGAACAATCCCAACGCAAATCCAAACGGCGTTTTTTCGGGAAACTGGACGCAGGATACGAAGGTTCACGGCAACGGGCAGCCGTATTGAGGATTGTTTGCTGAGGATATTTCAGTCGCTCATCCCTGAAGAGTGCTGCGGGAGAGGGCTGCCTTCTGCAACGAGCGGAGGGTGCGGTCGGTCCTGCCGCATGAGGGGTTTCCTATGTGGGAGATGTTCAAAGTCATCTGGGATGTTTTCGTGCTGCGCGACGCTGCCCGAAGAGGAAAGCTGAACTGGCGCAAGACCGGCTTCGTCGTGGGCTGGGTGGTGCTGGAATACCTCATTGTCATGCCGCCCCTCTTGCTCTATATCCAGCATCCCCAATACAGACCCTTGTTCATTGCCGCCATGGTTCTGGCAACCATAGTCCTTGTCGTCTTCCTGTGGCTCGCGTTCAAGTGGCGCTCGAGCCACTCAACCACCTAACTCATCATCACAACCACGAGGTTTCGGAAAGATGTTCTGGATCGCATTCGTTGTCTGCCAGGCCGTCGTGATTGTCAGCGGCATTCGCCAGGAACAGCGCGCAGGACTGTGGAGCTGGTCCAAATTTATCTTTGCGCTTGCCTTTGGCGCTCTCGAAGTCATCATCCTGCTGATTCCGATCAGCCTCATCGATATCAAAAGCCCCCGGTTTCCGCCAGCACTGGGCGCCGCCGGCGTCATCGCCGCATTGAACTTCATCTGGATGATCATTGTCGCGCGCCGCTGGAAACTGCCTGACGGTCGAACCAGCCTTCAGGCCTACCGTGATGAGCACCCGGAAAAGTAGTATTTCTCGTTCCATTCGGAATGCATAACCGCTCAAGTGGGAAACCACGACGCCCAGCCACACAAAACGAGGACAGAGGAGGCGGGGCGAACCTCGCCTCCTGTCTTCACATGTAGTCAGATCGAGTCTTACTCGTGCTCGTCAATATGCGCGGACGGTGTCAAGGCGACCTGAACCATCCAATCGCGGGCGGATGTCGGCAACCCTTCCGTAACGTGATTTAACTCACGTCACTACCGGTTGGCCGGTCGACCCGAACCCCAGAATTCGGCTCACGGACGCGCGGACCCTGGGCCAAGGCGTTGTTCTGTGAACAACAACAGCAAAACCATTCAAGAGCAAAGACAAAGGAGTTACGCCTTGCCAGCCATTTTGGCAAACCACCAGCGGAGGCCCACGAAGAGAAAACGCCAGTCCTGAAAGAACTCGGGCGGCTTGCCCTCAAAGGCATGGCCGATGAATTGGAAGATCCAGCCGACGATGAACAGGCCGGCGGCGAGCATCCAGAAGCGCGTGTGCCAGAGGATGAGTGGGGTCACCAAGACGCTGAGCGCGATCATGGGGATGCCGATGGTATGGCAGGCGCGATTGACCGGGTTCTGGTGGCTGGTGGAGTACCGCCGGATCCAACTATCCCAGCTTCGGTTTCCGAGCACGGTGCGCCTCCTGGTTCCAATCTAGTGCATGCTATGGCCTCGCTTGCCCTTGGTCAATCATTTGGTTCAATCACCGGCAAGCACGCGCGCCGCGCAGACGCGTGAGAAGCGACTCGACTCTCGCAGGATGCCCCACAGTAGGGCGGGAAATCCGACGATGGGCTTGAGCAGGAACTGCTTGCGCTGGGTCTCTGTCAACAGGCCCACGATGTAGCGATGCAGGATGATCTGCTGATACCAGGGGATGCTGGCGACCATGTGATGCGCCAGGTGACAGGGCTGGCCCCACGGGCCGCCGCCCACCAGCAGACCCCAAAAGCCCACGCCCAGGCTGCGCGCGCCGCTGTTGTTCTCAAGCGGCATAAGGTTATGCTCTGTGAACTGCCTCATGCGGTCCACATAAAAGCCAATGTGCGGCATGAGAAGGACAACGATGACGGTAAACAGCAGGCCGAAGAAGTGGTAGAGCATGAAGAGATAGAGGCCGTTATAGATGGCGGCAAAGAAGCCGGACGTGGCGCTGGAGCGGGTGTAGGCGGGTGTGCGATGCACGAAGAAATCGCTGTAGTTGAAGAAACTGCCGAGAGGAAGAAAGTTGAGCCAGAGGCGGCGGGGGAAGATGAAGTTGAGAAATTCAGAGTCGTCCTCGGTTCCGAATTTGGCATGGTGCGCCATGTGGCACTCGGTGTAGTGCTCGGGCTCGGCGGCTGACAGGCGGCACATGTTGGTTGAGAGGAAACTGGCCGCGCGGCTGAGCGGGCTCGTGCCGGGAAATATGAGGTTGTGGGCTGCGCCCTCGTGCAAGGAATAGATGCTGAGCGAGTACACGAGCCAACTGTGGACAGTGCCGGTGAAAATAGCGGCGAGGATCAGAGCCCATGTGCCGGGAACGGCCGCGACGAACCAGCGGGCCAGGGCGATCCATACAAGCCAGTCAACCGCAAAGATGCTGCCGATAGCCGAAAGGCTGATGACCGCGTGCAGGCGCGTGTGCGCGCGGAACCACATATGCAGCTCACGGCCGCGGACCATCACCTGATGAATTTGCCCGGGATTGAGGTGCTCGAAGTCGTGCGAGCTTGAGTATTCGCGGGCCATGGCGAACTCGTCGGGGTGGACCTTCATCGCTCCTCCTTGATGGGTTGACACCGCCCACGCCGAGGCCGCATTCCGTGATTTGCGGACAGGATGCGAGTCGGGGGACCGGCTTGAATTGTTCGCAGGACGCTAGTATAGCGCGGAACATGATCGGCAGGGAGGACGGGCTGGACCTAGAGAATCGCACGGCCCGGCTTCGATTCGGGGCATTCGAACCCGCCATGACAGGAAGGTACAAACAAGATTCTGAGCGAATCGTCGGCGATCCTTCCCTTACCCGGAAATGCACCAGGATTGGGTCATTGACGGATGGCCGGTCATCCGGCCGAACCCCGAAAATCGTTTTGACGGCACACGGCATGACGCGAATCTAACAAGTGCGGGCGGAAGTGCAAAGCTAAAAATGACCGGCTCGGGCGGTGCGGACGCACGTCGATTACGCTTGCCGATCTTCTCGGATGACGGTCAGATTTGAAGCGCTGGCGAGACGCATCTCGGCGGCGGCTCCTTCGATCTCGCTGTTGATCTCGGCGCCGAGAAGCAGCATGAGGCCGGTGAT
>DASRLI010000215.1:0-12133 GCA_035648535.1 Occallatibacter sp. | reverse complement strand
ACCAACGTCCGCGCCCTCATCGCACTCGGCCTGCCGACCCGCACCAAGAACCAAAGTTTCACCTACCCTTCCCTCCACAATTGCAGCCTGCCAAAGCTTTTTCTAAGCGGAGATCACGACCAGTTCGCACCCGCAGCACAGTTGGTGCAAGTGGCCGCCTCCGCTGCCGAACCCAAACGACTGGTGCTCCTCCCCGGCGCCGATCATTTCTTTACAGGTCATCTGGCCGCGATGCAGTCCTCGCTTGCCTGCTGGCTCAAGGAACGACTCTCATGACTCCAGCCGGTGATACCGCACTAGATACCTTGCACTCCAATGCCACTCAAATCTTTACTGGCGCCATCAAGGCCTGCAACATTGCGTCTGCCTTCGACCGGCGTTTGCGCTTCGAGGGCAACACACTGCGCCGTCTCCTGCCTGACGGCAGCGGTCCGGCGACGATTGACCTCTCGAGTTACAAGCGCATCTTCGTCATCTCCCTGGGCAAGGCCGCCGGGCCCATGCTGGAAACGCTGCTCGAACGCATGAAGCGCCGTCAAGGGCTGCGCGGCATTTGTTGTTACCACCAAGTTCCCAAACACCGCAACTGGCGTTTCCGCTACTTTGAAGGCGGCCACCCGCTGCCCAATGAAGATACCTTCGCCGCGGCTCGCGCCACACTGGCGCTGCTCAAAAAAGCCAGGAAGGATACGCTGATCTTTTTCCTCATCTCCGGCGGCGGATCGGCAATGTTCGACCTGCCCCTCGACCCGAAGATCACCCTCGAGGAAACGCAGGAATTTCATCAGGCGCTGCTCGCCTCCGGCGCGCCCATCAACGAGATCAACACCTTGCGCAAGCATTTTTCCGCCGTTAAAGGTGGACGCCTGGCCATGGCCGCGCCCGATGCGGCCAAGGTAAGCCTGCTGCTCCCCGACGTTCCCTTGCGCTCGCTCGACGCGCTCTCTTCCGGCCCGTCGTCTCCCGATCATTCCACTGTCGAAGACGTTCGCGAACTGCTCGTCAGGTACGACCTAGCCCGTAAATTCCCGCCATCTGTCCGCGCATTCTTCGAGCGCACCGACATGCCCGAGTCGCCGGGGAACAAGAGTTGGCGTCCCCCATTCTTTGCCAAGCTTCAAAAGGCCGAGACCGCACCCGCGCGCCCCGCTACAGCCGCCACGTCCATGACAGACGAGGACCCGGCATTTCGCGATTCTGTCTTCGAAATTCTGCTCTCCAGCCACGACCTCGTCGAAAACGCTCGCGCCCTGGCGCAGAAGGCCGGCTATCACACCGTTGTCGACAACAGTTGCGACGACTGGGACTATGCCGATGCCGCCCGTTATCTGCTCGAACGCTTTCATGCCTTGCGTGCCACACACCCCCGCCTCTGCCTCATCTCCGTTGGCGAGGTCACGGTCACCATGGACCGCACCCCAGGCGCGGGTGGCCGGAACCAGCAATTTGTCATGGCCTGTGCGCTGGATTTGGAGAAGTATCAGGGTGAGCGGCTGACCGTACTCAGCGCCGGCTCCGACGGCATCGACGGCAACACCCAGTCAGCCGGCGCCATTGCCGACCCCACCACCGTCGCCCGCGCCCATACCTTCGGGTTCCACCTCAAGGCATCCCTGGCTGCTTTCAACGCCTGTCCCATGTTCACCGCTCTCGGCGACGCTGTGGTAACCGGACCCACCGGCCAAAACCTGCGCGATCTCCGCCTGCTGATTGCCGAACGCGACTAGAGCATTTTCACAGACAACCTCAGTTCTCCGTGCCCCATCCTTTCGCCTTTTTCTTGGCGAAGGCGTGGGATACCACGCACTGCTTCGGGGGAGCCGCACCCCGTCTATGTTTTCCTCCCCCAGTAGAAAATTTTCTTCGCGTCCCACAACCCCCGTGCAAATGCAATACCATTGCTTTCACACTTGATTTGTATGGAATAGGATTCGTACGTGCCTAGAAAAGCGTCCCGCAAACCTGCCGTAAGAACGCCCGACATCCGCACCGTTGCGGCCGTGGCAAAGGTGTCCATAGCCACTGTCTCCAGAACCATCAACGGTTCTCCACTGGTCAGCGACCGTCTTTCCAAGCGTGTCTGGCAGGCCATCAAGCAGTTGAATTACTTCCCAAACACTCATGCGCGCACGCTCGTCTCCGGCCGCAGCCGCCTCCTCGGCATAATTGTTGAAAACATCAGCAATCCCTTCTTCCCTGACCTGATCCAGAATTTCGAAAAGATCGCCGTGGCTCACGGATACGAAATCCTGGTAAGTTCCACCAACAGTGACCCAGAGGTCCTCACCACCTGCGTCCGCCGCATGCTCGAGCGCAAAGTCGAGGGCGTTGCCGTAATGACCTTCGGCGAAGAAGAGCCGGTCCTCGATCAACTGATGCACCGCAACGTGCCCATCGTGCTCGCCGAGTTCAAGCTCGATGACCCCAAGGCCAGTACCATCCTGCTCGACTACTCCACCGGCATTCATGCGGCCGTCAATCACCTGGTCAAGCTGGGTCACAGCAAGATCGCCTTCCTTGCCGGCCCGCACAAGCTCCACTCCGCCATTACGCGCGAGAACGATTTCCGCACGGCAATGCAGGCGGCGAAGTTGACCCTCCAGAAAAAATGGATCATCGAGTGCGACCACACGCTCAAAGGCGGCGTGGCAGGCTACAGCCAGTTGCAGGCACTCGCGACGCGCCCTACCGCCATCGTCTGCTCCAACGACATGACCGCTATCGGTGTGCTCCGCGCAGCTTATCTTGAAGGCCTGCGTGTACCCCAGGATCTGTCCGTCATCGGCCTTGACGACATCGACTTCGCCGAGTTCACTTTGCCGCCGCTCACCACCATCTGCCTGTCGCGCGCCGACCTGGCGCGTGCCGCCTTTGAGGCCCTTCGCCAGCAAGCCGAAGACCCCAACGATCCCAATATTCAGCGAGAGTTTCTCGTCTCCACCAGTCTCGTGGTCCGTGGATCGACAGCCGCTCCGTCGGCAGGCGAATGACAAGAGCGTTTCCGGCTTATACGATTCAATTTCAAAACCTTCATGGGGAGAAATGATGGGCAAGAATGTCAATCGCTCGAAATTCGCATGCCTATTACTGGCTGTCCTTAGTGCGACATCTTGCGCGCGTGCCCAATGGGCGCCCCTTGCTACTGACAATAATGCAGCAGCGCGCATTGCATGGTGGAGAGACGCCAAGTTCGGCCTCTTCATGCATTGGGGCGTCTATTCCATCCCCGGCCGTGGTGAGTGGGTTCAATGGGACGAGCAGATCCCCGTGGATGAATATGCCAGGCTCGCGGGGCAGTTCAACCCGGATAAGTTCGATCCGGACGCATGGGCCGCCCTCGCCAAAGCAGCCGGCATGAAGTACACCGTGCTCACCTCCCGCCACCATGACGGGTTTGCGCTCTTCGACGATCCGGGCAGCAACTTCACGGCCATGAAGTCCGCCGCTCATCGCGACTTTGTCGCCGATTACGTGAAGGCTGTGCGCAAATCAGGGCTTCACGTGGGCCTCTATTACTCGCCGCTCGACTGGCGCTATCCGGGCTTCTTCTTTCCCGGCATCTACCGCGCAAACGCCGAAGAAATGCGCGCCCAGTATCATCGCCAACTCAACGAACTGGCTTCCAACTACGGCAAACTCGATATTCTCTGGTTCGACGGCGGAGGCGGCGATTGGCTCGGGTTCGGCGGGGTCACCTCCAAAGGTGGATGGCATGCCAGGCCCAAGGGTGAACGATATACCGGCTCCTTCTCCTGGCAAGACGATGCGGCGGTCGACAATCTGAGGAAGTTGCAACCCTCGATCGTCATCAACGACCGCACCGACGCCGCGGCGGATTTTAGATCGCGTGAAGGCGACGCGGCGCTCGGCAATTTTGAAAATCGATACCCATGGGAGCTTTGCACCACCCTCACCCAAGGCGCCTGGGGATACCAGCCTAACGCGAAGATCAAGTCACTGGAGTCCGTCGTTCGCCTGCTGGTTTCGGCCGTCGGACGCGATGGAAACTTCCTGCTCAACGTCGGTCCCCGCCCGGATGGACAGATCGATCCGGCACAGGCCCAGCGTCTGCGAGAGATTGGTGCGTGGCTCGACCGCTACGGTGAGAGCATCTACGCAACTCGTGGCGGGCCTTACCTTCCGGGGGATTTTGGCGTTTCTACATATCGCGACAAGACAATCTATCTCCATATCCTCAGCCCTTCCGGCCCCACCCTTGCACTGCCTGCCCTGCCGGCAATGATCCTGTCCTGCTCTGCGCTTACCGGCGGAGAGGCCGCCTGCACCCAGAGCGATACAGGCGTGACCGTAACTCTGAGTGGAAACCCCACAGTAATCGACACGATCGTTGTAATGACGTTGGCGTCGAACGCGGCAGAGATCGGGACGATTCCAACCCCGTTGCCACAAAGCCAGACAAGCATTAAGCACTGAACGAAATCATCTACGGGAGAAATACAATGCAAAAGTCCAGATTCGCCCTCCGCGCCGTGACCTTTTTGGGTGTCGCGCTCGCGTTCACCTCGGTTCTCCACGCGCAGATGCCCAACCCTTACGGCAGCCCCATCCCAGTGGAAAAAGCAAAGCTGGTTGCCGCCGCCGCAGCTGCCGAGGCGCAGAAGAATGGCTGGACCATGGCCATTTCTATCGTCGACTCCTCCGGTGAGTTGGTCTTCTTTGAAAAAATGGACGCTACGCAGCTCGGAAGTATTCAGTTGTCCATGGCCAAGGCCCGCTCGGCAGTCCTCTTCAAGCGCCCCACAAAGGCCTACGAGGATGCCCTGGCTGCCGGTGGCATCGGAGTACGCGTTCTTAAAGTCCCGGATGCGATGCCGGTCGAAGGCGGCGTTCCGCTCATCGAAAACAGCAAGATCATCGGCGCCGTCGGCGTCTCCGGCGGCCAAAGCACGCAAGACGGCCAATGCGCCAACGCCGCCGCGGCCCTGGTTCACTAGGACCGGATAGCGCCTCCCCCGATGTGTCCCTTGTCTGTGATTGATTACTGCAGAACCAGTGCGCTCACTTCGCGCATGGCCGTAATCTCCGCGCGCGTCTCGTCCGCTGCCCTACGCCGGTCGGTGTACACGCGCGATTCGCCAAACCGCAAATCGGCTTCAAACCCGGCAACGCCCAGCACCTTCCACAGGTGGTTGACGAACGTCTCGTCGCCATACCAGCACAGTTCGCGCTCCTCAGTGCCGTCTTCAATCGCATAGCGGATAGCCGCCGTCGTTATCGGCACGCGCAGCGAAGTAGCAGGATCGATGAGCCGCGAGTGAAAGCGGATCACCTCGCTGCCATCCGTGCTGGTACCTTCAGGAAACAGCAGCACCGGAATCGGAATCGGAAGCATGAGCCGCTCGGTCATCTGCTCGGCAACCGACTTCGCGCTTGCCGGGCTCGACCGGTCCACGAAAATCGTTCCCCCGGACCGCGCGGCCTTTCCGAAGAACGGCCAGCCGCCGATCTCGATCTTCGCGACAAAAAAGCACGGCATCGCAGCCGAAAGAACAAGGATGTCGATGTAGCTGAGGTGATTGCAGACAACCAGCCCACGCGTTGGCGGTTGGCCGTCCACGCGGTATTCAATCCCCAGGCTCTCCAGAATGCCACCAGCCGTTTGCTGAACCCAAAGCGCACGCCGCTCCAACGTAAGAGGGCCGCGCAGGTGCAGCAGCCAGAAGCGAACAATACAAAGGATGATTGCCGATCCCAGCGCCACAGCGCGCCGGATCCTGCGGAAACTCATTGCGTCAGCGGAGCCAGGAAGCGATTGCGCGCGGCGGGCGAAAGCAACTTGAGATCGAGCAGAGTCAGGAAATCGATAGTGCCGAACTCGCGGTCCCAGGCCGGTGGAGCAGGTATGCGCGCACCAATGGCCAGGTAGGTCTTCAAAAGCCGTGGGATCTTGACCGAAGTATAGGTATGAGTTCGCATTTCTTGCCGGGCCGGCGGCTGTGCGCCGTGGCCTTCTTGCTCGGTGGGACAGGCACGGCTCGCAGTCGGCACCGTCTCAAACTCCGGTGAAACCCTGTATTGCTCAAGCTGGCTATACATCTGCCAGCCCTCCGCCGGGTCCTTGGAGTTCAATGAAGAGCAGCCGATCAAAGTACGCAGCCCCATGCTGGTAGCATACTGCGCAATCCCCCTCCACAACAAGGTCAGCACCTCGGGAGTGCGATGATCGCGGTCGATCGACGCCCTGCCCAGCTCCAGAATCCCGGCCCGCAGCGGCTCATAAGGAGCAAGGCACAAATATCCCCTTCGCTCTTTAGCCCGCCAGAAATAATTCAGCGTTTCAAGCCGAGTTACTTCTTGCGATGGGCCTACTTTCGCGCTATAACGTGTTCATGAAGACGATCAAGCCCTCTATCGCCGCAGCCGAGTTGCTACTCATCTTCCCAGCCACCCTCTTCATGGGTGCGCTCGTCGTGCGCAGCCTGCAGCCACTGCAATACGAACCGGCTCACACCGCACAGCGAATCGTCGACTGGTACGCGGCGCGCGTGCATCTTGGCCTGTGGGTACTGCTCATTGCTCTGCCATTGACAGTGCTTGCAACCGGCTCAATCACACTGCTGCGCGCCTGGAACGACAACGCCGAACTGCGCCAGCAAGCACGACAAACACTTGCCGCCATTCGCGCCCACCTGGCAACTCTCTTCGTAGCCGCCGCAACCCTCGCCGCCGGAGTCATCCTCGCCATCGTCGCGCTGCACATGCTGTCAGACTGACAGCCGCTGCCGACTTCTGCCACAAGAGGTGAATTCCCGCTACACCGCTCTTCACCGCCGTCGTGATAGGTGAGCGGCCTGTGGCCCCTCAGCGCTCACGCATCGCCAGACTCAGCCTTTGACCAAAACTCCGCGGAAGTCTTGACCTCACTGACTTCGAATTCCACCAGGTCCGCCCACCGCGCCATCCACGGCGCAAGCGCTTGCCGGCTCGGCGCCTCCATCAACTGAAAGCACCGCAAGCCGTCCATCTCCATCCAACTGGCCACATAGGTCACATCTTCAGGCAGCATCCTGCCATCGCGTTTGAACCGCTCCTCCACAAGTGCTGTGCCTCGCTTGAATCGCTCAACCACCATGAACAACATGAGTATTCTCCGAGCGTCCCAGGTCTCGACCGCCGCGGCGGATGAGACCGCGGTCCTCTTACTGTAAAGTCAGTTCGTGTATACCCTCACGTAATCCACCAGCATCGTTGAAGGAAACACCGTGCTCGCATTCGGCGCCCCCGGCCAGCTTCCTCCAACTGCGATATTCAAAATGATGTAGTTCCCCTGCCCGTTGTCGAATGGCCACACCGAACCCGACAATCCCGCAATGCTCGATGGCGTGAACGTCACATACGGGTGTGCGGGATCGTCCACATAGTACGCAATACTGTTTGCCGTTTTGATCATCCCGTATGTATGCCAGCCGGCCGCAGTCTGCCCGCCGGTAAAGTCATAAGTGCTGCCCAGGTTCCCGCCCGTAAAGCCGGTGCCGTGAATCGACCCTTCGTTCCAGTCCGTAGTCCCAGGCGCCGGATTGTTCTGCGTCCCCGTCGGCGGCAGGCCGCCCGCGTTGATCCTCTCCATCACATCCATCTCGCCGCACCCTGGCCAGCCAACCGTCGCTGAGTTGTTGCCTTCCAACCAGAACGCCGGCCAGATTCCCTGCCCCTCCGGCACCCAGATCCGCGCCTCCAGCCGTCCGTATTGAAAGCTAAACAGTCCCTGCGTCTGCATCCGCGCCGATGTGTACACCCCCGTCGAAGGCTGCTGCGCCACAATGTGCAGATACCCATCGGTGCCCACAAACGAATTCGGAAACGCCGTGTTGCAAGGCGACGCGCCGGACCCATACGCGCAATGAATGTCTACACTCGAATTCGAATCGGCGCCGGTCAAATACATCCAAATCGCAGGATTGGGCTGCGCATTGGCGCCCGTCGAATTCGCAAACTCATCCGACCACACCAGCGTTCCCGGCGGAATGTTCGGCGTCAAAGCCAGGCTCGCAACGTTGCTTGCCAAATAGCCGCTGGCCTGAGCAATTGCCTTGACCGTCAGGTTTGAAGCCACCAGAAACGGCGCCGCGTAGCGCGTCGAGTTGGTCGTCGGAATGCTGCCGTCTACGGTGTAGTAGATTAACGAGCCAGGAGTCGTAAAGCCAAGACTCACCAGCATCGCGCCGTTTTGTGGACCAGGGCTAGTAAAGGCAGTAGAACTCGAAAAAGTCGGCGCCGCCGTCTGCGTCTGCGTTGGAGTAGTGCCGCTGCTCCCGCTTGCGCCGCCGCTGCATCCACACAACAACACACCCAACAACACCAGCACTTTACCCGTGGTTCCGCTTACATGCATCTCCGGTCTCCAACAGTTCCCGGCGGGCAACTACGCAGCCCATCCGGCAGCAACCATCAGACCACTCTCGGAATCTCTGCGTCAAACAGCGGCGTGTGAATCGGTAGATCTAAAGAATGAACGGCCGGGAATGTTGCTTCTCAAGACTCAATTCCATCCCGGCCGTTCGAGGAGGCTACACATCTTCGCTTGGTCGTCTTGATTTCAATGTTGCACAGAGGGGAGTAATTCTATGCAAATCCACGGCTGTGGAATTCAGGCGCGTTCACAAATGGAACCAGCGTACGCGAATGAAACTATCAGCATCTCAACGTCACAAAATATTGCCCTTGTGGCTGATGCCCAATCGGCAAAGAACTACTGCTCACTGTCCATTGTCTTCTATCCCGCAGGCTCGTAGTTCAGGCTTTGCCCCAACCACCGCTCCACCTCTGCTACGCTCATCTCTTTGCGTAAGTGATAATCGGCCACCTGATCGCGTTCAATCTTGCCCAGCGCAAAATAGCGCGACTCCGGATGCGCGAAGTAAAGTCCGCTCACGCTTGATCCCGGCCACATCGCAAACGACTCCGTAATCTGCATTCCCGTCTTCTCCTGCACATCGAGCAATCGCCACAGCGTGCCCTTCTCCGTGTGGTCCGGGCATGCGGGATAACCTGCCGCAGGCCTGATCCCCCGATACTTTTCCTGGATCAATTCGTCGTTGCTCAGACCTTCTTCGCGTCCGTAGCCCCATTCGTCCCGCACTCGCTTGTGCAAGCATTCGGCAAACGCTTCAGCGAGCCGATCGGCCAGGGCCTCTGCCATAATCGCGTTGTAATCGTCGTTTTCAGCCCTGAATTTATCGCACAACTCCTTCAGCCCGATCCCGCTGGTCACCGCGAACGCGCCAATGTGATCGTGCAACCCGGTTTCCCTGGGCGCGATAAAGTCGGCCAGCGACCGGCAAGGCTCGCTGCCCTCCTTGTTCGCCTGCTGGCGTAGAAAATGAAATCGATCGAGCGCGTTTGCGCGTGTCTCGTCGCCGTACAGTTCTACATCGTCGCCCACCGAGTTCGCGCGAAAGAAGCCGTACACTCCGCGCGCCGTAATCAGCTTCTTTTTGATGATGCGATCAAGCAACGCATTGGCTTCAGTAATAATCTGCCGCGCCTGCTCGCCTTGCCGCTCGTCCTCGAGAATGCGCGGGTACGAGCCTTTCAGACCCCATGCGTGAAAGATCGGCGTCCAGTCAATAAACTCGCGCAGCGTTGCCAGCGGAAAATCATCGAGCACGCGCACGCCTGTAAATTCTGGCGCAGGCAAGTCCTCCGCACGCCACTCAATCTGAGTCCGTCTCTTGCGAGCGGTCTCAAGCGAAACCCCCTGCTGGCGCGGAGCAGAGTATGCCTTCCGCAGCGCCTCGTAGTCAGCACGATGCTGTTCCACAAACGCGGCCTTCCCATCCTCACTCAGCAGGCTGGTCGTCACCGGCACCGCGCGGCTTGCATCCAGCACGTGAACCACCGGCTCACTGTAGTGCGGCGCAATCTTTACGGCCGTGTGCCTGCGGCTTGTTGTCGCCCCGCCGATCAGCAGCGGTAGCTTGAACCCCTGCCGCTCCATCTCCTTGGCCACATGCACCATCTCGTCGAGCGACGGCGTAATAAGCCCGCTCAGCCCTATCATGTTCGCCTTCTCCGCCTTGGCGCGTTCCAGGATCTTCTCGCACGGGACCATCACCCCCATGTCGATCACTTCGTAGTTGTTGCAGGCCAGCACCACACCCACAATGTTCTTGCCAATGTCGTGGACGTCTCCCTTCACCGTCGCCAGCACGATCTTTCCCTGCGCCTTCACTTCCTGGCCTGCCGCGACCATCGCCTGCTTCTCGGCTTCCATGAACGGAGTCAGGTGAGCCACTGCCTTCTTCATCACTCGGGCAGACTTCACCACCTGCGGCAAAAACATCTTGCCCGCGCCAAACAGATCGCCCACCACGCCCATGCCGTCCATCAGCGGACCTTCAATCACCAACAGCGGCCGCCCCAGCTTCACGCGCGCTTCCTCGGTGTCCGCTTCGATGTACATGTCAATCCCCTTCACCAGCGCATGAGAGAGGCGCTCCTCCACTGTGCCGTTACGCCATTCCTCGGCCTTCTTTTCTTCTACTTCCTCTCCGGCGCCCGAAGCCTTGAGCAATTCGCCGTGCGTCACCAGGCGCTCTGTCGCGTCGGCTCGGCGATTCAGCAGCACGTCCTCAACAAGCACCTTGAGCTCCGGCTCAATCTCTTCGTACACCTCCAGCATTCCGGCGTTCACAATGCCCATGTCCATGCCCGCCGCAATTGCGTGATAAAGAAACGCGGAGTGCATCGCCTCGCGAACCTTGTTGTTGCCTCTAAAGCTGAACGAGATGTTCGATACGCCGCCGCTGACCTTTGCGTACGGCAGGTTGGCCTTGATCCAGCGCGTTGCGTTGATAAAGTCAACCGCGTAGTTGTTGTGCTCCTCCATGCCGGTTGCTACGGTCAGAATATTCGGATCGAAGATGATGTCCTCTGCCGGAAACCCAACTTCGTCCACCAGAATTCTGTATGCCCGCTCGCAGATGCGAATCCTGTCCTCGAACGTAGCGGCCTGCCCCTGTTCATCGAATGTCATCACCACCGCGGCGGCGCCATACTTCATTACCGTTGCGGCGTTCTGGCGAAACTTCTCTTCGCCTTCCTTCAGCGAGATGGAGTTCACGATGCCCTTGCCCTGCAGGCACTTCAGCCCCGCCTCAATCACTTCCCACTTCGAGGAGTCCACCATGAAGGGAACCTTGGCGACTTCGGGCTCACTGCCCAGCAGATGTAGATAGCGTGACATCGCCGCCACTCCATCGATCATCCCCTCGTCCATGCAGATGTCGATCACGTTCGCGCCGTTCTCCACCTGCTGCCGCGCGACTGTTACGGCTTCTTCAAATTTCCCTTCCTTGATCAGCTTCGCAAACTTGGGCGACCCAGCCACATTGGTCCGCTCGCCAATCAGGATGAAGACGCCAGGCTGCTGCGTGAACGGCTGTGAGCCCGACAAACGCAGCGGCCTCGTCTCGACAGCCGTGTCATCCCCGGGTGCCCCATCCTTCACGCTTATTGTGAAGGGTAGGACTGCGGATCTTCCACCGTCACTCCGGGTGCCCCAGGTCCGGGGCCCCCAAGGACTGGTCTTCGTCATTGGGGTGGAGGTCCCGCTTTTGGGACCTGGGAACTGACCCAACTCCCGCGGATGCCGCCCATCCAGCGCTTTGGCAATCGCGGCAATGTGCTCCGGCGTATTCCCGCAGCAGCCGCCGGCAATATTGATCAGCCCTCCACGCGCAAAATCGCCCAGATAGCGCGCCATGTCCTCAGGCCCTAGGTCGAATCCGGTCGCCGACAGCGGATTCGGCAAGCCCGCATTCGGATAACACGAAATCGCCGCGTTCGACTTCTCCGACAGTTCCTCGAGAAACGGATACATCAGGTCCGGACCGAGCGAGCAGTTAAGCCCCACCGACAGCGGCTTCACGTGCTCCACCGCATTCCAGAACGCCTCAATGGTCTGCGCGGAGATCATCGTCTCGCCGCCGCGTCCCACCGCCGCCGAAATCATTAGCGGCAGTTCCTTGCCTTCCGCATCGAACACTTCACGGATCGCAACCAGCGCCGCCTTCGCATTCAGCGAATCGAAGATTGTCTCCACCAGCAACAGGTCTGAACCGCCGGCCATCAGCGCCCGCACCTGCTCCGCGTACGCGGTCTTCACCTGGTC
>DASRLI010000214.1:0-2798 GCA_035648535.1 Occallatibacter sp. | reverse complement strand
GCCGCAGCGCCCGCCGCGCAGGCCGATTCGCATCGTAAGCAAGTCGCTCACGGCTCCGCCCGCCAGGCAACAAACTGTCATTGCGAGAAACGGAATCATCGAAAAGAAGGCATTTGCCTTGAGATTCATGCCCCGCACCTCGGCCATGTAGATGAAGAACCAGCTGAAGAAGATCCAGGCCACATACCCAAATGTGAAATAGCTCAACGTCAGTGCAACGACGTTCCTGTTGCAGAGAGCGGCACGCCACGAAAGAGGCGTGTCCGACTTCCGTGCGCCCTCCGTTGAGCGTGTGGCCTGTATCAGTTCCAATTCATCCGCAGAGATACGCGGATGCTGTTCCGGCACATCGCGGGCAATGACGTACCAGACCAGCCCAACCAGAATTCCCAGGAATGCGCAAAACCAGAATGAGGCCTGCCATCCATAGCGGCTGATAATCCAGGTCAAAACTGGAATAGTGAGTCCCGCACCAGCGCCCACCCCGGCGAAAATCCAGCCATTGGCCCTGCCTCTCTCGGCAACAGGAATCCACCGCGCCACAAACTGGTTGGAAGCCGGATACACCACGGCTTCGCCAGCGCCCAGACAAAAGCGGACCAGGATCAGAAGCAGAAGCGCATGGGAAAACCGAACACCCGCGATCGTTGTAAGCGCCGAGAATACCCCCCACCAGAGCACGCCAGCGGCCAGCACGCGCCGCGGACCAAAGCGGCACGCCATCCAGCCGCCGACCACCTGAAAAGCGGCATAGCCCACAAGGAATGCACTGAAGACCCACCCGAGCTGGAGATTATCGATTCTGAGTTCGTCACGGAGCGCCGTCCCCGCGATGGAGATATTGGTCCTATCGAGGAACGCCGTTGCGCTCAGCACGAAGAGCCAGAAGACCAGGAAGCTTCGTAGCTGGAAGCGCTTTGCCAGAAAAATATCCGTCATCTTTCTTGAAACCGAGGGTCTTCAGGTTGGCTGCCTGGCAATTACCAGGCAACTGGTCGATGCTTCTTCCGCGCAGTCCGCCGAATTTCGCAACGTTCCCTCAGAATCACTCTGAAACGATAAATAGTCGATCCTTAAAATACGAGTAACTATATGTGGAATCAATAACATATACTACACAAATGTGCTATAATTATCCCAGAAATAACCTCAATCCGCCACATAGCCTGGGGAAAAATATGCGCCCGAAGAGAGAGCAGGAGCAGCCACAGCGTGAGTTGTTCCAAGTGGAGTTGGAACAACTGATCGATCTGCATCACCCGCTGGTATGTCTGGGGATGCGCATCGATTGGGCATCGTTTGAACAAGCGCTGGAGGCGACGTATCATCCCACGCAGGGCGCGCCGGGCATCTCCACGCGGCTGATGGTGGCGCTGCACTATCTGAAATACCAACATGATTTGAGTGACGAGAACGTTGTGTTGCAGTGGGTGGAGAACCCCTACTGGCAGCACTTCAGCGGCGAGCGCTACTTTCAGCATCGCGCGCCGATCGATGCCTCCAGTATGACGCGCTGGCGACAGCGGCTGGGCGAGGCCGGGGCCGAGCAGATGCTGCGTGTCACCATCGAGACGGGGATCAAGATGGGGGCCATCCGTCCGGCGCAACTGAAGCGCATCAACGTGGATACGACCGTGCAAACCAAATCGATTCGCTTTCCCACTGATGCCAGGCTCTACAACCGCTGCCGGGAGCGGCTGGTGAAGATGGCACGCCAGCAAGGCCTGGTGATCAAACAGAGTTATCAGCATGTGGGCAAAAGGCTGCTGCTCGACGCGAGCCGCTACGCCCATGCGCGGCAGATGAAGCGGGCGCGCGCCGCGACGCGCAAACTGCGCACACAGTTGGGACGAGTTATGCGCGAGATAGAACGGAAAGTTACAGAGCCAACGGAGAAGTTGGCCAAGCTGCTGGAGACGGCGCGCCGCATCCATGCCCAGCAAAGACACGACAAGAACAAGGTCTACAGCGTTCATGAGCCGGAGGTCGAGTGCATCGCCAAGGGCAAGGCGGGCAAGCCTTATGAGTTCGGCAACAAAGTAAGTGTGGCGGTTACCAGCCGGGGCGGATGGCTGGTGGGCGCCAAAAGTTTTAACACGAATCCCTACGATGGCCACACGCTGGCCGCGCAGATGAAACAGGTCAAGAGCATGATCGGAGAGCGGGTCGGCGAGGTGTATGTGGACATGGGCTATCGTGGCCACGATTACGCGGGCCGAGCAACGGTGCGTGTGGACAAACGAAGAAGAGGCCGGACGCCGCGAACGCTCTGGCGCTGGATGAAACGGCGCGCCGCTGTCGAACCCAGCATCGGACATCTCAAGGTGGAACACCGGTTGGAACGCAACCGCTTGAAGGGCGTTGCCGGCGATGCGCTCAATGCCATCCTGAGCGCCGCGGCGATGAACTTCCAGAAGCTCCTCAGAGCCTTTGGGCGCATTTTTCTACACCGCCTGATGCGCATCTGGGGATGGATTCCGGCCACACAAGGGTTGCGACTCATCCAAGCCCATCCAGAGAATGCCGAAATAGGCTTTTTCAGGATCGACTAACTTGCTACGCCGCGAAGAGGCGCTAACCTGCTGCTTTTGAACACAACCCGTCGCCGCTCAAAGTACCTTGATTTCTCTGGCTCTTGTCCTGTCGTTCAAAGCGCCTGTTCTCACGCAGACACTCAATCCCGCATTGCTTCTGTTGGCTTTATGCAGGTGTTAAAAGCCTCGTCTCCCTCCGTTTTGAGTTTTTCCGAAGCCTGTAAAGCCCGCGACTTTCCTGCGTCGTAAGGGCACGGCTGAAGC
>DASRLI010000213.1:0-4349 GCA_035648535.1 Occallatibacter sp. | reverse complement strand
ATTGACTGCCCTCCTTACGCGAGTCCACTGCCCGGCGAAATGTGACATCGACTTTGAAGTACGGACAATCGCGGCTCACAAAAAAGCGCCGTTTTGCGGTATAAACTCCCCCCTTCAGTGGAGAAGATTTTCATGAGTTGGTTCCGAGTCATCCCTGGCTTGATGGTCAGCATCCGCTCCAAAGATTCGACTACCCAAGCGATGTGATCACTTGAGGTCTGGCATTTATCTTCAAGCGTAGAAGCAAAACCCGCTTTTGCTGCTCCCCAAATGCCCGAAACTCCAACCAACCTCAGGACTGTGCGCCTAGAAGGATCATTCTTCATGTATTGATGGACGTTCACTCTTAGAGATTGTGACAAAAACCACAGTTTGTGGTTGTATGGTCGGCGATGGTGACATTTCGAGTGAGCCGGACCACGATGAGCCAGCCAGCGGCCCATATCTCCCCATTGGCAGTAAATCGGAAGTAAAGTCAAACTTAATTGGGTAAGCCCTCAGTGCGAAGAGCCACACCGATGGGTCTTGCTAAAAGGGGTTAGTGGTCCTCGGAGGTGAAGGGCGTATCATACCGGGTTTTCAGCGTGGGGCAGGCGATAAAAACGTGGTCGTCGCCGCAATTCTCAAGTTTCACGGCAGGCCGGAGAACGATCTCGATTTTAGGGGAGATTGGCGCTACGGGCATCTTCGGCGTCACCAATCCCTTTTCCATACTTGGAAGCCCAACCGAGGCCACTTTGTTCATTGAGCCCGACCGGGTTCCCCTCGCAGTGAGGCTGTGGCCAATCGCCGAGGGGGCGAGAGTCGATGCAGCGGGCGCGTTGGGAGGTGGTGTTGCGTTGCCGGGAACGCCAGCGCCAGGGTTGCCGAAGGGTGCGGCCCGGCCAGGGGGCGCGACATTGGCGCTTGTGCCCGAAGAGGCTGCTGGATCGCGAACAGGAGCGGGAGTCTGGCCGAGAGGTTGCTGTGGAGGGTAAACCACGGCCCGCGGTATCGGCGCCGACAAAACCGGGCGCAGGCTTTTACTGGCTCGCAGTGCTTTGGTCGCGGGGCCTTTCGCCATCTGGGTGCTGGGCAACGCGACCGGCCTGGCTTCGACAGGGGGAGTGTTCACACCGAGGCTGGACCCCTGATTGGCCGGCGCATTGAGCTGCGGCGAGGAACCGGCCTTCGGCCGTTCGAGAGTGAGCGGAGTGGAAGTTGCGGGTGCTCCAGGCCTCTTGATTTCAGTTCTTACGAGAAATGCTGCCAGGAGAGTGCTTAAGACGAACATTGCTCCGACGAGGAGCCGCGCAGAGAGAGGCCATGACTGGCGAGCCGTTCGGACACGCGAACCAGCCAGGCTGACCTCGGTTCTACCCCTTTCGGACTCGTCAAAGATGCCCAGCTCAATGCTCCCTGTGGTTCCCGCCAGGCGGGGAAACGGATGCGTCGATTTTTGCCGCGCCCAACTTCCAGCAAGGCGTACCTGCATCATATCCCGATGACCGGTCCCGCGCACGCTGTACCCGAGCCGCCGTCGACAGCGCGAATCCCGCGCAATCATTGTCGCGAGGATGGCACAGACCTCGGTATACCAGACATCGCGGTCGGATTGTCACCAACTCGGACCTTTGATGATTCTTCGCCCCCCGTCCGGTAACTTCCCATTTGACGGTCACTCAGGAGTGACCCGCGAAGTCTGTCAGCCGGAGGTTAATTTATCCCACTACCGCATCCCAAAATCGGTGTCGAACGTATTCCCAAAGTTGTTGAATGAAAAGGACCAAGAGCAATAGACTCAGCACCCAAAGGTCGGCAAGGTCGATCTTGTGATGATTGGCTGAGAAGTATAGCGTGGCGGCGATGTCAAGAAGGACCAATCCCCCGATAACGGCACCGAAGGCAATCAACCAACTTCGCTCTTGCTTCAAATTTGGTGCGCCGCACTGCGGCGATGGGGAAATACCTCGTCGCTGCGCAATATAGCCATGGACGAAACATGAAACATTCATTGCATAGGCAAACCAGTAGAGCAAAGGTAGCCATGGCCAAATCCATCCGACGTGACGGACGGCATGGTAATAGAAAGCAACAACTGTGACCACCAACGGACTCAGAATGAGGTTTAGATCAAGAACCTTATATCGCGTCGGCATTGCTTGGTATGTCTTCAGATACCGAACGCAGTAAGCACCAGACCACCACTTTTCCATGGCGAACCTTTCGCCGAGATTGTATAGCATTCCAGTGCCTCGGAATGTGATAGGAGTCCGTGCGGGTAGGGCGTTCGTGGCGCTCTGGTCGCATCGTCGCCAACTCGGACCTTTGACGAATCTTCGCCCAGCGTCCGGTTACTTCCCACTTGCCGGTCAACCGCACGGAACCCAGAGTTCCAGCCCAGCCAGCTCGATGAGTGCTTCAGCTATTTGGCACCATTTACTGCTTTTGCTCACGCTTCATCCAGAAGTTCCGTTCGGTACTTTGGGGCAATTGCCTTTGCCTTCTCCAGGAATTCGGCCATCTGCTTCTCGTCGAGTATGGGTGGTGGCGTGGTGCGCGTGGCCACGGGTACACCGACTTCCAGGAAAAACTTGTCATTCCCAGCGGGAGAGCAGATGCAGATCATTCGAACCGCTTCGGAAGATGCGTTATGAAACTGGTGCGGCGCATTGGACGGAATGTTGATCGTGTCGCCAGCACGCACGGTGGATTTCTTGCCGCGGAAGGTAGCTTCCATCTCACCGTCGAGAAGGATGAAGGTCTCTTCGAAGTCATGGCGATGCGGACCGGGGCCGCCGCCCGGTGGCACATGCATATCGATTACGCAGAACCGATCATTGGTATCCTCTCCCGCGACGGTAATGGTATAGGTGTCTCCGACCAGACCTATATGTTGAGCTGTTCGCCCATCCACCTGAGCGAATTTTAACGCGCGATTGAGATCGTCAGGAGGGAGAAGCGGCTTTCCGGGCGTCGTTTCGACCATGTGATTTCTCCTTGGAATTGTGAGTGATTTACGGACCCCAAGCTTGAGGCCGCATCTGGGCCCCAGGGCACGGGCGTTTACAGTAGGACGTGCTAACTCGAAGTTGAGTCTCAGTTGGCGAGAGCAGGGCAATGCACTCATCGAAATAGTTGCGGCTGTGTGGCCAACCCTTCCCCAACTTCAAAGTTCGGGTAATGGAAGGTTTGTTCGCTTGCAGCTGAGCATTTGTTGGACCCCAGCAACATTAATCCCGGCAGGTCTAAGTCTCTCCAGCACCGGTCGCGCTCACACTTTCCGGCACTACCAAGAGGATTTCGATACTTGAGACTCCAACGTCGTGACGAAGGCTGCTATCTTCCTCCCGGTCTGCCGAGCCAGCTTTCCTGAATTTGCATGCTCCACGGCGGACGGGACCAACGTTTTGCGTGCTCACTTGCATTCCGCGGCTTCTCAGAGACGAACAACGCGCAGACTCCGCGCTTCATCTTTCAAATGTGCTCGAAGCGAACTCGTTTTGAACAGCGGGTTTTAGGTGAACCACTTGCGATCGGCATGGGCGCAGGTCCGCTTGAAGCGTTGGCGCATCAAAGACTGGAGTAGACCAGTTTGAAGCAGGACGGATTAAGGCAGGTCGCGAGAGGACACGAGATGGCGAATCACGGCGATAACCGCAGTGCTGGAAGAGCAAATGTGGACCTGAGCGAAAGCTCAGTGTATGGCAACGGGCAGACGGAGCTGGAAAGTAACGATGTGGCCACCGCGGATCGGATTGATCGTCTGGAGGCGATCATCGGCGGCGCTGAGGAGGAGCCGCTTGTCGTCGAAGGCAAGCTTGGGCGGCAGTTCGACGCTTTGGATGCGAGCACCGAAGAAGAGCTGGATGCGCTGAAGGTGGATCTGGTGCAGGACGGCGATCCGTTCGACGCACGCGACGGCTCGGGCCGAGTGGACGACGACGTGGCAGAAGAGCAGATCGCCGCGTTCACTGAGGTTGGCCCCGCGGCGCTCGATCGCGGCGGGGAGAGCGTGGCGCCGGGCCGCGACGACACGAGTGCGGTGCTGCTGCGGCACCGCCAGCGTTCGGAAGGCGGCGGCGATTCGGACGCGATTGTGGAAGGATATATTGACCCGCCGCTCGACGAGGAACTGGAAGAGGATGCCCCGGAGCGACACGGGCAGGCCAGTGCCTGAGGCTCCTGCCGCCAGAGTAACTGCGAAGAAGCCCTGCCAAAACCTCTAGCCTGCATCATTCACGAAGGCACAGACACGAAAGGCCTGATCTGCTACAAACATGTTGATAAGACAGTGTTTGCTTAGCGAGAAAAGGCCTTTACTTGACAGAGAATAGCACAGCGGAGTGTTTTCTTTTTCCAGAGGTTTT
>DASRLI010000212.1:0-3614 GCA_035648535.1 Occallatibacter sp. | reverse complement strand
AGGGCGATGCGGCGCTGGCCCTGCGCGTCCTTACGCACGCTCTTGAGGTCCTCGCCACAACTTCTTTCGATCACGATTCGCTGGACAAGGCGCTGCGCGAGGCGGCCGCTTCGCTCGGCCTCAAGGCCGGCCCCATGTTTCAGCCCATCCGGGTCGCCGTCTGCGGACGTAAGAATGCGCCGCCTCTCTTTGAAACCATGGTTGTCCTCGGCCGCGAACTCTGCCTCGCCCGCATCCGCCAGGCCGAAGCCAGCCTTCAATCGCTCGCTTGATTCACTCGGTTGACCACAGCCAGTCAGGAAACGCCGTTATGACGAACGCAAATTCGGAAATTCAAGACGCCCACACACCCTCCAACTTCCTCCGCGACATCATCGCTGAGGATGTGCGCACCAAAAAGTACGGCGACGCCGTCATCCAGACCCGCTTTCCCCCCGAGCCAAACGGCTACCTCCACATCGGCCACGCCAAGGCCATCTGCATCGACTTCGGCCTCGCCGACGAGTTCGGCGGCAAAACCAACCTCCGCTTCGACGACACCAATCCTGAAAAAGAAGAGCAGGAGTACGTCGACTCAATTCAAAAAGACGTCCGCTGGCTCGGCTTCGATTGGGAGCGCCTCTGCTACGCCTCCGACTACTTCGGCCAGCTCTACGAGTGGGCTTTGCAGCTCGTCAAAACCGGAAAAGCGTACGTTGATGACCTCTCCGCCGACGAGATCCGCCAGCACCGCGGCACTCTCACCGAGCCCGGCATCGACAGTCCCTATCGCAACCGCTCCGTCGAAGAGAACCTAGACCTGTTTACTCGCATGAAGGCCGGCAAGTTCCCCGATGGCAGCCGCGTCCTCCGCGCCAAAATCGACATGGCCTCGCCCAACCTCAACATGCGCGATCCGGTCATGTACCGCATTCTCCACGCCACGCACCAACGCACCGGCGACACGTGGTGCATCTACCCCATGTACGACTACGCGCACGGCCAGTCGGACTCCCTCGAGCGCGTCACCCACTCCATGTGTACCCTCGAATTCACTGACCACCAGCCCCTCTACCGCTGGTATATCGAGCAGCTCGGAATCTTCCCCTCGCAACAAATTGAATTTGATCGTCTCAACATCACTTACACCCTGCTCAGCAAGCGCAAGCTCCTCCAGTTCGTGCAGGAAAATGTGGTCCGCGGCTGGGACGATCCGCGCATGCCCACCCTCTCCGGCTTCCGCCGCCGCGGCTTTACTCCTGAAGCCATCCGCGCCTTCTGCGGTGCCATCGGCGCCACGCGCACCAACGGCAGCACCGACATCGAAATGTTGGAACACTTCCAGCGCGACGACCTCAACCGCCGCGCCAGCCGCGCAATGGCCGTCCTTCACCCACTAAAGCTGGTCATCGACAACTATCCCGCCAGCCAGCATGAGTTTGTGGAAGTCGCCAACAACCCCGAAGACCCGAGCGCAGGCACCCGCAAGGTGCCCTTCTCCGGCGAAATCTTTATTGAGCAGGACGATTTCCGCGAGGTTCCTCCGCCCAAGTACTATCGCCTCTCGCCGGGCAAGGAGGTCCGCCTGCGCAACGCCTATTTCATTACCGCCCAGAGTGTGGTCAAGGACTCAGCCGGCAACATTGTCGAGGTGCACTGCACCTACGATCCAGCCAGCCGCGGCGGCAACTCGCCCGACGGCCGCAAGGTCAAGGCCACCATGCACTGGGTCTCCACCGCCCACGCCATCTCCGCCGAAATCCGTCTCTACGACAAGCTCTTCACCAAGGCCAATCCCGGCGACTTTGAAGAAGGCGAGAGCGTCCTCAGCAATCTCAACCCCAACTCCCTCGAGATCCTTACCGGGGCCAAACTTGAGCCCTCTCTTGCCAACGCCAAACTCGAAGACCGCTTCCAGTTCGAACGCGTAGGCTACTTCTGTCTCGATCCAGATTCGACGCCGGGCAATCTGGTCTTCAACCGTACCCTCCCGCTCAAAGACTCCTGGACCAAGATCGAAAAGAAGGCAGGAGCGTAGCCACCTGCGGTGAGGCAGGAACTCGCTAATCGCTCACATGGGCTGTTGTGCTTTCCCAGGTCCCAAAAGCGGGACCTGGGGCACCCGGCTCCAGGAGAAATATCGGAGGGAGCAGGGGCCTTCAGGCCCCTGAACAGAGGCTTGCGATCAACGTGGCTTTAGCCACGGGCCTTTCGTTTATGCTGCTGCGAAATGTGGGTGCCCCATCCTTGCGCCTTTTCATTGGCGCAAGGGTGGGAGGCCACGAACCCCAACCAGCCAATGACCACTAATCACTACTTCTACTTCCCAATCACATCAATCGGCACAGTGATTGTCCTGGGCGGCAGGCATTGGCTTAGGTTGCAGGCCTGGTAGCGCAGCTTCGCCTCCACCAGGTGATTGCCCGACGAAGATACAATCTGCGCCTGAATCGCGAACTCGCCGGTATACACACTGAGCTTCGTCTTGGGGTCTGAAGGCAAAGTCAGGTCGGCGCCGGCCGGGTAGCTCGCTTTATCGAGCCGCACGCCTGCTCCCTCGGGAATTGAGAAAGTTGTCGGAATCAGATAATCTTCGCTGGGCGTGTGCGAGTTAATGTGAAGCCCCTCCGCGATGCGAAAGTGCAGCACAACCGGACTCGCCTTACCGGCAGCAACAGTCACCTGCTCCGGAAACAGATATTGCACAGCCTCGGCCTTTGCGACCGAGCGGCCACCGCCATCACTCTGCGCATGCGCAGCCAGAGCCACGATTCCAAAAGCCAACACCAGCGTAAAAGCCCGTTTCATCAATTCCATCAAAAGTTCCAATCCTTTGATCTGCACACCATAAAACCCACTCACTCTAACTTCCCCACGCGCCAAAGCTGAAAGCTGAGAGCTGAAAGCTGGAAGCTGTTTTTCACTCCCCCAGCGCCTTCTTGATCTTCGCCTCGATATCGCTCTCCGAGGTCAGCCCCATCTGCGCCGCCACCACCGTTCCCTTGCGATCCACAAAGAACGATGTCGGCATCGCATCCAGCCCACCGTATTCCTGGCTCAGGCTGTCGCCATCAATCAGCACCGGGTAAGGCATCTTCTCCTGCGCGACGAACTTGGCAATGGCGGCCTTGTCCTTGGCCCATCCCGCCTTGTCGTCCTTCTTCAGGTCGTCGCCCTCGGTGGAGATGCCTAGAATCTCAAAGCCCTGCCCCGCGTACTTGTTGCGCAGCTCGATCAGCCACGGCGTCTCGATCTTGCATGGGCCACACCACGTAGCCCAGAAGTTGATCAGCACGGCCTTGCCTTTATAGTTCTCCAGCGAGACCTTTTTGCCACTCAAATCTTCCAGTGCAAACGCCGGCGCCGGCTTGCCCATGAATGGCGAATTGTATTTCGGCATACCCCCCGCGGGATCGGGCACCAGTTCGCCCTTGGCGGCCGAGGCTAGGAGCTTTTCCGCGGCCTGCTGGCGATACTCCCAGTTGGCCCACCCCGCCCAGGCAAAGACGGCCAAAATCAAAAGAACTACGGTAAGAACAATCGTGTTGCGCTTCAAGGGCATTGACCTCTTCCCCTCTATTGTACGAGTCTTACCGCCCCTTCGGAACCTCCGGGTGCTGGCGCCACCTGAAGGA
>DASRLI010000211.1:0-4048 GCA_035648535.1 Occallatibacter sp. | reverse complement strand
AGAGCTTGAAGAGAAAAGCGCGTCTGGAGTGTCCTGCGCTTTGGGCGTTCGAATGCTCTTGCGGTTTGTCCTGACCGCTCTGCGGGGTTTGATCGCTTTGTGGAGTCGGCTCACTCGGTGTCATTTCGCTTTGCTCCTTCGTAGCTCTTCGCCTTTGGCATTGTGGTATCAATGTGCTTCATGGTTGCGTGGGGTAGGGCTGGCCTGGGTTGACGGACCGCTTCGATGCAAGCCATGCGACGATGTCGGATACTTGCTGGCTGGTCATCGCTTGTGCTGGTTTTGATGAGGGGAGGTCTGAGCGCCAGTCGGGCATGTCACGGTCGGGAAGGCCGGCGATCGTCATGCTTCGCAGACTCTGGTCGCTTATCAGCGCGAGATAGGATGAGTCGACAATGGAACCTAACTTGCCTGATTTGCTCTTCGGATCTCCAGGGGCGCCTTCCCCGGCGGCGCCGTGGCAGCGGGCGCAGAAGGTAGCGTAGGCTTGCTGGCCTCGGATCGGATCGCCGGGTGGAGTAGCGAGATAGGGTGGAGGGTTTTGTCCGGCTAGAATATCTGGGCTGCCCCACGTGCGCACTAAGCCCTGGGCAAGAGAAGCAACCTGCTGGTCGGTCAACATACCCCCTGCGCTCTTTGCGAAAGGCGGCATGAGCTTACCTGGAACGCCATTCGCGACGATCTGACGCAGACGGTCTTCTCCGGCGACATCGAGATAGACGGGATTGGCAAGCGGGATCGCCACTCCATTCTTGCCGTTTTCCCCGTGGCAGGCGGCGCAGTTTTCTTTATAAAGCGTAGGGAAGGCAAGCACTTCATCGGGGCGCAAGATTGCGGGTCCAGTTCCAGGACGGCCGGAAATGTGATTGCAGCCGAGCGAAGCAATGCAAACCGCAACAAGGCCGAGTGCACTGCGTCGCGCGGATTTGAGCGTCGCCAGTTTCATTTCTTGTCGTCTTTCGTTTCGATTTGATCTCCGTGGAGGCCGGCGCGAACGGAGAAGGGCAAGGCTTGAAACTGCGGGGTTCGCACCTTGACATGAAGATTTACCACGAAGCCGCAGACCAAACCGAATGCAATCTGCGAGACGATGAACCAGGGCCAGTTGATTCGTGCATTGAGGATGGGACTGATGACGCCAATCGCGGAATAGAGAATTCCCGTCCAAAGAAAGGGCGCGATGAATCCAGCGGTAAGGATTGGCTTCCAGGGGAACATCGGCAACATGGCTCCGTAGAGCAGGCCGATGAGGACCGAGGCGAGAACGTGGATGGCCGTGGCAGCGAGCAACCCCTCGATATGAAACTGGGCCAAAAAGGCGTTACTCTCTCCCGCCCAGCCGACGAAACCGCCGGCGGCCAGAAGATTTACCGCATACCAGACACTGTGATAACGGAGAAGGCCGTAAAGAGCAGCGGGCACAATCATTGCAATGCCCCCTGCGATACCGCCTCTGACCCCCGCCGTCAGGCTGAAGGTTTCAACCGGCAGCAACTTGCGATGCATGAGGTTCCCCGAAATGCGCTCACGGATTGTACGAGTGCTTGCGATGACGATGATCGCGTCGTGGACCGGAACCATAATGTGATGCTCGTGCGGAAAGACCTGGAAGAACCATCCCCAAATTGCTCGGAGCGCCAAGAGAAGGCCGAGCAAGCTTATGGCCCAGTGCGTCACCATGCCCGCAAGCATGAGGGCAATTCCAAGCGCAAGCACCATGGGCCACGCTGTGGGCGCTGGAAGTGAGACAGCGCCGGTCGTGCTTCCACGCTCATCGTTCAGCCTGTTTTGATGGATGAATCCGCGTCCTTCCATTGTTGTTCCGCCTTCTTGAAACCTATCTGCCAATGACGTATACGACCAGAAAGACGGCTACCCAGATGCCATCGACAAAATGCCAATAGAGAGAAAGTACTTCGAGCCGCTCCGAATGAACTTCCTTCAAGCGCCCGGCGAGGGAGATTCCGAGCGCGACGCACAGCATGATTAGTCCGACGAGGACGTGCGTTGCGTGCAGGCCAACCAGCGAATAAAAAGTAGATCCAAAGAGATTGGTGCGAATCGTCAATCCGTCATCATGGATGAGGTGATACCACTCCCGCGCCGTCGAGAGCAGGAACAGAGAACCCAGAAGAACTGTGGAGGCTAGACCGATAGCGCAATTCCGGAGGTTATTCCTGCGTAGGGCGGCGACCGCGAAATGAACTGTGAAACTGCTGGAGAGGAGGCAAACAGTGCTGAAGATCGGCAGCTCCAGCACCTGTGCGGGGTACGGACCGGTCAGGCTCTTGCCCATGTAGAAGACATAAGAGACGAAAAAGATTATGAAGATCGCGGCCTCAGCCACGATCAGACAGATCATGCCGACCGTACCGCGACTGGGCAATACCCACGGTGGCTCAGCTTGTGCGTCGATAGCAATCGTGCTGACGGTATTCATCATTCGTAGTCCGAGTCTGGATCTTCCGGGTGTTTGAGGTCCCAAAGAGGCCGGCGGCTGTGAACCGTTGGTTCAATTGCGAAGTTATAGGACGGGGGTGGGGACGATGTGCCCCACTCCAGCGTCCACGCATCCCATGGGTCGTGGTCGGCGATTTCGCCGCGGAAGTAAGAACGAACCAGATTGAAGACGAAGCAGACAATGCCGGCTACTTGGAAAATTGCCCCGATGCTTACGATCAGGTTCCACATCTCCCATCCACGGCCTGCTTCGTATGTATATATCCGTCGGGGCATGCCAAGCAGGCCCGGGACGTGCATGAAATCAAAGGTGAGATGGAAGCCGATCAGGAAGAGCCAGAAGTGCCACTTGCCGAGCATCTCGCTCATCATCCTGCCTGTCACTTTCGGGTACCAGTAGTAGAACGCGCCAAAGAGCGCAAACACGATGGCGCCGACTAGGACGTAGTGGAAGTGCGCAACAACAAAGTAGGAGGCACTCAATTGCCAATCAAAGGGAGCAACCGAAAGCATGATGCCTGTGAGGCCGGCGATGAGGAACTGAAATAGGAAACCGATGCAGAACATCATAGGGACGGCGAAATGTACATCGCCACCCCAAATGGTCGCCAACCAATTGAAGATCTTGATTCCCGTCGGGACGGAGATGACCATTGTGGCAAAGACGAAGAAGGTATTGCCTGCAGGGCCAAGGCCGACAGTGAACATATGATGTGCCCACACACTGAGACTGATGAAGCCGATCGCGATCGAGGCCGCAACCATCGCCGGATAGCCAAAGATGGCCTTGCGGGAGAAGACGGGGACGATCTCGTTGACGAACGCGAACGCTGGCAACACCAGGATGTAGACCTCCGGGTGGCCGAAGATCCAGAAGTAGTGCATCCATAAAACGGCTGAGCCACCGGCCTGGGTATCGAAAAAGTGGGAGCCGACATAGCGGTCCAGAGTCAGCATGATCTGCGCGGCCGTAAGTGGACCAACGGCAATAAAAACCATGGAGCACATCACAAGGTAGAGCCAGACCAGAAGCGGCAAGCGGGTCATCTTCATGCCTTTGCAGCGCATGCAGATGATAGTTGTTACGACGTTTAGTGCAGTTCCAATGGATCCGATGCCGCTTAGGAAAACCGCGAGCGTCCAGTAATCGGTGCTATGACCGGGCGAGAAGGCCTTTGCGGTGAGAGGCGCGTACGCGAACCAGCCGACGTCCGGTGCGGAACCGGCGCCGTAGAGTCCACTTCCTCCGAAGTAGCTGAAGTACAGGAGCAGGCCGCCAAACGCGGAGATCCAGAAACTGAATGCATTCAATCGCGGGAACGCCATGTCTCTCGCGCCAATCATCAACGGGACAAGATAGTTGGCAAAGCCGAACAGCATCGGCATACCCATGAAAAACACCATCGTGGTGCCGTGCATGGTGAAAAGCCGGTTGAATACCTGAGGCGAGACAAAATGATTGTTGGGAACAGCAAGCTGAATTCGCATCAGCAGCGCTTCGAACCCCCCGATGACAAGAAAGATGAGCGCATAGGCAATGTACATCAAGCCGATCTTTTTATGATCGACGGTCGTTATCCACTCGTAG
>DASRLI010000210.1:0-12044 GCA_035648535.1 Occallatibacter sp. | reverse complement strand
GACCGATGCCAGAGAACAACGGTGTCAGGCTGGCCAAGTATCAAGGCTTTTCACCAACCTGTCCAAAGGCGACGCAAAACGACCCAAAACAACTTGTCCGGAGCAGAAAACCGCGGATGCGGACGGCGACGCGCCAAGACCACAAGCTGCTGCCGCAGGGCTAGGTTTTCAAGAAGGAGATGACGTCGAGAACGAAGAGACCGGATGAACAGAAAGAACAGGAGCCTCAGCAGACACGGCATGGATGGGTTATACCAAAGAAAGCATGGTGGAAATCCCGCCAAATGTGGTTCGAAATAGGGATGTTCCCCAACTCTCTTTACGGTTAAGAATCGCGCACAACTCGCACCGATGATATTTTGGCGAGGCACAACCTCATGGAAAGGCTTCTTCAATACGCAATCTCTGCATATCGAACCTGGGTTGTACGCGGAACACTATCGGATGAAATCGATGGGCTGTTCGGCACTCGTATCAACGCGAGCCCGCGATCAAACTATAGATGCGTGGACCGTATTTTTGTACGATGCTGATCCCAATTCCTGGCACAGCCAGCAGCTCCGCATCGTTTTGGGGGCAGGTCGTAGCAATACCTCGCAGCGCCCTGTCGCCAAAGATCCGAAATGCCGGAATATTTCTGCGCTTTGCCTCGCTCAGGCGCCAGGCACGCAATACCTGCTCAACGCCAATCTGACTCTCCGGTTCGGACGCAACTGCTCGTGTATTGCCCTTCCCGGATTGCGTTCGAGCGGTGGAGATCTGAGACCCCTTGGACTTTCCGGGTTTCTTCTTGAGTTTGCGTTTAGCAACCGACCGTTGAGCATCCTTCATAACGAAGAGCACCGACGTAGTCTGGTTGGCAGCTCGCCCGGCTGGAGTAAGACTGACGGTGCGGTAGGGAATCTGTTTGCCTTGCTTTTCGAACACGGCATCGGCAAACGTTAGGAGTTCTGCCCGGGCCATGGCTCCTAAAACCTCTTCGAAGTTGTCCCGGCTGATCTCATTTCCTGGATAAAGCTCCGCGTAAAGCTTGCCGGTCGATTTGGTGCGGACCGACTGCATGACGCTCAACACTCGATAGAGGGCCCCTCGCTCCAGCTCCGTTGCGTTTCGGAATCTTTGGGCAACGCATTTGGCCGGGGCACAGAAATCGCACACGCCACAAGCGGTAGCTCCGTCCGATGTGTCGCCAAAGTGCCGAACAAGAGACATCATGCGGCATTGATTGCTCTCCGCGAAGCGAATCATCTGGTCGACCTGCGCCCGTTTTTGTTCTCCCTGCAGGATGTACGATGGACGCCAAAGGCCGCCGCCCTGGCTTACATTCTCTGCAAAGTCGAGGACGGCGCCTTTATGAATCCAAAGTTTCTCGATAGTCTTGTCGAAAAGTTCTTCCTCTATGGCCAAGGCTTTGCGGAGCGCCTCCTTAGGTTGCGGTTCTGCCTGAAGGTTTGCGAACACTCGATCCAGCAAGGAAACATCCGGGTAGTCTCGACTGAAGAAAAAGTCATGAGTGTGCCGGTCTCCGTACGAATGCATGAGAATGGCGCGACTCGGATTTCCGTCGCGTCCGGCGCGGCCAATCTCCTGGTAGTACCCTTCCAGACTGGCCGGCAGCGCGGTGTGAATTACGGTTCGGACATCCGGCTTGTCGATCCCCATCCCAAATGCCGTGGTTGCCACCATGACATCCAGCTTTCCCGCCATGAATTCTTCCTGGACTCGCCGCCGCCTCTCGGCATCAAGTCCGGCATGGTAGCTGGCTACGGCAAACTCGCCCGCCCATTCCTCTGCCAAATTGTCCGCCTGCTTGCGCGTCGGGGCGTACACGATGGCTGGCCGGTGTTTGGCTTCGATTAATATCTCGAGAGCAAGCGGAGGCCGTTGTGAAGGCAAAGCTTCTACAATTTCAATTCCGATGTTTTCGCGGCGGAAACCATGGATGAAGTGCGTAGGCTCGGTCAAAGCTAGCTGATTTACGATGTCGTTCTGAACCAGGGGCGTCGCCGTTGCCGTCAGTGCCAGTACCGGTGCAGGACGAAGGCTTGGCAAATACTGGCCAAGCATCCGATAGTCAGGGCGAAAATCGTGGCCCCATTGGGATATACAGTGCGCCTCGTCGATCGCGATCAGCGATGGTTTTCGCTTGGCTAGCATTTCAGGAAAGCCCGCCACCCGGAGTCGTTCTGGCGCGATGAAAAGGAACTGCAACTTTCCACCCAGATATTCGGAACAGACACGGCGGGATGTCTCGCGATCGCGACCTGAATGGATACATTCGACAGCAAAGCCTCGCTCCTTGAGCTTCAGCATCTGATCGTCCATCAATGCGATGAGTGGACTGATCACGAGAGTGGTCCCGCCGCGTGCCAATCCCGGCAATTGGTAGCAAAGCGACTTGCCCGAGCCGGTCGGCATGACGAGCAGTGCGTCTTTGCCCGCCGTGACTGCCTGGCAGACGGCTTCCTGATTGGGCCGGAACTTGGAGAAGCCGAATGCGCTTTGCAGAAGCTCGGTGAGAGTAGCGCCGTTAGAGAAGTTCCATGGGCTTGGGAGATCACGAGAATCGGAGATCTTAGGAGGGGCGGCAACCGAAGCTCGTTCGACCGGCGAAGTCTGACGAACTTTGCCAACTACGGAACGGACGTATTGACCGATGCCATCCAGAAACGGTTCCAGCTGGGATTCGCCGTTATGGATCTTTTTGAGGAATGCCTCCCACTGGCCGGTCATCGCAGGGCTCTTCACTTCGGGATGAACCACTTCAATGAGATGGATACCCTTTCCCGTTGCCTCCATGTTCTTGCCCGTGCGAACTATAAAGCCGCGCTTCAACAGCACTTCGATCGTGGCCGCCCGTGTGGCAGGCGTGCCAAGTCCCGTCTCTTTCATCGCTTCGGACAGTTCTCTCTCGTCCAGGCTTTGGCCCGCTGTCTGCATCGCGGTCAGGAGTGTGCCCTCGGTAAATCGCTTCGGGGGCCTGGTCTTCTTTTTCTTTGCTTCTATATCTCGGACGTCCTGAGGCTGCCCCTTGGCAAGTGTTACGGGCAATACCTGTTCGGCAGTTTCCTCCTCTGCACCGGCTCTGGTATCCCGCATTCGTCCTTCCGCGCCGATATCAAGCGCCTTCCAACCCATCTGTTGCACGACGGTGCCCGTGGTTCGATAGCGGTCCACAATCTTTCCATTCATGATTCCCGTAATCACGGTCGTCACGGACTGGAGGTAATCTTCGTGCCACATCATGAGGAAGCGACGGCAGATCAGGCCGTAAACCTTGCGCTCATCTTCGGCAAGGCGGACCTTTTCCGGAGAAACCGCAGTGGGAATGATGGCATGGTGGTCGCTCACTTTCGTGTCGTCGACATACCTCTTTCCCAGCGGGTGCTCTGCTGTCCCTGCTGCCAGTTGTTGCGTATAGCTTGAGGAAACTGCGGCGACAATCCCTCGGACTGTAGCCGCAACATCGGCTGAGAGATGACGGCTATCCGTTCTTGGATAGCTGATCAGTTTGTGCCGCTCATAGAGAGCCTGGGCAGTATCAAGGGTCTGTTGTGCGCTGAAGCCGAACAGGCGATTGGCATGCCGCTGCAGTTCTGTAAGGTCGTAAAGCAGAGGGGGTTGCATCCGCTTCGTCTCCGAAGACAGTGACTCGATGACCGATTCCCCCGTATGAGCACGCAGGATAATGAGGTTGGCTTCCTGGCCATCGGCGGGCAATCGAGATGCGTTCGCCTGAGCCTGGTTGTCCTTGGCCGACTTTGCTTCGGAACGAAACCACGTTCCTTGATAACCTCCCTTATTCTGATTTGCCTTTCCCTCAAAGGTCGCGACGACCTCCATGTATTCCTCGGAGACAAAGCTCCTCAGAGTCAGTTCGCGATCGACAATCATCCCGAGAGTCGGCGTCTGCACCCGCCCGACCGAGAGCTCCTCATTGTAGACAATCGAATAGGCACGCGACAGATTCATGCCAACCAGCCAATCGGCTCTGCTTCGGCCGCTGGCGGCATCGGCCAATCGATCATACTCACTTGCTGGGCGAAGCTTGTCGAACCCTTTGCGGATGGCGTCCGGAGTCAAGGATGAAATCCAAAGTCGGCTCACGGGCTTTTTGCACTTCGCCGCCTCGTAGATGTAGCGGAAGATCAGTTCTCCCTCTCGCCCAGCGTCGGTCGCACACACGATCCGCGACACCCGTGCGGAGGTCATGATTTTTCGCACCACTTCAAACTGATCCTTGGTTCTCTCGTAGACAACCAGCGGCCACTCGACGGGCAAGATCGGCAGTTGATCGAAGCGCCACTGCCGCCATTCGGGGTTAATCTCGTGAGGTTGAGCCAGGGAAACCAGGTGTCCAATCGCCCACGTTACAACATAGCCGTTTCCCTCGATATAGCCCTTGCCTCGCTGGTTGGCTCCGAGAACACGGGCAATGTCTTGGGCGACCGAAGGCTTCTCAGCGAGAACCGCAATGGCACTGGATTCGCTTGCTTTCATTTGTCCCCTTAGGCTACGCGACCAGGCCGTGGGTGGCCCTTCCCCGACGTACTCGTTCAACAGCGCGTTAGGTGTTTGGTGTATCCCAATGCGGGAGTGGATCGCGTTCGCGCAGCGTCTCAAGAAGCGGCCAGCAATTACCGCCCAGCAGGTCTGTCAGAAAGTTGTACATCCATGTGACTGCGCCTTTGTTGAGCTGCTTCATCTCATCGTCGGAGATCCTGGCAAGCCGATTCCAGGGAATCTCTCCGTAGGGCGACGTCACCACGATGTCAGTTCCGTCGCCGGTCTTCGAAGACGGGAAAGTCCCGGCGTGAATGTCTTCCAGACGGCTGCGGAAGCCGGATTCGACAATCTGTTTTGCGAGTCGCTGCCGGACCAGATCATTCGCTAGGAGTTCTTGTGTGCGCCGAAGCCGCTCCTCTTTCGGAATGGTGTTGGTGTGTTCACCGAGTTGGCGACGAAGCTGATTCCCGGACTGCTTTCCAGGCTTCGTTACAGATGGCCTTGTTTGTAGGTTGTGCATGTGAGCCCTCAGAGAGCAATGGATTCATCGTCATGTGGCCAGACTTTTTTAAGGAGGCGAGGCGCAAGCCAACCCGGATGCGGACGCAAGGCTCCAACAGTGTGCAGCAAATTCGTGGAAGGTAACGATTGTCTTCGTCCGCTTGAGTATCCTGTTCATATTGCCTCGGAATCACCAAACCATCCTAGCGGCCTTGACGCCCATGCCGGCCCCTGGACGGAGGGATGCATTCCGTCAAGTAGACGACAACTTCATCACGAATAGGAGCGGGATGGGTTTCCATCCCCTTCTGGGTGTCAGGGCCAACCGGCATTTTGCCGAGTGCCCGACTGTCGCGCTGACAAGAGCCGCTGATAGCATCATCGTGCCTTGGCCACAGCCCTCCCACTCGCCGGCCGGACCCGGGACGGACGCTTCTTAGTCGACGTCGTTGGCGCCAAGGTCTCGATAACGAAGTCCCCATCCGGGAACACCGCTCGCAACTCCAGTTGGCCTCCGAGAGCGCCGACATATTCCCGCAGCGTGCTCAAGAGGAAATCGGACTGCTTCTCCATACGGGAGACGGCTCCCTGGGCAATATTGAGTCTCTCGGCGATCGCAACCTGTGTTTGCTGGCGCGCCTGGCGCAGCTTGTGAAAGCCGATGCGCTCGAGTTCGGCGTCCGCTTCCCGCTTCAGATTCGCGCGAATCTCAGGAGAGGACTTGTGCTTCAGATCGTTCCACTTGATAGCCATACCGTTGCACTCCTTTGCATTGCTGTGGGTACGGGTATCCCCGCGCTATTTCTTGATCGTTCTCAGGTGTTCTTCGTAAATGGCGTCCGCTTTCGGCACCATCTTTTCGTACCAGCGTTCATCGCCCGTCTTATCTCCCCCGAGCAGCAGCAATGCCACACGGATAGGATCGAAGGCGTAAAGGACGCGATATGGCCGCCCTTCGTGCTGGATTCTCAACTCCCGCATGTGGCTGAATTTCGAATCCTTGATGCCAGTGCTCTGGGGATAGCCAAGAGACGGCCCAGCCTCCATCAGCATGAGTACCACGCGCTCGACACTGTTCTGTTCAGGCTCTGAGAGGTTTTCATACCAGGCCTTGAACTCGTCAGAGACCTCTACCTCATATGCCATAGATGTAATATACCATGAAAGTGATAATAGAGTCTCCTCTAACATTGTTCAAGCTTTGCACCAAACTTGGGTCAGACCCGATTAAGCGCAGTGAGACCTTCTTTGTCCGCGATTTGACTGCAGTAAAGTGACCCTCCAACTCAATCAGCTTTTACGTTCGGGGAATCGACAATACACTGGATCTTTACAGTTGTTTGCTTCTGAAAACTCACTTGGCACCCGCTCTTCTCCCCAGATCTTTCGTCCGGCGCGCTTCGGGCTCCTGAGAAAGAAATCGTTCCGCTCGCTGAAATATCGATTGATTGCATTCTTTGCAACTTCAACGGAGGCGTAATCGCTATTATGAATGATTGCTTTAGTCATCCCGCTGAAGACTGATT
The DNA here is from genome assembly GCA_035648535.1 of Occallatibacter sp. Taxonomy (GTDB): domain Bacteria; phylum Acidobacteriota; class Terriglobia; order Terriglobales; family Acidobacteriaceae; genus Telmatobacter. The sequence continues at coordinate 5,511 of DASRLI010000210.1, read as the reverse complement.
CGATTACGTTGAGGAACTGCGCACAAGCCGGCAGTGGTGCCGTCTTCACAACAGGGAAACCGTCTCGGACCGCCTGCTGATTAATCTCATTCAGATGCGAGAACAGCTTCTTCGATATGTGCCATGAGGCGGCGTCCCACGACAGATAAATTGTCCGGCAAGTCCGGTATTCGGCGCGCACTAGATCGGCCATCTTGATCATCTCCTCTGTATTCTTCTTCAAGGAGTAGAAGTGGCTTATTTGGTTTCGGGATAGTTCGAGCGCAGCTGTTAAGATCAGCCAGCCTTTCGACTTTTGATATTGCGGGATCACATAATTCTCGCCCGGACCCATCCGCTTGGTTCCGCCCTTTCGCTTAATCGCAAACGGGCCGTATTCATCGATGGAAAAGAAGGCCTCATCCTCCTTGAGATCCGAAAGGATTTGCTTGATGACATTCACTTTCGCCTGGTAATCGGGATCGTTGCTGGCGAGTACAACCTTTGCCTTCCGCCATTTGAATCCGGCCGTCTTGATCGAGGCACGTATGCGCTTTTTTGACATGCGATGACCACTCTCAGCCATAATTCGGTGAAGGTCATCCATCCTCCAGGAGGTTCGATTAATCTCATGGCAGGATGGAGGTGAGTGAAGCAGCGAAAACAGGAACTGCGCATGTTCTGGCTCATCTTTTTGCTTGGCGGATTTCACCGGTAACAGTGCATTGATACCGCCGTTCGCAAAGCGGCTGAAGTAGCCGCGGACGGTTCTGCGCGACATCTGAAGACATCGAGCAATGACGGCTGCATGTATTCCCTTAAGGCGGCCGAGAACGGCTAGGGCTTTCTTGCGCTCCCGCAATCTGCCGCCTTTTATTAATCCCACGAGGCTTGATGCTGTTCCGCTTGGAAACTCCTTTTCAATGACCCGCAGAGGGACGTCACTCTGCAGCATCTTCATCATCCAAGCTAATGCGATCTGAGAAGACGTCCGCCCAGCTCCATCCAGTTCAGTCTTTCGGACCCGCACATACGTCCGCACAGTCGATTCCCCAACATCCCATCCGGGCATCTCGATTTGCAGCTGTTCCCAGATCTGATGGGCCGTATGTCGCTGGTTGAACTGCGCCTTTAAGTCGCTATTCAGGATAGCGTCGATGAACGGTATGGCCAGCGCCATTTTCGGCCGCTCCCTAGGCGTAACTTTTCGCTTCGGCGGCACAGCGTTCTTGAGGGCTGCCCTAACAGTACGACGATGCACGTTGTATTTTTCTGCGACTCCCCTGATGGTTCCAAGGCCTTGTTGGTATTCGAGTCGAAGCCGCTTGTAGAGTTGCACTCTGTCCCCCAGCATCTCTCATGGCCGGTAGCGTTCGATTTTCGTTGTCCTCAGAATCGGGCCAACGTGACTTCAGGTGAATGCGTTCGCTGTTCATGTGCATGCGATCTATCACTTGGCGAAAGCAGTGGCGCCGCTCATGGCCCAACAGCGCGAAGGGGCGATCGTTCTGTTAGGGTCAGCCGCCGGGTTGCGCGGCTGCCTGGGTGCATTGGCGTATGGGGTCGTGAAGGGAGCTTTGCCACAATTTGCCCGAGCTCTGGCGCGCGAATTGGCGGACAAGGGCATTCGCGTCAACTGTATTTCGCCGGGCGTCATTCGCACGCCGTTTCAGGATTTCCTCACGCCGGAACAAGTTGAAGTCAACATTCGAAATCGTATTCCATTGCACAGAGAAGGAAAGCCTGAAGACGTGGCGGAGTTGATCGTGAGCGTCGTCCAAAACGACTTCATTACCGGGGAAAACTTTGTGATCGATGGCGGAATGACGATGCGAATCATGTAGGAGCGAAGTCCACCAGGATGGCAGATGGTTTGGGTGGAGCAGGAAGCGCGGCTTTGGATTTGACAAGGCCACGGATGGATGGATATCTTCGGACACGAATAGTAAGCGTTAACTGTAACGCTACTCGCGGTTGGGCGGGCTGTCTCATCCTGCAGTTGAGAAGGTGAATTCCATGACTTTTCGCAATCTCCTATATCGCGCTGCGGTGCTGCCCGGCTTGCTTTCTTTTACCGGGCTGTCAGCGCAAACGAACTCAACGGTGCTGGCGCCAAAGCCGCCTATGGGCTGGAACAGCTGGGACTCATTTGGTCCGTCTGTTCGCGAAGACGAAGTGAAGGCAAACGCGGATGTGATGGCCACCAAGCTCGCAAAGTTCGGTTGGCAATATGTCGTGGTGGACATCGAGTGGTACCAACCGGATGCACATGCGCATGGATATATTCCTCGTGGCCGCGTGACGATGGACAGCTACGGCCGGTTCGTCCCTTCCCCCAATCGCTTCCCTTCCGCGACTTCCGGGGCGGGCTTCAAGCCGCTGGCGGACTATGTTCACAGCAAGGGCTTGAAGTTTGGCATTCACATCATGCGGGGAATCCCTCGTGAGGCCGTGGACAAGAATCTGCCGATCGAAGGAACGAAGTTTCACGCGGCGGAGGTGGCCGATAAGGTGAATGTGTGCAAGTGGGCGGGGATGGAAGACACCTATGGCGTGGACATGACAAAGCCTGGCGCCCAGGCCTATTACGATTCGATTGCTCGGTTATACGCGTTGTGGGGCGTGGACTTCGTCAAGGCAGATGACATGAGCCGGCCTTTTCGGGGGCCTGAGATTCATGCCTTGAGCGTGGCGTTGAAGAAGACCGGAAGACCGATTGTGCTCAGCCTGTCACCAGGGCCGGCGCCGATTGAGAAGTATGAAGATCTAAAGGCGAACGCCCAGATGTGGCGCATCTCGAATGACTTTTGGGATCGCTGGATCGATATCAAAGAGCAGTTTGACCGCGCGCATCGGTGGGAGAACGACTCTCACCCGGGAGGGTGGCCGGATGCAGACATGTTGCCGCTGGGGCACATTGCCATTCGAGGTGAGCGCGGTGACGACCGCAAGAGCCTGCTTACCCACGACGAGCAAATCACCCTGATGACACTCTGGGTAATTTTTCGTTCGCAGTTGATGTTTGGCGGAGACCTGGTGACGAGCGATGATTTCACTTTCAGCCTGTTGACCAATGCAGATGTGCTGGCAGTGAACCAGGAAAGTACGCATGGTCACGAGGTCAGCCGCAAGGATGGGGTCATCGTTTGGACGTCAGAGGGATCGAACAGCGCGCGCTACGCTGCGATTTTCAATTCCTCTGACGCAGCACAGAACCCCAGCTTTTCGTGGCAGAGCATCGGATTGGCGGGATCGAATTACGGCGTCAAGGATCTCTGGGCAGGAAAAACTCCTGCTGCGACTGTAGCGGATGGGAAAGGTGTGCACGCATCGCTCGCTCCGCATGCGAGCATCCTTTTCAGACTGACTGACCTTGCCCCCGCAAACCGTATCCCTTAGCAAGCTATTCTAATGCGAAAGGGTAGCGAAGATGAGGAATGGGAAGCGGGGCAGGTACACGCTTGAATTCAAGCAAGAGGCGGCACGGCTTGTTGAGTCGGGCCAGAGCCAGGCGGCAGCAGCGCGCAGCTTGGGAGTGGTTGAGCAGACTTTGGGCAACTGGGTCAGGGAACATCGAGCTGGAACCTTGAAAGGTGCCAGCAGCAAGCCACAGGTAACTGCCGAGCAGATGGAGAACAGCCGCCTACAGGCTGAGCTGGCGCGTGTGACGATGGAGCGCGACATCCCGGGAAAAGCGACGGCGTTCTTCGCGAAGTGCCAGAAATGAAGTACGCCTTTATTCAACGCAACAAGCTGGTCTGGCCGATCTGTGTGCAGTGCCGGGTGCTGCTGGTGAGCGTCTCTGGCTCCCATGAACACTTGGCGCGGCGTGTGGATATTGCACAGCGCCGACACCTCAACGACGAAGCACTGCTGGTTCACATCAGCGCCGTCTATGCGGAGAATCGCGGAGCGTGTGGATGGCCGCGCATCTGGCGGCAACTGCGCGCGCAAGGCATTCGCGTGGGCAAGCAGCGGGTGCAGCGGCTGAGCAATCTCATGCCCAAGGACGCGCGGGTATGTGATCAGCGGATTGTTGCCACGAAAGCTGTTGAGGTCAGTCCCGCAGAGGCCAACCATCTCTACTCGCAGCAGCAAGCCGCCTCCTGTGGGTGGCGGTTCCTGAACGTCGGTGACGCGAGCATCGCCTGGCGCAAGGAGCGATAGCGCTCTCATGCACACTCTCCCTGCCGCGCCTCAACCCGGTCGCGTTCAGGCTTCGCGAGTGACTCAGTCCATTGCTCAAACAGGTGCCACCACTCGCAAACCTCCTCTGACGCATATCGCCAAAGATGGCTGCGCGTGTCAACTCGCATCGTCGATGCGAAAGGCAGATCGATGTACATGCGTCCTCCTGGGTATTGAGCCAATCTTGAGGAGAGAAGCTCACCTTACCGGTAACCGTAAACTAGCAAAATTCAGGCCCACAACTTCACAAAGTGGACCTAGAGCCTGTTATTAACTTTATTCCTTTGAAATCAAAGAAATGTCCAAGCGTCCCGTGGTCGCAGACGATGGGGGTATGGGGAACAGAGGGCAGAGCGGGTATCCGAGCGATGTGAGGGACGAGGAGTGGGCCTTTGTAGCGCCCTATCTGGCGCTGTGCAAAGAGGACGCCCAACAGCGGGACCACAACTTGCGGGCGGTGTTCAACGGCCTGCGCTATATTGTGCGCACCGGCGGCCAGTGGCGCTACATGCCCAACGATCTTCCTCCGTGGCCGGTGGTCTATCAACAGACCCAGCGCTGGATTCGCGCCCGATGTTTCGAGACGATGGTCGAGGACTTGCGCATGTTGTTACGCGAATTCTCAGGACGCAAGGCGCAACCGACGGCGATGATTCTGGACAGCCGCACGCTGCAATCCACGCCCGAGTCCGGGGCGCGAGCGGGTTACGATGGAGCCAAGCGGCGCAAAGGATCCAAGGTCCACGCGGCAGTGGACACGCTGGGCCATTTGCTGGCCTTGCATGTCACGCCGGCCAACGAGCAGGATCGCGCACAGGTCGGCGAACTGGCCCGGCAAGTGCAGCAGATCACAGAAGAGAACGTCGAGCTGGCCTATGTGGATCAGGGCTACACGGGAGAGGCGGCTGAAGAAGCGGCAGCCGAGCATGGTATCCAACTGGAAGTAGTCGAGCATACCGAAGCCAAACGTGGCTTCGTACTGTTACCGCGAAGATGGGTAGTGGAGAGAAGCTTCGCTTGGGCTGCCCGCTTCCGCCGCCTGGCTCGCGACTACGAAAGACTCGCCACTACCCTCGGGGCCTTCCACTTCCTCGCCTTCGCTTGCCTCATGATCGCCCAACTCTTCAGGCTGCTCGCATGAAGTTAATAACAGGCTCTAGCAAAACTCTTACAGTCTTCGGTCCAACAACCGTTGCCGAGAACTCCGCCAATCCTTCATTCAACTACTCCACTGTCGTCGCTCCTCCCAGGCCGGCCGATTGGCCAAGCTCGGGCGCTTCAATCAGCACACTGATGGTTCTCTGTCCATTGATCGGGGCAAGCGGAATTGTGATGGCCTGCTTC
>DASRLI010000209.1:0-5567 GCA_035648535.1 Occallatibacter sp. | reverse complement strand
GAATTGCGCGAGTTGATCCTTCGCATGGTCGCGGAGAATCCCACTTGGGGCGCGCCGCGCATTCACGGTGAGTTGAAGATGTTGGGCTTCGACACTTCGGAACGTACCGTGTTGCGTTGGATGAGGAGAGTGCCGAGGAGTTCCGTTGCTGACAGCGAGCGCCGTGTCAGCTCAACCATGTTGTTCTTCCCCGTCTCCAGATGGATGGACGTTCAGTGAGCAAAGGACCGGCGTCCATCAACACAGAATTGTACCTGTGATCTGTCTTGCGGGCGCCGTGGATGTACGTTGTAATCGCGATCGAGGAGTGCTCTCCGTTTGCGTAACTCGAGTCAATCCGCGTCGCTCGCACCGGCGGCGGCCAGATCGGCCTCTTCGCTGGAGTCAGTGTTCGATTCTTCAGCTTCAAGACAGCAGAGCAGGGCATCGCGGAAGAAGAGAATGTGCTCGCGCATGGCTTGCCGGGCGAGTTCACGGTTTCCTTCTTTCAGCGCCTGGTAGATTCTGTCGTGGCAGTCCGGAGAATCCGCAGCCACCAGCCGATAAGTTTTCGATCGGCACAGGGCAGTCTTCTGGCTGATATTTTCCAGGATCCTGCAGAGCTCCTTGTTTCCAGTAGCCGCGGCAATCAGGTTGTGAAACCGGATATCTTCCTCGACATAGGCAATCGTATTTCTCTCCTGCAGGTCAGCCTTGATGCGCTTAATGCTGTCTGCAAGGTCCTTGAGCAAGGAGGGCGTAATCCTGGCAAGGCCGACGGCGTGAACTTCCAGCACCTCACGCAGGCCGTAAAGGTCGCAGGCCTCCTGGAGCGTAAACCTGCGAACGTAGGCGCCGCGGCGCGGTTCAATCGACACCAGCCCTTCGCTCTCCAGGCGGTTAAGAGCTTCGCGTACGGGCGACTTGCTGATGCCGAGCCGGGCAGCAAGCGTGTCTTCAGTCAACTTTGTGCCTTCGCTGAAAGAGCCCTCAAGGATGTCTCGCTTGATATGGAGATAGGCAAGCTCAGTCAGGTTTGGATACTTAGGAATCTTGAACATAGCGAAAAAAGGGAATTGAAATCACGTCGAATTCTACACAAAAACACGGGTCTCTCGATCCCACGGTTCCTTCGTTTCGTCACAAATGTGAGGAGATTCTTGAGATCTTAAGCTCCAACAGAACGTGCGCTCTGGCTTGCAATATTTCCCTGTCAGAGCGCACGCCCATAATCCGCCTCAGCAGCTAGAAAATGAACTTAGCGCTGATCTGAAGCTGACGCGAAGAGCCGCCGTCGCTGGTGGCGAAGCGGGTTGAGGATATCTGACCAAAGGTCGACGATTGCACGTTGCCCGACGGCTGACCGAAGTTGGGGTGGTTGAGGATGTCGAAGGCATCCGCCCGGAGAATAAAGGTGAGCCCTTCAAAGACCTTGGTATCTTTTTCTCCCGAGAGATCGATATCCGCGAAGCCCGGCCCAGTGGAAGAATTACGCTGCATGGTGCCCAGGCCGGTGTAAACAGTGGGCGCCGTGGTTGCAGTGGCGCTTGCTTGTGTTCCCACAACCTCAATGCTGCACGCTGAAGTGTAGTTTGTTACATCGCAGATGGTTCCGCCGTAGCCCAGCCCGGTGCTCTGGAACAACGTGACATTGGCGAGTCCAGCAAGCTGTTGCTTCGACATGGTTATATTACCGACCTGCGTTGGTCGAACGATGCCGGTGATGCCGTTGAAACTTGAACTGCCGGCCAGGATGTTGACCGGGTTCCCGGTCTGGTATTGGACGATGGTTGAAAGCTGGTAACCCTCGACCAGGCGGTTGCGCTTGAAGGGCAGCATGTAGATCGCGGTTCCGGCATAGTGCTGGCGCACGTCGAAGTCCGACAGCCCATAGTTCAAACTGGGGTTGTTGCTGTCTACCAAATTCAAGCCGCCCTGCGAGCCGAGCGAGTTGATGTCCAGTGACTTGCTCCACTCGTAGTTCATGTTGAACTCAAGACCGTTGCCCATGTTCTTGCTGAGCACAGCCCACATGGCGCTGTAGCTCGAGTGGCCAATGCTGTTTCTGTAGCCGATGTTCGAAGCAATCGCCGCACCTGGTTTGATGGGGCTGCTGGCCGAGAGCGTCGTGAACGGATGCACCTGCGTAGCGCTGGTCGCACCCACCACCTGGTTCGCATTGGCTTCAATTTCCAAATGCTTTCCTACAGACCCGTAGTAGCCGACCGATCCCACCATGCCCCATGGCAGCGCCTGCTGCACGTTCAGGTTGTAGCTCTCGATGTAAGCATTCTTGTAATTCGGGTTGACTGCATAGAGCGAAATGCCCGAGGCCTTGGCTGAGGCATACAGTGACGACACCGGAATGGGAGTGCTGTTATAGGAGACCGCGGTGCTGAAGGGAGGATTGGATGCCAGCGCAGTCACGACACCCGAAACCGGCTGGTCGGTCAGATAGCCATAGCCGCCGCGCACCACTGTTCTGCCGGTGCCAAAAACATCGTCCGCAAATCCAAGCCGCGGTTCAACATTGTAGTTCTGCTTGTACGCGGAGTTTGCCGCCAGCCCGTTTGTTCCCACCTGCGTGAGCGTCACTGTAGAAGGGTTAAAGATCGTGAAGCGATTCGCTCCCTCCACCGGCGTTCCGTTCCACTCAAAGCGAAGACCATACTCGAGCGTCAGCGAGGGAGTCACCTTGAAGTTGTCCTGCACAAACCCACTCGCCGCATCAGCATAGATGCGGCTTGAAACTATATTCGGCTGGATGCTGAATACGGTGGCCACGTCGGTCTGAAAAAGGCTGGTCGGCGTGGTCGAAGTCGTATACGTCAGGGTACCGATGTTCCCGGCAAACGAAGCCACAAGGTAGCGCCGGAACTCGCCGCCCCACTTGATGGTGTGCTTGCCTTTGATCATGGTGACCGAATCCGACAATACACCGGTCGTGTCATTGCGGCCTTGCGGGAAACCGGACGGCCCACCGAAGACCAGGCCGATATCCGAAAGCGTGGTCTGCGGAATACCCACATTGCCAGTCAGGCCGTCGCCGAGCCCGACGCTGTTGGGGTTGATGGTGTTGGCCGGATTAAACGCGATGGAGATGCGGTTGAACCCCAGGCGCACTTCATTCACGATTGATGGGTTGAAGATATGCGTCTCGCTGATGGTGCCTATCTGGCGATGCGCGTTGCGGTGATCGCCCCAGCCGGGAATCGTGTCGCCCTGCAAAGCAGGCTCCGTGCGCACGTCCTTCTGGAAGGCATAAAAGCCGTGCAGCGTGTCGCTTGAACCTATCTGATCGAGGCCATCGCCGGTGAACTGGTCAACTTGCACCGGCCCGGGCGTGAACGAAACATAATTGTTCCCACTATTCGGTAGCGGGATAAGCGCAGCCAGTGCAGCCGCCGCCGGTGCGTTCGCTTTATTGGCGGCGATTGCCGTTTGATTGGCTTGCGAAATCACTGTGCTGTTTTGCAGAATGCCCTGATGCTGCCGCAGGCCTTCGTAGCTGCCGTAGAAGAACGTGTGATCTTTCCAGATCGGACCACCTGCGGAGCCACCAAAGTTGTCACGCTTCAATGGAGCCTTATTCCCCGTGTTGCCAACGAGCGGAAGTCCGGTTGCGGGGCTAAAGCTGCGGTTGAAATAGTTGCGGGCGTCCAGGGCCTCATTGCGGAAGTAGTCGAACGCCTCGCCATGGAACCGATTCGTGCCTGAGCGTGTCGCTACCGTCACTATCGAGCCATCGCTGCGCCCATACTCCGCGCTGAAAGTGGAGTTGTTGATCTTGAACTCCGATGTTGTGCTGATCGATGGCTGGAAGGTGATCTGGTTCTGGCTTATATCGTTCAGATTGATGCCATTGATCTGGAAGTTCACCGAGTCTTCCCGATTGCCCGCGGTAATAAAGGAGTTCGCTCCCAGACCGCGGCTGGCCGAGGTAAGGTTGCCCGCGGTTGGAGCAACTACACCTCCAGGTGTGAGCACAGTAAGGTCGAGGAAGTGACGGCCGTTGAGCGGCAGATCCTGCACGGATCTGTTGTCGATGACCTGGCCGACGGTAATTGTCTGCGATTCGATCTGCTGAGTCGCGCTCTCCACCTGCACCGTCTCGCCTGCTGTGGAGACTGCGAGATGCATGTTCACAGTGACCTGCCGCGCGACGTTCAGTGTGACCTTGGGCACGGTGTAGGTACTGAAGCCGGGCGCGGTGGCCTGAATTTTATAGTCGCCGGGTTGCAGTGAAGGCACGGCGTACAGGCCGTCCGTGTCTGTGTTAATCACCCGGTCGGCGCCGGTGGCCAGGCTGTGCACCGTCACATGCGCGTTCACAACAACGGCGCCGCTGGGATCGGTGACCGTACCGGAAATTGTAGCGGTGGATTGCCCCCATGCTCCAAGGGCGAAGACGCTGCACAAGGCAGCGACGCAGAACATCTGAGTATGCTTCATTGTGACCTCCAAAGTGGCGGACCGTGCAGCCAAATTAACCCTGTAGGGGAAAGCGTCCACACTCGCAGGGGCGCGAATACGAACAGGCTGAGAGGCAGAATACGATATATCAGATGTCAATTCAAGCTCTATTTACATAAAAACCGCCCCTGTCCACAGGTCTTCTGGGGCACTCGGCGGCGGACCAGAGGCAGTCGCCAACGTGATCCGGCTCATACAGCCAATCGATGCAATATGGTACATTTGCGCCATGATATTGAAGGATCTGGCAGTACTGGCGATTGTGCTGGCTATCCCGCAGGCGCAATTGACGGCCAGTGGGCAGACGAACAGCAACACAAGCGCGAATCGTCCCGCCGCGGCCTAGGCACTCCCGCACAGCAATGGCTCTCCGTATAACTGGCGAAGCTGGGAAATCGGGGAGTGCTCGTGAGTGGCTCGGATGAGGTCAATAAGTGTCGATGGACAGGGACACTATAACCCTGACCGGAGCGAGGACCTCTGGGGTAAGGCCGTGAGGCCCTAGTGACGGTATCACGAAGAGGAAACCTGCCCGGCTCAGTACGGGATCACAGGTCTCAGTCTTGGACGATACGAAGGATGGAAGCAAACTGTTTGTTGCGTTGCGCACGCCGGGAGCAGGCTTAAGTAGATCGGCAGACAGGAAGGCATCATCTGAAAAGTCAGCCTTGAAGCCGTACTGGGGCAAACCGCTGTACGGAGTTTTAGAGGGGGTTATGGAAACGGCGGCATCATTCGAAGCCTGTGCCTCGCCAAAATATCATCGGTGCGGGGTGTGCGCGATTCTTAACAGTAAAGAGAGTTGGGGAACATCCCTATCTCGAACCACATTTGGCGGGATTTCCACCATGCTTTCTTTGGTATAACCCATCCATGCCGTGTCTGCTGAGGCTCCTGTTCTTTCTGTTCATCCGGTCTCTTCGTTCTCGCCGTCATCTCCTTCTTGAAAACCTAGCCCTGCGGCAGCAGCTTGCGGTCTTGGCGCGTCGCCGTCCGCATCCGCGGTTTTCTGCTCCGGACAAGTTGTTTTGGGTCGTTTTGCGTCGCCTTTGGACAGGTTGGTGAAAAGCCTTGATACTTGGCCAGCCTGACACCGTTGTTCTCTGGCATCGGTC
>DASRLI010000208.1:0-5172 GCA_035648535.1 Occallatibacter sp. | reverse complement strand
GAAGGGGAACAGCCCACGCTGTTAGCGGAGGGCGAGACGGTGCACGTTGTCTGCGACGACCAGTTGAACAAAAAGCCCCTGCCCGAGCACTATGCCGACGCACTGCGCTTGCTGATGGCGGACAAATAGAGACCTTCAAATAAACTCCTTGAATCGGTGCTCAATCTTTTTTTGCGTTTTTTGCGAAAAGGGTGGGAGACATCGCTATGCTTTTAGCCATGGAGCCGACTCTCACCACCGATCCTGATCTCAAAAACATCCTCGCTGAACTCTCCAGCCTCGAACCGATCTTTCATTGGCCGGACTCCGCAATGTCCCGAGCCGAGCTCGAAAAGATGACCGTAGAAGACTTCTGGGAGACCGGCGCATCTGGCCGCCGTTACTCCAGGCAATTCGTTCTGGATGTGTTGGAGCAGCGCCGCGACTCTCCGCAGGCCGATGTATGGGAGACCAGAGACTTTAATTGCCGCAGGCTGGCTGAGGATGTCTATCTGCTGACCTATACGCTGCTTCAGGACAGCACGCGCCTAACCCGGCGGTCCACGATCTGGCAGAAGACTTCAGACGGCTGGAAGATTGTCTACCACCAGGGAACCGTCGTTCAGGATGCCTGACGGCGGGATTGCCGACCATTCTGGATCCACTCTAGTGGACCTCGATGCTGGAGGATGGAAATTTAAGTTGCAGTTCCGACGTCGTCCGCTCAGAGCGGAATTTCAAGCAGGCGTCAATTTCGTCCGGTGTCATCACCCGATACAACGTGCCATCCCGATTCGGATCGCCTTCTTTTCGAATCGCGCCGATACTCTCCAGCGCTCGAATCGTCTCCTGTACCTTGCCCAGAGAGATCGTGTTTTCAACTGCCTGAGAATAGGAAGAACGAACAACCGCCTTGCTCAGGTGGCGAGTGCTCACGCGGAGAAGAGGGTTCCCGTCCTTGGCGATGGAATGCCGAAAGAGATACCAGTAGAACGCGGCGTCGTAAGGTGTCAGCAGCGGTTGCAGGTCGTCCACGATCTGCTGAATCACGAGCGGTAACTCCTCGACAGCGAAGTCGCGATCTGCTCCCGGAGTCCCACTCTTCATCTCGGCTTCAAGTTCGCTCAGCAGTTGGCGTATCTTCTCAAGACGCTCGTTCATGTTGCAGAGAATTCTACCGCCGCAACCTGAAATCTGGCCGCCGAACTTCATTTGTTGGAGATTTTTTCTTGCAGTCCAGGCCGATCCGCTCGGGATTTACTTGATCACCACGGCCATTGCGAACCCGTCCATGCCCTTCGCTCCAACGGTCTGCATCGCAAAAGCGCTTAGCCGCGGATTGGCCGCCATCATCTCCAGGCAACGGCGCGTCCCCTTGATGTCGGGATCAACGCTTTTGGCTTCAATCACCATTCCCTGGCGCACGATGTTATCCACCAAGATCACCGATCCGCGCCGCGAAAGCTTCAGGGCCCAGTCCAGATAATGCGGATTGTTCGCCTTGTCCGCGTCGATGAAGATCAAGTCGAACTTGCCGCCGCGCTCTCGAGCAAGCACCGGCAGGCTGTCGAGAGCCGGACCCACACGCACATCCACCCGCCTCAGCAGGCCGGCACGCTTCAGATTCGCGCGAGCCACTTCCGCGTGCTTTGGGCTGAATTCCAGCGAAACAATGCGTCCGCCCCTCGGCAACGCGCGCGCCATCCAGATGGTTGAGTAGCCGCCGAGCAATCCGATCTCAAGCACCCGTTTCGCCTGCGTCATCTGCACCAGCACATGAAGAAACTTGCCCTGCAGCGGAGACACATCGATTGCCGGTAGCCCTGCTTTTTGGTTGGCCTTGAGCGCGGCTTCAAGATGCTCGTCAGACGGAGCCAGCATGCCGCCCAGGTATTGGTCGACCGCGCCCCACAATGGCTGTCCGGTTTTTTTCTGTGCCATTACTTCTCCCGCGCCACAACAAAGTCCGGCACCCACAGCAGGGCGCGCTTGAACTCGGAGTCAGCCAGCGGAGCCAAAGCCTGGCGGCTCTGCTCTGCGTAGCGGTCAGCCACCGTTCTGGCATACTCCACTGAGCCGTTGCGGATCAGAATCTCCCGGATCTGCTGGCGGCTTACATTCTCAAAGCTGCGGTCGTCCAAAACCCGCTGAATAGTCTGCCGGTCCTTTGCCGTTCCGTGGTCGATGGAGTGGATCACCGACAAGGTCGCCTTGCCTTCGCGCAGATCGCTCGCCACCGGCTTGCCCAGCACCTCTTCGGTCCCCGTCAGGTCCAGCACATCGTCCACAATCTGGAAGGCTAGGCCAACCGTCCGGCCATAAGTAGCCAGGCGGGTCTCCTCGGCTTCACTGGCTCCGGCCAGCACCGCTCCCAAACGCATGGAAACCGAAAACAGGCAGGCCGTTTTACGGAAGATCAGGTCGTAGTACTCGGCCTCGGAGACGGCTTTACCGAGCTTCTGAATCTGCAACAGCTCGCCCTCGACCATCTGCTGCGTTAGCCCGATCAGCAATTCGAGCACCCGCAGATTTTTCTCTTCCAGGGAGACCTTGAAGGCCTGCATGTAAAGCCAGTCGCCGGCCAGAACGCATTTTTCATTGCCCCAGGCGGTGTTTGCCGATGGCCGCCCGCGCCTCGTATCCGCGCCGTCGATAATGTCGTCGTGAACCAGCGTTGCTGTGTGGACCATCTCCACTACAGCACCTAGCCGGATGGCGCCCTGGCCCGAATATCCAAGCATGTGTGCAGAGAGCAGCAGCAGCGAGGGGCGTATGCGTTTGCCGCCGCCCTCGCGCAGGTATTCGGCAATCTCCGTAATAGTGCTTACGCCCGAGGCGGCGTCGCGGCCCAACTCCTGCTCGATTGCCACCAGGTCGTCCCGCAGCAAATCGAGGACCTCTCTCGCCGTCGCTATCGCCAGTGTACTCAAGGCTCTCCGGTTCTCGTTCCGATGTTTTCCGCCGATCAATTTGTGCGGTAGTTGGTGAACTGCAATTCCAGACCCAGGTCTTTTGCTCGCAGCAAAACAATGATTGATTGAAGCACGTCGCGGTCTTTGCTGGATATTCTGACTGCATCGCCCTGGATGCTGGCCTGCGCCTTCTTCTTCGAGTCCTTGACCAGGCGAACGATCTCCTTCGCCTTTTCCACGGGGATGCCCTGTTGCAAGGATATCTTCTGGCGCACGCTTTTGCCCGCGGCGGGCTCAAGCTTGCCATAGGTCATGTTCTTGAGCGAGACGCCCCGCTTCACCAGCTTTGCCGCCAGGATGTCCTTGACCGCTTCCAGATGGTACTCCCCGTCGGAGGCAAGTTGAATCGCATCGTTGCCCTCGAGAGTCACTTCCGAATGGGAATCCTTCAGGTCGAAACGCTGGTGAATCTCCTTGAGCGCCTGATCGAGAGCGTTGCGGACTTCCTGCATGTCCACCTTGCTCACAATGTCGAACGAATTTTCCTGGGCCATGGCTTTCCTATCCTCAAAAACAAACCAAAGGGCTGCCGTACGCAGTACCTCTACCAGTTTCCCACGTCCGCCCTAAGCCGAAACAGTCTGAGGAAGTTTTTCGTGGTTGCCGCAGCGATTTCTTCCGGTTCAACGCCCATCAGCCCGGCCAGAACCAGGGCCGTCTCCGCAACCCAGGCTGGCTCGTTACGCTTGCCGCGGTTGGGCGCTGGAGCCAGCCACGGAGCGTCGGTTTCCACCAGAACGCCATCCAGCGGCATCCGCGCGGCCACGTCCCTCAGCGGCTGCGCCTTGGGATAGGTCAGGTTTCCGGCAAACGAGACCAGAAATCCCATGTCCAGCGACCGCCGCGCCTGCTCCCATCCGGCTCCAAAACAGTGCATTATGCCGCCTAAGCCGGTCGGCCGCCAGTGAACTTCGAGGATGTCGAAAAGATCGTCCCAGGAGTTTGTCGTATCGTCTTTCGGCCGGCAATGGATCAGAATCGGCCGCTTTCGAGCCGCGGCAATCTCCAGTTGGCGGATGAGCCCCTGGCGCTGCACATCGTGCGGCGCGCCCTCGTGGTAGTAGTCGAGGCCAATCTCCCCACAGGCAATCACCTCCGGCTCGGCCAACAAGCTGTCGAGCTTGGCCAATGCGGCGTCGTTCGCCTCGTGTGTGTTGTGCGGATAGACGCCCGCGCTCGCGAATAGCCGGGGCAGATTTGGCTGCCCGTTGAACTGCCTGCAGATATCGAGCGCCTGCTGCATCTCGGCCGGTCCTTCGCCGATGCCGATGGCCAGCACCGCTCCCACGCCCGCCTCCCGCGCACGAGCCAGCATCGCCGCGCGGTCGTCTGCGTAGCGCTCGCTATCAATGTGCGCGTGAGAATCGATCAGCAAGAGGGACCTCCGGCGAATACGTTGCGGATTGTTGGGGAAGCTAGAAGCCGCGGTTCTACGCACGCGATTCTTCAGCTACTTCAACCGCGCGCCCAACGGAACCTCTTCCAGGAATCCAGCCAGCACCGGCGCACCGTCGGGCAGGGAAGCGGCAAGCAGCATTCCATTCGATTCCAGGCCCCTCATCTTGCGCGGAGCCAGGTTGGCCACAATCACGATCTTCCGCCCTATCAGCTTTTCCGGCTCGTAGAATTGCGCAATGCCGGCCAGAATCTGCCGCTTCTCGTAGCCCAGGTCCACCTCAAGCCGAAGCAGCTTGTCGGCCTTGGGAACACGCTCGGCCACCAGGATCTGCGCCACCCGCAAATCCACCTTGACGAAATCGTCGATGGAAATATGCTGCGGCTCCGCCGAAGCCGTAGCTGGCGCGGTAGCCTGAACCGCAGCGGGTTGGGCCGATGCATCGGTCGCAAGCAATGTCGGGGGAACCGCCGAAGGTGCTCCAGGGGCGGGTGCCACAGTCGGTTCTGGCGGCGCGGGCACAGGCGAAACACCCAATGCCAACGCAGGCGCTTCCGGCGCCGATTTCGCTGCGTGCTCCTGCCCGCCGGCAGCCTCAATCACACTCTTGTTATTTTCGTCTTCAATATTCTGCATACGCTCGACCGCATCCTTCTCCGCGCGTGGAAACAGCGGCGCCGGCTCGCCAAATTTCGTTCCGGCCTTCAATCCGCCCCACGCGAGATTTACCAAAAATGATTTCTTTGCTGCTTCAGAAATTTCGCCCTGCCCAAGCTGCCGCCAAACCTTCGCAGCCGAATCCGGCAGAATCGGATAAACCAGCGC
>DASRLI010000207.1:0-19474 GCA_035648535.1 Occallatibacter sp. | reverse complement strand
TGCTGGAGTGGTGAGGAGTTTTTCTTCGGCTTCGGTAAGGTCGCAAATTGCGCGTGCTGCTCCGAGGTTGCGGACCATGACGGCCAGCGGTTTTCCATAGCGGCACTTGCGCTGACGAAGACGCGTGATGGCGGCCTCGTTGGTGGCATCGACGCTGAGATGGAAACCGCCGATGCCTTTGATGGCGAGGATTTGACCTTTCATTAAGAGATTGATGGCCTGTTCGACTGGGCCAAGTGAATCGTTAAAGAAGTGTCCCTCAGGGGCTAAAGCCCCTTCTAATTCCTGTGCGTTTGCGGCACGACTGAAGTCGTGCCCTTTCAAAACGGAGAGATCTTTGCGGGCGAGATTTTCGTCGGAGAGATCTTTGCGCTCTCCGACCCATTCCGCTAGAGAACGCGGAATGTATGGGGCACTCGGCAGTTTCGCCATTTCATCCGACAGTGGGCGTCCGTCCGCGACGACGAGGGAGAGCTGCGGGCCGCAGTCCCAGCAGGCGTTGGGCTGAGCGTGGAAGCGGCGGTTTGCAGGGTCGTCGTACTCGGCCTGGCAGGCGGGGCACATCTTGAAACGCGCCATCGATGTTTGTGGGCGGTCGTATGGGATGCGGCGGGTGATGGTATAGCGTGGGCCGCAGTTGGTGCAGTTAAGGAAGGGATATCGGTAGCGACGGTCGGTGGGCGAGAGCAGCTCGCGGATGCAATCGGGACAGGTGGCGGCATCCGCGGGAATCCCCGTCGAGACGCGGCCGAGGACTTCGCTGGCGACGATGCGGAAGCCGGTGTCGCCGATGGGTATCGTTTCGCAGGCGGTGATGGAGTCAATGCGCGAGAGGGGCGGCGCGTCGGAGCGGAGGCGGGCAAGGAACGATTCGAGCGACGCGGAGGGGCCTTCAATTTCGATTGTGACTCCATCGGTGTCGTTGCCGATGAAGCCGGCGAGTCCCTCTTCAAGCGCGAGGCGGTAGACGAAAGGGCGGAAGCCGACGCCCTGCACGACACCGCGCACACCTACTTCGTAGCGTTCTCGTTTCGGTTGGGATTCGTGGGACAATTCCGACCTCGTACCGGAGTCCAGCATAGCGCATGGGCAACCTATGTCGCAGCATGCATTTACGAAGCGCTGAATTCGATTTCTGAGGCAGAGCAACCAAATGATTGCTGTTTCATTCAAACCAAGAGCAGCGGGAAAGGCCTGAGACCGACACCGTGTACTCACGCGCAAGAGGAAAACTAACCTGCTGCATTGAAAGACCTTTTGACTGGAACTCTTGATTGCGAATGCATTGAGAATGAGGAACGCATGCCGAAGGAGACCGAGATGAAGAAAATCATGAGGTTGACTGCGCTACTGGGCCTGGCTAGTTTCAGCTGGGCGGGTTCTTCAACCAATCCGACTACCGACCGGCTTGAGCACGCCGCTGCGGTGATGCACGAGATCATGTCCGCTCCGGACAAAGGGATTCCGGAAGAGGTGCTGGAGCACGCGAAATGCGTTGCGGTGGTGCCTCACATGGTGAAGGGCGGATTCATCTTCGGCGCCGAAGGCGGAAGAGGCGTTGCGACCTGCCGTACGGAGAAAGGGTGGAGTGCCCCGGCATTCTTTGCCATCACCGGCGGGAGCTGGGGCCTGCAGATCGGTGTGGAAGGAGTCGACCTGGTGATGATTGTGCAGAATGACAAGGGCATGGAGCGCTTGCTTTCAAGCAAGTTCCAGGTGGGCGCGGACGCATCTGCAGCGGCTGGACCGGTGGGCCGCCATGCCTCGGCCGACACGGACTGGAAGATGAATGCCGAGATACTCACTTACTCGCGCGCAAAAGGAGTCTTTGCTGGGCTGGACCTGTCGGGATCGGCCATCCGCACAGATGACGACTCGATGAAGACAGTCTATGGCCCCGAAGTTTCAACGCGAGCAGTGCTGCACGGACAGGTGCCTCCGCCTGCTCCGGCTGAGCCGTTCCTGGATGCCGTGAGAGGCGCGAAAGCAGAAGCCGGAGCCAGGTAAAGAAGATCGACGCACGGCCTGAATTGTTCGCTTGTGGTCTGGGCAGTGACATGCCCAGGCCGCAAGAAGCATGAAAGGAGAAGAGCATGCTTAGGACGATCTTGGTAATTCTGGTGGCGCTTTGGCTTCTCGGGTTCATTCTGCATGTGGAAGGAAGCCTGATTCATCTTCTGCTCGGGATTGCACTTGGGGTGCTACTCCTGGATCTGTTCAGGGGCAATCGAAGCGTGTCGTAATGGGCTGATGGAGGTTGCGGATGAGCCATTCGATACATCTTGTTAAGCTTGTTTGAGTGAGAATCCACAGCATGACGATTGGTTTGCGGGCAAGAACGAGCTTCCAGGCTTGGGGCCTGGTTCTTTTTTTGTGCGCCGGAGCTGGGACGATTCGCGCCCAGCAGGTTGACAGTGCCGCGATGCTGCAGAAGATTGACGCGGCGGTGAAAGCTCGGGTTGACGGGATTGCGGCGTACACGGTTACCGAACACTACGCGGTCTTCAGAAGCAAGGATGAGGTCCATCCGGTGGCTGAAATGACCGTGAAGACGACTTACAAGCAGGAGACGGGCAAGAGTTACTCGATCGTTTCCGAGACCGGTTCAACGGTGGTACGAAACCTGGTATTACACGCGATCCTGGACAATGAGCAGCACGTGAACGAACCCGGCATAAGAGAGGGGGCGTGGGTAACTACAGCCAACTACGAGATGAAGGTGAAGCTGAGCGGCATCCTGAGGGTGGACGGGCGGGATTGCGTTGCCCTTGTACTGACGCCGCGACGGAAGGAACCGTATCTTCTGGAGGGGACGTTGTGGGTGGATGCGAAGGACGGCAAGATCGTGCAGATTGAGGGAAAGGCGACGAAGAGTTCTTCAGTGTTTACCGGCGCCACGCAGATGGCGCGCCAGTATTCGAACGTGGAGGGCTTTGCGCAGGCCACGCACGCACGGGCGCAGTCGGACAGCTTTCTGTTTGGACAGACTGTGGTGAAGATCGACTACCAGGATTACCAGATTCAGCTTCAGCCGGTGCCTTGACAGCGGCGGTGAGCGTTGCCCGCGCGGACTGCGCCGTTTCTGCTCTATACTAGGCTTCGTGACTCCGATCTTCGGCGACTGGAAACTCGACGCCGCGCTGGGCTCCTGCCTATTACTGGGGCTGCGCCATGGCTTCGACTACGATCACCTTGCGGCCATTTCAGATATAACGGCAGTGCAGCGTAACTGGAAGAGCGGATTGCGGTTAGGCATGACGTATGCGCTGGGCCACGCTTTCACGGTGGCGGCGCTGGGCGCGGCGGTTCTGGAGTTGCACATGGGCCTGCCGCAGGGGCTCGACCACTGGACCGAACGGCTGATCGGGTTGACCCTGATCGTGCTGGGTGTCGGGGTGGTGGCGGGAATTCTGCGCAAGGATGTGCATGGACACAAGCATGGGCGGATCGAGAGCCGGCTGGCAATCGCCATCAACGGCGTTCTGTGGCTGGCTTGGCGGGTGCGCCGCCTGTGGAACAAAGAGGCTCGCAGGCCGGAGCGCTTCCAGTGGATGTATAACGGCAAGTCGGTGTTTGCGATCGGCGTTCTGCATGGCGTGGGCGCTGAGACGCCGAGCCAGTTGGCACTATTCTTTCTGACAGCCAACCTGGGCGGGACTTCGCGGGGCATGCTGGGACTGGCGGCGTTTTCGCTAGGGCTGGTGGCGATGAACGCGCTGATGACGGCGTCGATGGGGGGGGCATTCCGTGCCAGCGGGCACCATCCGCGTTTTTACCACGCGATTGCCTGGACTGGTGCGGCTTACAGCTGCATTATCGGATTCATCTTCCTGTTCGGAATCTCGGATCGCCTGCCCTCTCTGGGCTAGCAAGGCAACGGCTAAATAGTTTGAAACGGCAATAAAATCGAGTTAGTGATAAGGGTCACTGATTTCAGCGAGGTACGCCCGAAATCGGTGATGTAGAACGACATAGACCCACACCGGCGTGACCACTGTCACCGACTATCGTCCCCCATCCGACTAAAACAATCGTAGGCATCGCGCGGGCGAACTATATGCCACGCAGTGTACGCGGTGCCTCGAATCCGGGAGGGTATCGTGCCAGCATTCACACCTCCGCCGCTACCGAGCGACGACAAACGATGGAAGATAGTGAACGGCACCATGCGCAAGAATGGGTTTGCCCGTCACGCGCTGATTGAGACGCTACACACCGTGCAGTCATCCTTTGGGTATCTGGATGACGACTCAATTCGATTTGTGGCGCAATCGCTGCGGGTTCCGTTGAGCCAGGCGTATGGAGTGGTGACGTTTTACCACTACTTCAGCCTGAAGCCGCCGGGCAAGCACACGGTGACAATCTGCGCCGGAACAGCCTGCTACATCAAGGGCGCCGACAAGCTGGTAGCCGCAGCCGAAAAGCGGCTGGGGATTTCTCAGGGACAGACCACAAAAGACGGACAGATAAGCCTGATGACGGCCAGATGCGTGGGCGCATGCAGCCGCGCACCAGTGATGCTGTGCGACGGCGAGGTGGCGGGCGAAGCGACCGCTGAGCAAGTGCTCGAGCAACTGGAAAGGTGGGCTGTGGAATGACAATCGAGGAACTCGAACAGATTGCAGAGAGCGTAAAGGCCGAAAACGCCAAGTTCGACTATGAAGTAAATGTGTGCATGGACCTGGCCTGCGCGAGCCAGGGCTCGGAGAAGCTGCGAGAGGCGCTGGTAAAGGCCGTCGAAGCATCGGGAAAGACGGTGCTGGTGCGCCGCACCGGTTGCATGGGGCCTTGCTCATCTGGACCGCTTGTGAGGGTGGACCCGGAGGAGACGCTTTACAGCCATGTGAATGCGGGCCATGCGGAAGCGATCGTATCGAGCCTGGGCGGCGAACCAATACAAGCGCTGCAGTGCGACCTGAATGAACACTTCGACAAGCAGGTGCGCGTGGTTCTGGAGAACGCGGGGCACATCGATCCGGAGAAGATTGACGATTACATCTCCTGCGACGGCTACAAGGCGCTGATGATGGCGCTGATGGAGATGACACCGAACGGAGTGATTCATCGGATCACGGAGAGCGGTTTACGGGGACGTGGCGGCGGCGGTTATCCGACCGGGCTGAAGTGGAGCACAGTAGCCAAGGCCAGCGGCGACATAAAGTACGTGGTGTGCAACGGCGACGAGGGCGACCCCGGCGCGTTCATGGACCGCAGCGTGATGGAAGGCGATCCACATCGCGTGATTGAGGGCATGGCTCTTGCCGCATACGCGGTGGGCGCGAGCAAAGGGTTTATTTACGTCAGAGCCGAGTATCCGGTGGCCGTGGCGCGACTGACGACTGCACTGCGCGAGGCGAGGCGGCGTGGCCTGCTGGGCAGCAATATTGGCGGGACGACGTTCAGCTTTGATGTGGAGATCCGGCTGGGCGCCGGAGCGTTTGTGTGCGGCGAGGAGACGGCGCTGATTGCATCGATCGAGGGCCGGCGCGGAACACCGAAGCCGCGGCCTCCGTATCCGGCGGTAAGCGGACTGTGGGGCAAGCCAACGCTGCTGAACAACGTGGAGACTTACGCCAACATCGCGCCGATTGTGCGCAATGGCGGCAAATGGTTCGCTAACATGGGCTCGGAGCGGAGCAAGGGCACGAAGGTGTTTGCGCTGACGGGCAAGATCGCGAACACGGGGCTGATCGAGGTTCCACTGGGCATTAAGCTGTGGGAGATCATCGACGTGATCGGCGGTGGGGTTCCCGGCGGCCATACGTTGAAGGCGATCCAGACGGGCGGTCCCTCAGGCGGCTGCATTCCCGCGGATATGATGGGCCTCGGAGTCAGCTATGACGCGCTGATGGCGGCCGGCTCGATCATGGGCTCGGGCGGCATGATCGTGATGGATGATACCTCGTGCATGGTGAATGTGGCGCGGTTCTTCATCGAGTTCTGCATGACCGAATCGTGCGGCAAGTGCATTCCCTGCCGGGCAGGAACGGCGCAGATGCACACGCTGTTGACGCGAATCTGCGACGGAACGGGAACGATGGAAGACCTGGAACTACTGGAAGATTTGTGCTCGACGGTGAAGGAAGCCAGCCTGTGCGGATTGGGGCAGACGGCACCGAACCCGGTACTGAGCACGCTGAAGTACTTCCGCAACGAATATATCGAGCACATTGTGCACAAGCGCTGCCCGGCCGGCGTTTGCAACATGGAAGTTCCCGTGGAGGTGTTGGCATGAGTGACCCGGTGGAAGTTAAAACACTCATCATCGACGGGCAGGAAGTGAGCGCTCTGCGGGGCCAGACCATTCTGGAGGTGGCGCGGGAGAACGACATCAACATTCCCACGCTCTGCCATCTTGAAGGGCTGAGCGATGTAGGCGCGTGCCGGCTGTGCCTGGTGGAGATCAAGGGGAGCAACAAACTGTTGCCGGCCTGCGTGGCCACGGTCTTCGAGGGCATGGAGGTAAGCACCAATACCGAGAGGCTCCAGAAGCACCGCCGCATGATTCTGGAGATGCTTTTTGCCGAACGCAATCACATCTGCGCAGTGTGCGTGTCGAACGGTTATTGCGAGTTGCAGGCGATGGGTCAGGAGCAGGGGCTCACGCATATACGGCTGCCTTATCGGAACCCCGCACTGACGGTGGATGCTTCGCACGAACGGTTCACGGTGGACCACAACCGCTGCATCCTGTGCATGCGCTGCGTACGGGTGTGCGCGGAGATTGAGGGTGCGCATGTTTGGGACGTGATGGGGCGCGGCATCGACTCGATTGTGATTACCGATCTGCACGACGAGTGGGGCAGCTCAACCTGCACCCGCTGCGGCAAATGCGTGCAGGTGTGCCCAACGGGAGCCTTGTTTGACAAGAGCAAGATTGGCTCCGATCACCCCAAGTACCCGGACTTTCTGCCCAATCTGAAATTGATGAGGGAGGCGCAATGAGCAAACTGAAACTGGCAACAGTGTGGCTGGATGGATGTTCCGGATGTCATATGTCGTTTCTGGACATGGATGAACGGCTGCTCGAACTGGCGGAATTCGTCGATGTGGTGTACAGCCCCATCGTGGACGCCAAGGAATTCCCGGACGATGTGGACCTTGCGCTGGTCGAGGGAGCGGTGGCATCTGTAGATGACGAGAAGAAGATCAAGAAGGTCCGCGCCCACTCGAAGATGCTGGTGGCGATGGGCGATTGTGCGATAGCGGGCAACGTGCCGTCGATGCGCAACCCCATCGGGCCGGAGGCAATTCTGGATCGGGCCTACATCGAGAATGCGAGCTTCCAGCAGCAGATTCCGTGCGTGGTTGTTCCCAAGTTGCTGAAGGTGGTTCGTCCGATTCACGAGTTTGTGAAGGTGGACGTGTTTCTTCCCGGTTGTCCGCCATCGGCCGACACATTTCACACAGCGCTGACGGCGCTGTTAACCGGCGGGCCGCTGGATATATCGGCACTGACCCGCTTTGGAGCGTAAAGATTCGGAGTTTGCACCATGAGCCAGACGATCACCATCGATCCCGTTACGCGCCTTGAAGGGCACGGCAAGATCACGATCTACCTCGACGAAAAAGGTGAGGTGGAAAATGCGCAGTTCCACGTGACGCAGGTGCGCGGTTTTGAGAAGTTTTGCGAGGGCCGGCCATTCTATGAGATGCCGAGCCTGACGGCGCGCATCTGCGGCATCTGCCCGGTTTCGCACCTGCTGGCCTCGGCGAAGGCCTGCGAGGCGATCATGTCGGTGCGGATTCCCTACACTGCCGCGCAATTGCGGCGGATGCTGAACCTGGCACAGATGGTGCAGTCGCATGCATTGAGCTTCTTCCATCTCTCGTCGCCGGACCTACTGCTGGGGATGGAGTCCGACCCGGTGAAGCGCAACATTTTCGGTGTGGCTGCCGCACGCCCTGATTTGGGACTGGCGGGCATTGGATTGCGCCGGTTCGGCCAACACATCATTGAATTGTTGGGAACTAAACGGATCCATACTGGATGGGTGGTTCCCGGCGGCGTGACCGAGCCGCTGTCTTCGGCCCACCGGGACGAGATTCTGGCAATGCTGCCCGAGGCGTACGCGAACCTGGGCAAGGCGCTGACAGCCTACAAGCAGATTGCCGACACTTTTAAGCCGGAGATAGAGGTCTTCGCCAATTTCCCGACGAACTACCTGGGCCTGATCAACGAGGACGAGTCGATCGAATTCAATGACGGGGCGCTGCGGCTGATCGATCCAAAAGGAGCAATCATCGAGGACGGGATCACGGCGACCCGGTTCACCGAAGTAATCGGCGAGGCCGTTGAAAACTACAGCTACACGAAGTTTGTTTATTACAAGCCGCTCGGTTATCCGGAGGGAAGTTATCGCGTGGGCCCGCTGGCCCGGTTGAACATTGTGAAGAGCATGGGGACGCCGAAGGCGGACAAGGAGCTCGCCGAATTCAAGCAAATCTCCGCAGGGCCGGTTGAGAGCTCGTTCCACTACCATCACGCGAGACTGGTTGAGGCTATGTACGGGATCGAGAAGATCGAGCAGATCTTGAACGATCCGCAGATTCTCGACAAGCATGTGCGCGCGACCGCCGGAGTGAATCGCCTGGAAGGCGCGGGGCAGATTGAAGCGCCACGCGGCACGCTGAATCACCACTATAAGGTGGACGAGAACGGCAAGATCACGTGGGCAAGCCTGGTGGTTGCCACAGGTCATAACAACAACGCAATGAACCGGGGCGTTCTTCAGGCGGCAAGACGGTATGTGAAGGACGGCAAATTCAGCGAAGGCGCTCTGAACCGCGTCGAGGCTGTGATTCGCACCTTTGACCCGTGCTTGAGCTGCTCGACGCATGCCTTTGGGCAAATGCCGCTGGCAATGACGCTGATGTCGGCCGACGGCAAGGTTGTGGACCTGGTCGTGCGCTAAAGTACGATTGAACAATGACAGTGACCAAGGCCCGATGCCTCATTCTTGCTTGCGGTAATACGCTGCGCTCGGATGACGGCGTCGGGCCTTGGCTTGCTTCGTGGGCGGAGAAACAATTTTGCGGGGACGCCCGCGTGCGCGTTCTTTCCAGCCAACAATGGACTCTGGAACTGGTCGAAGAAGTTGCACGCGCCGAGTCTGTTCTCTTTATAGATTGCTCGGCGGACTCTGAGCCGGGAGGGGTGAGGCTGGTTCCGGTTGAGGCTAAGGCGGATATGCAGGGAGTGGCCACGCATCATCTTGGAGCATCGGAACTGATCACGGTGGGGCGGGAACTCTATGGTTCCCTGCCCCGCGCCGCTTTACTGCTAACTGTTGGCGCGGCGTCAATGGAATTGGGTGAGGAGTTCAGCGCTGCGGTGAAGGGGGCTCTTCCCGATGCGTGCAGGCAGATCGAAGAGACCGTGACGCGTTTCCTTGCCGGCGCCGCGCCGCCTGAGGCTCCGTAGCGCGAAGAACGCGCGCAGCTGACTGCACCAATAGCAGATGCAGGTCCTTCGATTCCCCAGCGCTTCTTCAGCCCATCGGCCGAGACCTTTTCGCGGGGTGCCTCGTCTTGTTTCGGATCGGCCCGTCGAGATTTATTCGTGGACGGTTCGGACGCCCCTACGGGGCGTGCCGGACGTAATCTGCCTGCATTCCCAGGGCTGCGCTTCGCTTGCCTTGGGCTATTGTCGTGTTCTCCCATACGGGAGAATGGGCTCAGTAAAATTCGTGCGGTGGTTGATTTGAGAGGGCGGGATTATGGGTGACCGAAATGCAACCGCAGGTCCTTCGACTCCCCTCCGCTGCGCTTCGGGTCGCTCAGGATGACAATTTTTAAATTGGTGGCGACGCCGACGGTGGGACACCTGCTTTTTTGTGGCAGAAACACCGACGGCGGCTGCACCGAAGTGCGGCCGCCGTGGTGTCAGGGAGAACGGCGTGGTTAGAAGGCGGCTACGGTCTGGCGCAGGCTGTAGGAGCTGAGCGTCTTGATGTAATTGCCGCGGTCGAAGGGTGATGTGTCTGGGACCGAACGGCGGCTGAGGCATCCGCGTGTTTCGGCAAGCGAGGTGTATTCGCGCTTTTCGAGCCAGTAGCAGAGGTCGGCCAGCACACGGCTGATGTGGTCGATGCCGTGGATGTGAAGGGCGGAGACCAGCATGGCGACGCTGCCACCAGCCATGATGCTCTTGAGGACATCTTCAGCGGAGTGAACGCCGCCGGTGATGCCGATGTCGATGTTGGTGTGGCCGTAGAGGATTGCGGCCCAGTGGAGACGGGGCAGCAACTCGGAAGGTGTGGAGAAGTGCAGCGTGGGCCGCACCTCGAGGGCTTCGATGTCGAAGTCGGGTTGATAGAAGCGATTGAAGAGCACGACACCAGCCGCGCCCGCAGCCTCGAGCCGGGCAGTGAGATACGGAATGCTGGTGAAGGACTGCGAGAGCTTGACGGAGACCGGAACCTTGACCGCCTGGCAGACGCTTGAGACCAGGTCGAGCAGTTGCAGTTCGAGATCTGTCGAGGTTTGATTGCTGTCGGTGGCTAAGGCGTAGGTGTTGAGCTCGATGGCGTGCGCTCCGGCCTGCTCCATGTCTTTTGCGAAGCGGACCCAACCGCCGGCGGTGGCGCCATTGAGGCTGGCCAAGATTGGAATTGCAACGGCCTCGCGAGCGCGGCGCAGGTGCTCGAGGTAGACCTCGTGCGTCATGCGGTAGTCCTTGAGGTCGGGCAAGAAGCCGAGCGACTCGGCGAAGGAGTCGGTGCCGCGGGAGAGATCGTCATCGAGGGCGCGGGACTCAAGCGCCAACTGCTCCTCAAACAGCGAGGTGAGCACGATGGCGGAGGCTCCCGCGTCTTCCATGTGGCGAACGTTGTCGATCGACTCCGACAGCGGCGTGGATGCAACCACGATGGGTCCGCTCAGCTTCAAGCCGATGTACTGCATTGAGATGTCGATCATTCTTCTCCTCCGGCAGCTGTGACTGCCAATTTTTCTTCGGGCTTTTCCTCAGGAGCGATGTGCGGGGTCTCGCCGCGACCGGGCATTGAGGCCCGCGCGGAGTAGACGCGCCACTGGCGCTCGACGTCGTCCTGTGCATCCTTGAGGAGTTCAGCCGCCAGCTCGGGGTTGCTACGCGCGAGCATGGTGTAACGTGCCTCGCGATAGGTGTAGTCCTTGAGCCGGATGGACGGTGCCTTGGAGTCGAGCTGGAAGGGATTCTTGCCTGTGTCGCGGAGCGAGGGGTTGTAGCGCATGAGCGGCCAGTAACCGGACTGGACAGCGAGCTTTTGCTGTTCGAGGCCGTGGACCAGGTCGTAGCCATGAGCGATGCAACTGGAGTAGGCGATGATGAGGGACGGGCCTTCGTGCACCTCGGCCTCCTGGAAGGCCTTGATGACGTGGCTGTCGTTGCCGCCGAGGGCAACCTGAGCCACGTACACAGAGCCGTAACTCACCGCTTCCATAGCGAGATCTTTTCTGCTGTTGGGCTTGCCGGCGGCGGCGAACTTGGCGACCGCGCCGCGCGGGGTGGCCTTGGACATCTGGCCGCCAGTGTTGGAGTAGACCTCGGTGTCGAGGACCAGGACATTTACGTTCTTGCCGGAGCCGAGAACGTGGTCGAGTCCGCCAAAGCCGATGTCGAAGGCCCAGCCGTCGCCACCCAGGATCCAGACGCTCTTGCGGACCAGCGCGTCGGCGATGGCGAGCAGGTTGCGGGCGTCAGAAGAGTTGTTGGCGGCGAGGCGCTCGCGAAGAGCAACAACGCGCTGCCGCTGCTGAGTGATTTCTGTTTCGGTCTTCTGGGAGGCGTGGAGCAGTTCGGCAACCAGTTCAACGCCGATTTCAGATGTCAGGCGCGTTACCAGTAACTCGGCAAACTCCTTCTGCTGGTCGAGGCCGGTTCTCATGCCGAAACCAAACTCCGCATTGTCTTCAAAGAGCGAGTTGGCCCATGTCGGACCGCGGCCCTCTTTGTTGCTGGCGTAAGGCGTGGTGGGCAGGTTGCCGCCGTAGATGGACGAGCAGCCGGTGGCGTTGGCGATGTAGAGCCGGTCACCGAAGAGTTGAGTGAGGAGCTTGATGTAAGCCGTCTCGCCGCAACCTGCGCATGCACCGGAAAACTCGAAGAGCGGCTGCAGGAGTTGAAGGTCCTTGACCTGCGTGTGGGAGAGTTTGGTGCGATCGACTTCAGGCAGCGAAAGGAAGAAGTCCCAGTTTTCGCGCTCGGATTCGCGAAGTGGAGCCTGCGGCGCCATGTTGATTGCCTTCTTGCTGGCGTCGCTCTTGTTCTTTACCGGGCAGACTTCAATGCAGACCGCACAGCCGGTGCAATCTTCTGGAGCGACCTGGAGCGTGTAACGATCCTGCTCCATGCCCTTCCACTTTGGCTTGGCCCACTGCAGGGTGGCGGGCGCCTTGTCGGCGAGTTCCGGACTGTAGACCTTTGCGCGAATGACAGCATGCGGACAAACCATGACGCATTTGCCGCACTGGATGCAGAGGTCCTTATCCCAGACGGGGATGAACTGCGCAATGTTGCGCTTCTCCCACTGCGAAGTGCCGGTGGGGAATGTGCCGCCTGCGGGAATGGCGCTTACCGGAAGCAGGTCGCCCTTGCCGGCAGCGATCTGGCCGAGCACGTTGCGAACAAACTCGGGCGCGTTGGGCGAGATGGAAGGGATGAGATCGAATTCAGAGGACACGGTAGCAGGCAGCTCGACTTTTTCCAAATGGGCCAGTGCATGGTCGACGGCGGCGAAATTCTTGGCAACTACCGATTCACCGCGCTTGCCGTAGGTCTTCTGAATGGACTTCTTGATCTGGGCGATGGCTTCTTCGCGGGGTAGAACGCCGCTGATGGCAAAGAAGCAGGTCTGCATGATGGTGTTGATGCGGGTTCCCATGCCGGCTTCGCGGGCTACGGTGTAGCCATCGATGACATAGAACTCGATCTTCTTGTTGATCATGGCCTGCTGGGTGCTCCTGGGGAGCTTGTCCCAGACTTCTGCAGCCGGGTAAGGCGAGTTGAGCAGGAAGACTGCGCCGGGCATGGCCGCTTCAAGCGCGTCCATCTTCTCAAGGAAGCTGAAGTTGTGGCAGGCGATAAAGCTGGCTTGGGTGATGAGGTAGCTGGACCGGATGGGGTTGGGCCCGAAGCGCAGGTGCGAGGTGGTCATGGAGCCGGACTTCTTTGAGTCGTAGACGAAGTAGCCCTGCGCGTAGTTGGGAGTCTCGCTGCCGATGATCTTGATGGAATTCTTGTTTGCGCCGACGGTGCCGTCGGAGCCGAGGCCGTAGAAGAGGGCGCGAACCGTCTTCGGGTCTTCAGTCGAGAAGTTCGGATCGTAGTCAAGGCTGCTGTGATTGACATCGTCATTGATGCCGATGGTGAAGTGATTCTTCGGCGCGGGCTTTGCGAGTTCGTCGAAGACGCCCTTGACCATGGCAGGAGTGAATTCCTTGGAGGAGAGGCCGTAGCGTCCGCCGATCACCTTGGGCATTGCGGCGAAGGGCAGGTTGGCGGCGTTCTCGGCCAGGACGGTGAGGATGTCCTGATAGAGCGGCTCGCCGGCGCCACCGGGCTCTTTGCAACGGTCAAGCGTGGCAATGGACTTTACGGTCTTGGGCAGCGAAGAGAGGAAGGCGCTGGTGTCAAAGGGCCGGAACAGCCGGACTTTGAGCAGGCCGATCTTCTCGCCCTGCTTGACCATGAGGTCAACAGCTTCCTCGGCAACGTCGGCACCGGAACCCATGAGAATGATGACGCGCTCGGCATCGGGTGCGCCGTAGTAGTCGAAGAGGCGATAGGCGCGGCCGGTCTGGACGGCGAAGCGATCCATGACCGATTGCACGATGGTCGGAACCGCGTTGTAGAAGGGCGTGCAGGCTTCGCGAGCCTGGAAGAAGACGTCGGGATTCTGAGCCGAGCCGCGAAGGATGGGGCGGTCCGGAGTGAGTGCGTTCTTGCGGAAATCTACGAGGTACTTGTCATCAACGAGAGCGCGGATGGTTTCATCCGAGATGGGGAGAATCTTGCCGACTTCATGCGAGGTGCGGAAACCATCGAAGAAATGCATGAAGGGAATGCGTGACTCGAGGGTGGCGATCTGCGCGACGAGAGCCAGATCGGCAACTTCCTGAACGGAATTCGAGGCAAGCATGGCCCAACCGGTGGAGCGGCACGCCATGACGTCGGAGTGGTCGCCGAAGATGGAGAGCGCGTGGGTGGCCAGGGTGCGGGCGGTCACGTGCATGGTGGCCGGGGTGAGTTCACCGGCGATCTTGAACATGTTGGGAATCATGAGCAGGAGGCCCTGGGAGGCGGTGAATGTGGTTCCAAAAGCACCAGCCTGCAATGCACCGTGGAGCGCGCCGGCGGCGCCGCCCTCGCTCTGCAGTTCTTCCACGACGGGCAATGCGCCCCAAATATTTTTCTTCCCCTCCGAGCGCCATTGATCAGCCCACTCGGCCATTGGCGACGAGGGGGTAATCGGGTAGATCGCGACGACTTCGGAGAGACGATAGGCAACCGAAGCGGCGGCCTCGTTTCCATCAAGAATTACCATTTTGCCAGGTGTTTTCTGTTCACTCATTCCGATTGCCTCATAGCGCGGCCCAGGGTGATCAACCGCTAGCGTGAGTGTCGATTGTGCGGGTATGGAGTGGCAGTGATGCGGGACACAGGGCGGTCGTCGATTCCCACATTATGAAAACCGTTTCATGAGGTGAACAGAGATTCCCGGCCAGGAACACCGGCTTCTGTCCCCTTTCTGTGCGTCGTAGGGGGTTGTGGCGACGAGGACACTTAATCCAGCAGAACGGTAACTTTGGCCATCCATTGCGGGATGTCGATCTTTTGCGGGCACAAAGGCTCGCAACTGCCGCAGTCCATGCAGGAGCTGGAGCGCTGGCTATCGGTGAAAAACACCTTGTAGCGGAGGCGGGCGGTCATCAGATCGTTGAAGGCGTGCGCGTAGTTGAAGAATTCAAAGTTGGCGGGGATGTCGAGGCCGTTGGGACACGGCATGCAATAGCCGCAGCGAGTGCATGGGATGACGGTTCGCGCGCTGTATCTTTCACGGACCGCGGCGATCAAAGCGTGGTCCGTGGGACTGAAGGAACCAATGCGGGAGGCGCAGGCGATACGAAGGTTATCTTCGACCTGGTCCATGGTGCTCATGCCGCTGAGGACGACGGAGACCTCCGGTTGATCCCATAACCACGTGAGCGCCCACTCTGCCGAAGTGCGCGGCACACGATAGCTATCCATGAGTTCACGAACGTCGGGGGGCGGATCGGCGAGGCGGCCTCCGAGGAGCGGCTCCATAATGACAACTGCGAGACCTTTGGACGCGGCCAGTTTCAAGCCGGGAGTTCCGGCCTGATTCGCGGTATCCATGTAGCTGTATTGAATCTGGCAGAAGGTCCATAGATCGCTGCCGTTGACGATCTCTTCGAAGGCGGCATAATCGCCGTGGAAAGAGAAGCCGAGATGGCGGATGCGGCCGTCGGCGAGGGCCGCGGCGGCCTGGGCAAGAAGATTGTGGCGAAGGACGACGTCGCGCCAGTTGTTCTGATTGAGCGCATGAAAGAGATAAAAGTCGATGTGGGTAGTTTGGAGTTTCCTAAGTTGCTCGTTGAGGTACCTGTCGAAGTCTTCCGGAGCATTGACGAGCCAGACGGGGAGCTTTGTGGCTAGCTTGACCTTCTCGCGGTAGCCATCCTGGAGTGCCCTTCCGACGACGAGCTCGCTCTTGCGTTCGTGGTAGGGATAAGCCGTGTCAAGATAGTTGACGCCGTTGTCGATGGCGTAACGGAGCATGCGGACTGCTTCAGGCTCGTCGACGTTGGGGCTGTTGCGTTGACCGTCCAGATTTGGAAAGCGCATACAGCCGAATCCGAGCGCAGACGCTTTCCAGTCAAGGGTTCCAAACTTTCGATATTGCACGTGCGTTCTCTCTTCCCCGGTTTCAGAAAAGGATTTTACTCCAGGCCGTTCACTGATGATTGTGATCTAGCCATTGTTCACGCGTTTGTTTGGGTTTTCGGGCAATGGTGTTCTTACAAAAGCCCTTCGACCAGCGCTTCCCACTCCGCCTCCAGAGTAGGCCGGTGGAAAGCGCGGCCTGCGCGGCGGTACCAATAATCAGCGTTGGAGGCGGCTCCTTCCTTGCGATGAAGGTAGGCGTGGACGGTCATGCCTTCAGTGGTCTCAAGGGAGTCTACAAGTTCGTGGGCGTGGGCCCAGTTCCCTTTTGCGTCCCACCAGAGGGCCGAGAGTGGAACGGAAATACCGGGAGGCGGGTCTTGCTGCGACAGGGATGCGCGGAAGCCGTTGGCGTTCATGGCTCGTTTTTAGCACCGGGCCGAATCGAACTGCAACAGACGGTTCTCTGATTGCTAATGTTAACGACCTGTTCGAAGGAAGCGTGGTCACCATAAAAGGAGAAACCGATGTGGCGGACGCGGCCGGCGGCGACAGCTGAAGCGCGACGCCTGTGTACCGTACGTTCTTTGAGGTGAACGAACTATTTCGGTTGCATTAGCCTGGCCAACTGATCGGG
The DNA here is from genome assembly GCA_035648535.1 of Occallatibacter sp. Taxonomy (GTDB): domain Bacteria; phylum Acidobacteriota; class Terriglobia; order Terriglobales; family Acidobacteriaceae; genus Telmatobacter. Next base: position 2,948 of record DASRLI010000207.1, on the reverse strand, counting down.
AGGGACCGGCGGCCCGAAAAAGTCTCCCTGGGCCTCGTCACATTCGTTCGCCCAGAGAAACTCCAGATCTCCGGTGGTTTCAACTCCCTCAGCAATGACCCGGAGGTTAAGGCTCCGGCCGATGTTTATGATTGCTCCGACGGCGGCCGTTCCACCGGGAACAGTGGTGATCTGACGGACGAACGACGGGTCAATCTTGAGGGCATTGAGGGGTAGTTTCTGCATCGTGCTCAAATTGGTGTTGCCGGCACCAAAATTATCGACCGACACCTTCACCCCCTTGTCCCTGAGAGCCTTGAGGATGAATGCTGTGCGCTCGGGATGACTCATCAGAACACTTTCATTTACCTCCAGTTCCAGAGATCCCGGATCCAGGCCCGTCGTGTTTAGGACCTTGAACACCACATTCAGAAAATCTTCGCTATGAAACTGGGCTCCTGAGACGTTGATGGCCATTGTCTTTGCGGGCAAACCCGCATTCGCCCAAGCCCTGGCTTGCGTGCATGCCTCACCGAAGATCCAGGCGCCGATGGGCAACATGAGGCCCGTCTTCTCTGCGATGGCAATGAACTCGTCCAGAGGAACCGATCCCTGCGTCGGATGTATCCAGCGGGACTTGGCTTCAGCCCCAATGACGACGCCGGTCTTGAGATCAACTCTGGGCTTGTAGTGCATGGTCATTTCGTGCCGCTCCAGGGCGCGCCGCAGACTCTGCTCGATTGATTCGTGGTCTACGATGTGGACGTTCATGTCGCGCCTGTGGAACTGGTAGCGCTGGCGCCCGTTCTTCTTGGCCTGGTACATTGCAGCGTCTGCGTTCCTGATGAGCGTCTCTGCATCCAGACCGTCATCCGGGTAAATACTCACGCCGACACTTGCAGTGACATGAAGCTCGCATTGGTCGATGAAATGAACTTCTGTCACCGCCTTTAACACTCTTCTTGCCGTAGTGGCGGCATCTTCCGGTTGTTTCAGGTCTTGAAGCAGCACGACAAACTCATCGCCTCCCTGCCTGCTTACGGTGTCCGGGGTACGTACACAACTCAGCAAGCGCTTTGCCACAGACTGAAGAAACCTGTCGCCGGCCTCATGTCCCAGGGAATCGTTGATGTGTTTGAAGCCATCCAAATCCAGGTAAAGCACGGCGACCTGTCCCCCGTTTCGGCGTGCAAGGGAGATGGCCTGTCCTACCCGGTCGTTGAAGAGCAATCGATTGGGCAAACCGGTTAATGAATCATGTTCGGTCAAATGTGCCAACTGCTCCATCTGCTCCCGAGCCGCAGTCACGTCGCGAAAAACGATAACCGCACCGGTCACCTGCCCTTTACGGTTGTGGATGGGGGCGACGGAGTCTTCGATGAAACTTTCGTGTCCGTCACGGCGGATGAGGACACAATTCAATGGCAATTTCCCTGTTCGGTTTTCTGATGCCGCTTTCGTCATCGGATCCAGGATTGCCTTGCGCGTAATGGCATCCACAACGCGGAAGGCCTGGGCGAGTGGCCGACCGACTGCCTCTTTCAGCGACCAGCCCATCATGCTCTCGGCAACTGGATTGAGGAAGGTTATGTTTCCCGACATGTCTGTGCAGATCAAGGCATCGGCGATGCAGTTGAGCGTGACCTGGGCGCGCTCTTTCTCATTGAAAATGATTTCCTCGTTTATTGAGCGCTCAATGGCATTGCCCAGGGTTCGCATGAGTTTGTGCGGCTCGATCTGTCCCTTGATGAGATAGTCCTGCGCGCCTTCATGAATAGCTTGAACTGCTTTGGGTTCGTCGTCCGGACTGGACAACAGCACGATAGAGGCGCGGGGCGCGACTGTACGTGCCCATCTGACCGCTTCCGGTCCTTCAAGATGGGTCAATCCCAAGTCAAACAGGATGATGTCAACCGAGTGCGCCACAAGAAATGTCTCCGCGTCTGCCAGACATTCCACGTGGGTCAATGCGAAGGAGGGTGAGCCCTGATCGTTGAACATTGCGCAGATCACGCGTGTTTCTTGGGGATCATTCTCGATCAGGAGAACTGACTTGTCTGCGTTTTTTCCCATTGGTTTCGCCTCCGAGCGACCAACCTGGTTCCACTTTTCCAAGATTCATAACGTCACAGAATCTCCCCAGAAGAAATTGATCAAATGATGTCAAAGGCCGCGAAACAGTGATGTTCTGTTTAGCACACCCAGAGGTGACTAAAGTGGTACGTTTGGTCCCGCGGAAGATGTAGACGATCCATGGTCCTTCCTGGTTCGACAGCAGATCGCGCGTTGGGCAAGCTGCCGCGCTAAATTGACGGCATTTATCGCTCACTTTTTGAGTTTGGCCGAGGTGGGGCAGAATGGATTGGCGGCTCAAGCTGAGTGATTTGGGTCACATTCAAAACGAATTCTGCCTGCTAAAAACAAATCATCGTTCCGATAAACAGAGCAGAGGGCCCGCCAGGGGGGAAAGAGGGACTGGCGACATGAGGAAAGCTGTGCCTTTCTGGAGGTCTGGAAGTGGGGATCTTCCGAGCGAAATGCGTCGAAATCAGAGATTGCGGGCTGGAAGCAAAAAGCCGTATACTGAATTGCGACCAGAAAGGTCGTAGTTTTAGGCTGCTTCCCTTTCGGCAGCGCCTGGGAGTTCGGCGGGTGAGCGTACTTAGCGAATTGAAAGTGGGCGAGAGCGGGGTGCTGGTGGCCCTGGACCTGCCCGAATCCGTACAGAACCACCTGATGCATATGGGCTTTGTTCCCAATGCGCTGGTGACGGCCCTGCGCCGGGCACCGGCGGGCGATCCGACCGTTTACGGTGTTGACGGGATGGAGATTGCGCTGCGGCACGAGACGGCGGAGGCGATCCGGGTGAAGCCGGCCGACGCCGAGACCCTGACAAGTTCCAGAACCGACGAGGTGGCTGACCTGGTTGAGGCGGCGCGATGAGCAGTACCTGCTGCACCCCTCCCCCC
>DASRLI010000206.1:0-27617 GCA_035648535.1 Occallatibacter sp. | reverse complement strand
AATGCCGTTCTGCGTTTGCGTTGCTGGGATGGGTCAGGCAACGAGCGGTAGTGTTTCGGGAACCGTGCATGACGCAAGCGGCGCGGTTGTTCCCGGAGCTACAGTCACAATCTCGGATGTGGCGAAGGGCACAAAGTCGGTTACGCGCACCGATTCGGTGGGTTCCTATGCATTCCCCTCGCTCTTGCCCGGGACTTACACGATCTCAGTTGAAATGACAGGCTTCAAACGAAGCGTTCAAGCTAACTTTCCGTTGGACATCGATCAAAAGGCCGATTTGGACATCGCGCTCCAGACCGGGGGAACTAGTGAAACCGTTGAAGTGACGGCCGCGCCTCCGCTCATCAAGCTTGAGAGCTCGGAGTTGGGCGACGTTGTCAGCCAGCACCAGGTGCAGGATCTGCCCTTGAATGGCAGAAATTTCGCGCAGCTTGTTTACCTGGTTCCGGGCGTCACCGCGGGCCAGGCCGGCGAGAACCTGTCGGGTTCAAGTTCGTTCAATCCGCGCGCTGCATCCGACTTTAACTCCCTGGGGAGCCAGGCGAATACAAATCAGTATCTCGTCGACGGAATCATCGACAACGAGTGGACCTTTAACACTGTGATGGTGCAACCCTCGGTGGAGTCGGTTGCAGAATTCAAGGTAATGACGGGAACCTATTCCGCCGAGTATGGCGGTGGCGCCGGAATCGTCTCGACCTCGACACGTTCTGGAGCGAACGCTATGCACGGCGAGGTATTTACGTATCTTCGTAACAGCGCCGTTGACGCGCGTAACTATTTTGCCCGTGCCGGATCTTCGGTGCAGAAGCCTGCTTATCGCCGCGGTCAGTTTGGCGGCGCGGTTGGAGGAGCGATCAAGAGGGACAAGCTCTTCTACTTTGCCGACTATTACGGCCAGCGTTCTCTCAAAGGCATCGTAAACCAGAACAGCGTGCCAACCGCTGCCGAACGTAACGGGGACTTCAGTAGCTACACCAATGCCGCGGGAACTTTGATTCCGATCTATGATCCGCTGACAACGGTGCAGACGGGAAGCACCTTTACGCGCACGCAGTTTAGCTGCAATGGCGTCCTCAACGTGATATGTCCGGCCCGTCTCAGCCAGGTCGGCCTCAACGTGGCCAGTATCTATCCGCTGCCGCAGACCTCCGGCAGCTTCAATAACTTCATTTCGACTGCAAACCAGATCATCAACGACAACGGCGGCAATGCGCGCATCGATTACCATCTCAGCGACAAGGACTCGATGTTTGGCCGCTTCAGCTATGAACGTTACGTCCAGAGCGCTCCTAACCCTCTGGTTGGCGGCCAGGGGACCTGTTGCCTTCCGCCCAGCGCAACCGCCGCCAAGAGCTTCGATCTGGGTCCGTTCGTCGCCGGAATCCAGAACACCACGCTGGTGGCCCAAGGCCTGTCGATCGACGAGACGCACTTCTTCTCATCGAACACATTCAACGAGTTTCGTATGGGCTACGCCCGCACGAATCCCTTCACGACGCAATCCGATTTTGGTCACAATTCATCCACATCACTCGGTATGCTCGGCCTGAATATTTCGCAATATACAACCGGCCTTCCGAATCTCACCATCGGCAGTACCTGCGGCAATGAATTTACCTGCCTACAGGGCGGAACTGCATTCCTGCCGGCAAACCCGCGGCAGACCAACGTGCAGTTCGAGGACACGTTCTCGCAAACTCGCGGACGCCATGGACTGAGGGCAGGTCTCCGTTATGTTCGCGTCTATGCGTCGCCATTTACAAACACAACCACGCGCGGCGCGATGACCTTCAACGATAACTTCACCAACAGCGGCAGCGCAGCCGCAGGCGGTTCCGGACTGGCCGGCCTTCTGCTGGGTTTCCCCAATTCAGGAAGCCGCAACTTCCTTCTGGTTCCTTACTACGACCTTAACGTGCAGTATGGAATGTTCATTCAGGATGACTGGAAGCTATCGCAGCGCCTTACGGTCAACCTCGGTTTCCGGGATGACATATACACGCCGGACACCGACAAAAACAACAAGTTGGCGAACTTTGACTATAGCAAGATGGCGTTTGTTTTCGCAGGCTTGAACGGCACCAGCAAGAGCGCAGGCATTCAGCAGCGTAACAACGATTTTGGCCCCCGTGTCGGCCTGGCCTTCGATCTTGACGGCAAGGGAACCACGGTCATCCGCGCCGGCTTCGGCATCGCTTACTTCCAGGATCCATTCTCAGCGTCTGATGAGTTGGGACAGAATCCGCCGTTCACGATTTCACAAACCTTCGCGAGCCCGGCGACGTTCCCGCTTCCGGCTGCGTTTAGTAACGTCTGCTCTCCGACCAACGTTACCTCAACATGTCAACCAGTCATTAACAATGCCTTCCCGCAGGGTGCGGCGCCGCTGTCTTACGCAACTTTGACCAACACGGCGTCGCTCAACGCGGCTGTACCTGCGATCATCTCTCACTCGATGGCCAACAAGACGCCGAGCACGCAGACCTACACTTTGGGCATCGAACGCCAGGCTCTTGGCGGCGTTGTTGAAATTGCGTACGGTGGAAGCCACAGTGTTCACCTGACGTATGCCTACAACCCGAACGAGGTTGGCCTGATCCAGTCTGGTGGGCCCACATCCACAACTCTCCGCCGGCTCATCCAGCCGCTCAACAATATCTCCACCTGGGTGCAGGAAGACCCGATCAATCGATCGAACTACAACAGTCTTCAGGTCAAGTACACCAAGCGCTATAGCCACGGCCTGATGGCGTTGATCGACTATACCTACGGCAAGTCACTGGATTACGGTGGCTCCGCGGCTTCGGGCGGCGGTTCGGCTGGCAATCCGCAGACCGTGACCAACCTGAAAGCAGGCTACGGCGCGTCGGGCTTCGATCAGAAGCATCGGCTTGTGAGCAGCGTGAACTACGACCTCCCGTTCGGTGGAGGCAAGAAGTTCCTCAACAGTGGCCTGGTTTCGCATATCGCGGGTGGTTTTGAAGTGGATGCCATCACGACCTACGGTTCAGGCGCTCCGTTTACGGTGACACTCAACAGTGGCGTGAACAGCGGCTCGCCGAGCTGGCCGGATCGCATCGCATCCGGCAAGCTTGATCACGGTACTCCGCTGCGCTTCTACGATACGACGGCATTTAAGGCACCGGCTGCAAATACCTACGGCAACTCGGCTCGCTCTGTGCTCTACGGCCCGAGTACGAAAGACTGGGACGTGTCGCTACAGCGCAAGATAAAGCTGTACGAGGACAAGATCCTGAGTTTCCGGCTGGATGCATTTAACGCGTTTAACACTCCGAACTTTGCAACGCCGGTTGCTGCCATTGGCGCCTCAACGGCCGGACAGATTACCGGAACGGTTAATGACAACCGCGATCTGCAAGGTTCCGTCACTCTGCATTTCTAAAACCCTCATGGGAGGCCACCAAGAGCGGTGGCCTCCCATGCTTTTGAAATCCTCAGTATTCGTCTTTCTAATTTATTGTTCACAGCGCAGGATTCTTTGGGGGAAATGTGTTTAACGATCGCAGGGCATTCTTAAAAGCTATTACCGCTGGAGCAGCAGGTTCCTTTCTCCTCGCCGAGCCATATCGCAGTCTTGCCGAGACATTGCGCAAGAAGGTGAAGATTACCGACGTGAAGTGCATGATTGTGCGCGGAACCTGGGATTGGAACCTGATCAAGATTGAAACGGATGCGGGAATCTCTGGAATTGGTGAGGCTTATTGGGGGCCGGGTGTCAAGGATGTTGTGCTCCGGCAGCTGAAGCCGCTGATCATCGGCGAAGATCCGATGAACGTGGACAAACTCTACACCAAGATGCTGATGCAAAGTGCCGGCGCGGGCGCTATCGGCGGGATTACAGTGACTGCCGCAAGCGGCATTGAAATTGCGCTCTGGGACCTGGCGGGCCGCATTCTGGAAACACCGGTTTGCAACCTGCTTGGAGGACGTTTTCGTGACCGGGTACGCTTCTATCACACCTTACAGGCGCCACCGAATCCAAAGGAACTATCGTCCTGGCGTAACCAGGCTGCTGAAGCGAAAGGGAACAACCCGTATGGTTTCACGGGATTCAAGTTCCAGGGCGACAACATTCCCGTCAGCGCAGATCCTACCTACTCTGAACCCGGGCATGATCTCTATGGGCGCAACTTGACCAATCGGGACATTCATCGCATCGTGACCAAGATGGAAGCGGTTCGCGACGAACTCGGACCGGATATCGACTTTGCCATCGAGTGTCACTGGAAGTACGACACGCAGGATGCAATCCAGTTACTGAATGCGCTGGAGCATGTTGAGCCGATGTGGCTTGAAGACCCGCTGCCGCCTGAGAACACCGACGCGATGGCCAGGCTGGCGCGCGCCACGCGGACACCGATCTGCACGGGCGAGAATCTTTATACGGTACAGGGATTCAGAACGCTGATTGAAAGCCAGGCGTGTGCGGGCGTCCACATCGACATTCCGAAATCCGGAGGGCTGCTGCAGTCCAAGCGTATCTCCGATCTGGCCGATCTCTACTATATCTGGACAGCCGCGCACAACCCGGCAAGTCCGATTGGCACGATCGCCTCGGTGCATGCCGCGGCCTCGATGCGCGGATTCAAGATTCATGAATTGGCCAAGTGGATCGATTGGTGGCCGCAGCTGGTGGTGCACGAAGGCCCCTTCTGGAAGGACGGATACTACATCATCGAAGACAAGCCGGGGCTGGGAGTTGAGATTAACCCCGATGTGGCCAAGGCGCATCTGGCGCCGGGTGAAACCTGGTGGGGTTAGAGCCCACCTGTTGAATATTCGACACGATCGATAAGATTGTCAGCTCTGCGTTCCGGACAATCTTTGACGAATGGAAGTTCTGAAATTAATCAAGACAACAAAAGCTAATGCTGAAAGGAATAAGCAGAAATGCCCGATCACAGCACCCTCAATATGAATCGCCGCAGTGTTCTCAAGTCTTCGCTAGCCGTACTCGCCGGTGGCGCTCTCAGCCAGGCTGCTGGAGCCAGCGCAACGGAGTCTTCAATCAAGAATGTCAATCTGAACTCGAGTCCGTCGACCTTGAAAATCACCGACATGCGCTACGCGGTGGTTGTTAAGCCGGGGCCGAGCCCGTGCGTTCTTATTCGCATTGACACCAACCAGGGCGTCTATGGCCTGGGTGAAGTGCGAGACATAGCGGGTTACCAGTACGCGATGGTGCTGAAGAGCCGCCTCGTTGGCGAGAATCCGCTGAACATCGACTACCTGTTTCAGAAGATTGCTCAGTTTGGTGGCGGCGCGCGCCAGGCGGGCGGCGTTTGCGCCGTTGAAATGGCGCTGTGGGACATTGCCGGCAAAGTGTACAACATCCCCGTCTACCAGATGCTCGGCGGTAAATGGCGCGATACCATCCGCATCTATGCCGATACCGAAGAATCGGAATCGCCGCAGGAGTGCGGGGAGCGAGCCAAACAGCGGGTGGCGATGGGCATGACGTGGATCAAGATGGACTTTGGCATTCGCCTGCTGCAGGGACAGAAGGACATGGTGATGGAGCCAGCCGGTCAAAGCGCGTGGGAATTGCGCAATCAACCTCATCCCTTTGTCGCAGCCGAGATCACCGACAAAGGCATAGACAGGATGTGCGAATTTGTCGGCGCAGTCCGAGCCGCGGTCGGTTATGAAATACCGTTCTCGATTGATCATCTGGGACACATCGGAGTGAAGTCGGTGATCAAGCTGGCCAAAGCCTACGAGAAGTTCAACCTGGAGTGGATGGAAGACGTGATTCCCTGGATCTACACCGATCTTCTCAAGGAGATTACAGAGGCTAGCCCGACGCCTATCCTCACCGGCGAGGATATCTACGAGATCGCGGACTTCGAGAAGCTCTGCAGCAACCACGCGGTAGACAAGATTCATCCCGACCTTGCGACCTCGGGCGGCATTTTACGGACGCACAGAATTGGCGACATGGCTTATGGCTATGGGGTGCCGATGGCGATGCATTTTGCCGGAACGCCGGTTAGCTGCATGGCCAACGTTCACTGCGCGGCCGCGACTCGCAATTTTCTCGCGCTCGAGAACCATTCGCTCGACGTGCCTTTCTGGCAGGACCTGGTCACAGGCATTGAAAAGCCGATCATCAATAAGGGGTACATCAAAGTCCCGGATACCCCCGGATTGGGAATTACTCTCAACGATGATGAAGTGAAGCGGCATCTCAAACCCGGCACGGGATATTTTGAACCCACGCCGATGTGGGACGAAGCGCAGTCGTGGGACGATGCGCTCTTCAGCTGAAGCAACGGCTTCAACCAGCCAATGGGGGCGAGACAAAGCAGGATAGCAACAGAATCCAGGACCTTGTCTCGTTCCTCTCAATCCTCAAGGGGAACGTGGGGATGAACCAAAGGTGCGAGTACGCCTTCATTTGACCGGTTCACCTGGTCGAACGGGGCGGGTTGCGAAGGAGCCATGGTGGAACCGCGATTACCTCGAGGATGAACAGAATATTTGGAGAGTGACCTGGAATAGCAGTGTGCCAGTCTGGCCGCTGCTGGGCCGGGAACGTAAACGTCTTTTGCGGGACGAATCGGGAAGGGTGGAGAGATTTATGAAGAGGATTATTTCAGCGATTTTATTGGCGTGCGCGGTGTTGATGGCGGCCCCAGCATTCAGCCAGGTGACCATGACGCGGGATCAAATACTCTTTTACACATCGGACTGGAAGGGTGATCGCTTCCCGGATGGCCGGCCAAAACTACCGGATGCGCTACTGAAGCGCGCCGTGAATATGACCATTGAAGACGTTTGGGAATTCCTGCGCAGCGAGGGCTATAACAATCAATTCGAGGCGGGCTGGCAGGCTCTTCATATCGAAAAGCCGTTTGCCGGCAGGGCGTTGACAGCCCAATACATGCCGACGCGTCCCGATATGCTGAAAGCCATTGCCGCCGAAGGCAAAGCAGAGGGACGAATCCTGGGCAGTGGTTCCGGGACCAATAGCTGGCCCATCAGCGAACTGCAAATCGGCGACGTGTATGTGGCCGACGGCTTTGGAAAGATCGTCGACGGTACGTTGATTGGTTCCAACCTTGGCAATGCGATCGCCGCGCATACTCATACGGGGTTCGTATTTGACGCCGGTATCCGCGATCAAGAGGAGAATCGGGAGATCCCGAATTTCAACGGATTTTATCGCGGATACGATCCGTCTGCCTGGGCCGAGATGGGGTTGACCTCCATTAATGCTCCCATTCGCATTGGACATGCGATAGTGCTGCCGGGGGACCTGGTTCTCTGCAAGCCGGATGGAGTCCTTTTTGTTCCCGCAATTCTAGCCGAGCAGGCCATCAGCCATGCGGAATTCACCTCCCTGAAGGATGACTTCAATTTCGAACTCAATCGCGAAGGCAAGAACGGAGCCCAGTTCGAGGGAGGCTGGACGACGGAAAAGTATGACGCGTTCGCCAAGTGGATCGACGCTCATCCTGAGAAGCTGAAAATGGAACGCAGCGAATTTGACGCCTTGTTAGCAAAGGCCAAATTGCCGCGTCCCGCGCATTAGAATGCCACTTCCTGCAACGGCAACGCGAATTTGAGATGAGATGACGATCAACCAGTTGAAGAAACCCGGCCGAGGTGTGCCAAAGCGCTACCTGCTTGTGTCCTGGGTATTGGTTTTGAGTGCTGTTGCATTTATGGACCGTACCAATATTTCGATTGCCGGTGTATCGATCAGCCGGGAATTCGGAATAGACAACGCGCACCTGGGTTGGATTTTCAGCGCATTCCTAATCGGCTACGCCTCGTTCCAGATCCCCGGCGGAATCCTGGCGCGCCGCCTAGGTCCGCGCCGTGTTATCGCGATCGGCGTGATATGGTCGGGGCTCTTTACTGCCCTGACCGCGTCCGTTCCACCAGGCATACGCGGCGCGCTATTCCTTCTGGTCCTGGTGCGGTTCTCATTGGCTGCAGGCGAGGCCATCACCTATCCAGCGGCAAACCAGTTTGTCGAGCGGTGGTTTCCAATTGATGAACGAGGAAAGGCGAACGGCATCATCTTTGGCGGTGTCGGGCTCGGATCGGGACTCACGCCGCCGATCATGACGGCGATCATGATGCACTATGGGTGGCGCGCTGCCTTCTGGTTCAGCTCGGTTGTGGTCTTGCTGGCCGGATTGATCTGGTACCTGATCGCACGCGATACGCCTGAAGAGCACCCATGGGTGCGCGCCGGGGAACTCAAAGTCATCGTCGATGGCCGCGACGACAACCGGGGCAAGGCGGGCAAAGTTGCTGTAGCAGCCGTCCCGCAAGCCGCGGTGAAGCGAAAGGTGCCCTGGAGCAAAATATTCCGCAGCAAAGAGATTCTGGCGCTGACGGGAAGCTATTTCACCTTCGGTTACGTGGCGTGGATCTTCTTTAGCTGGTTTTACATTTATTTAGTTCAAGTGCGCGGCCTCAATTTGAAGACCAGCGCTCTGTACTCCATGTTTCCGTTTATCGCGATGACGCTGGGCTCTCTCACTGGCGGAGTTGCCAGCGACTGGCTGTCGGACCACGTCAGCGTGCGCGCCGGCCGTTGTTTTCTGCCGGCATTCGCACTGGCATTCACGGCATTTCTACTTAGCGTGGGGTCGAGAGCACATGATGCCAAGACCGCCACTCTTGTTCTCGCGTGTGGCGCGGGAGCCTTGTATCTATCGCAGAGTAGCTTCTGGTCAGTAACCGCTGATTTTGCGGGACCGTACTCGGCAGTTGTTTCCGGGACCATGAATACCGGCTGTCAGGTGGGGGGCGCAGTTACTGCATCGCTCACGCCTATGATTGCCTCACACTTTGGATGGGACGCGTCCTTTATGACTGCAACCTTGTTTGCCGTTCTGGGCGCAATCGGTTGGCTCATCGTAAATCCCTCAGCACGGCTCGACGGCATCGACAGCTCGGCAGTGGGACTATCCGCCACGACTGAACCTCCAATCACCGCAGGAGCTGCCCTATGAAAGCCGCACTACTTCTCGTTGTCACTCTTTCCTGCGCGGTAAGCGCCTTTGGAAGCTCGGTATATCCCACCCGCCTCGACGACCCCGCCGCCGTTTATCTCACGCCCGGGGCCTTCCACGTTCAAGGCGACGGCAAGGCAGACGATAGCCTGGCCGTTCAGGCCGCCATCGACAAGCTCCAGGAAACCCGGGGCGAGGGAGTCGTCTTCATTCCAGAGGGCCGTTACCGGATTACGCGGACCATCTATCTCTGGCCCGGCATACGAATCATCGGGTACGGTGCGCATCGCCCGGTATTTGTTCTTGGCGAAAATACACCGGGATATCAAGACGGCATCGCCTACATGTTCTTCTTTGCCGGCGCGCGTCCTCACGCCGGAACCGTCATTCGCGGAGGCGTGCCGCTACTTGGCTTCCACATGCCGCCAACGCCTCCCGGTGTTGTGCCCTCCGGCAATGCTGTGCCAGACGGCAATCCCGGCACTTTCTATTCAGCGATGAGCAATATCGATTTCGAAATTGGTCCAGGCAACAGCGGCGCTGTAGCAATCCGCTTTCATCCCGCGCAGCACAGCTATCTCAGCCACATCGACTTCAATATCGGCTCTGGATTTGCCGGCCTTCACGAGGTAGGCAACGAGGCCGAGGATCTTCATTTCCATGGTGGCCAGTTCGGTATCATGGCCCGCAAACCTTCGCCGGCATGGCAGTTCACTCTGATTGATTCCACATTCGACGGGCAGCGCAAAGCCGCTATCCGCGAAAACGAAGCTGGACTTACTCTCGTACACGACGAGTTCAAAAATGTCCCTTCGGCAGTCTCTATCGATTCTCACTATTCCGATCAACTTTGGATTGTAGACACGCGCTTCAAGAATATTTCCGGGCCTGCCGTTCTTATCAGCAACGAGAACAGCCGCATGACCGAGATCAACTTCGAGAACATCCTCTGTAGCCATACCCCCGTCTTTGCGAAATTTCGTGAGAGCGGGCGCGAGTTTCACCAGGTCTCAGAAGTTTACAAAGTGAGTGTCTTTTCTCACGGTCTCAGTCTTGAGTATCCCGGGGCGCAGGCAGCGTTCAACACTCGCTACGAAGCGTCTCCCCTTCCGTCGCTTCCGCCGGTTACGCCGCCAGCCATTCAACCGCTGCCGGACCCCTCTTCCTGGGTCAATATCCGCACCCTCGGCGTTCAAGGAGATGGGCACAGCGACGACACGGCCGCGCTTCAAAAGGCGATCGACGGTCATCGGGCACTTTATTTCCCGAGTGGTCGCTACCTCGTTCGCGACACCCTCACTTTGCGTCCCGACACGGTGCTGATTGGTCTCCATCCCAGTACGACGCAGTTCGATCTGCCCGACGGAACCGCCGCATTCCAGGGGCCCGGGGCCCCCATGCCGCTCCTGCTCTCGCCATCAGGAGGAGCAAATACGATCACTGGTCTTGGTATCTATACAGGCGGCCTCAACAGTCGGGCTGTTGCCCTGCTTTGGCGCTCGGGCAGAGATTCTCTCGTGGACGATGTACGCTTTCTAGGAGGCCACGGCACGAACGCGCCTGATGGCTCCCGCATGAATCCCTACAACAATACGCACACCGCCGACCCCGACCTCCATCGCCCGTGGGACTCGCAGTATCCCAGCCTCTGGATTGACGGCGGCGGCGGAACGTTCGCCAACATCTGGACTCCCGATACCTTTGCTCAAGCCGGCATCCTGATCTCCAACACCACTGTCCCCGGCTTCGTCTACGAGCTGTCGAGCGAGCACCACGTGCGCGCCGAAATCAAGATGAGCAATGCCCACAACTGGAGGCTTTACGCACCTCAGACGGAAGAGGAGAGTGGTGAAAGCGGTCACGCCTCATCGCTCGAAATAGATCGATCGAGCGATATCACGATTGCCAACTATCACGGTTATCGCGTCACTCACATGGAGGAGCCATTTCCTTACGCGGTGCGCGTGTCGGACTCCACCAATATTCATTTCCGTAATGTGCATGTCGACGCCAACAGCTCCATCGGCCTTTGCGATGGCTCCGGCACATGCCGTCAGTTGGTGCGTTCCAATAAAGTTCCGTTCGAAAATACGATTGTGGACCAGACTTTGCACGCCGAGGTTCGCGATCGCGAGTTTGCCTACCTCGATCTCTCAGACGATAAGGCAGAGCCAGCATCCCGGCATCTTTCCAGCGTCACTGAAAAAGGTTCCAAGCCCGAACTTCTAGCCACCGGCTTCTTTAACATCTCAGGAGCCGCTATCAACTCCGCCGGCGATCTCTACTTCGTGGATGCCCGCTTTCAGCGCATCTATCGCTGGTCGCCCGAGTCGGGGAGCGCTCTGGTCGTTCGTGAAGCCCCGCTTGATCCCGTCAATCTCATCTTCGACAAATCCGGCGACCTTATCGTTCTTTCCTCCGGCGGCAAAGAGCTCACGGCCTATGCCTTCCGGCCGGAAGACGCCGAGGCGCAACTCACTCTTCTCAAACTCCAGCCTTCCAGTGAACACGCCGGACTCATTCCGGCGCTTCCGGTTGACTATTGGTTCAACGGAGACTTTGCCAATACGCTGTCAGCCACACAGCCGTACACCTATACCACTTTTGAGGAGATGTTCAGCAAGGGGCTCGGCAGCGGGAAAGCCTTCCAGTTTGTCTCCCCGGACAACAGCCTTTTTATTCCGACCGATCCTCCGCTGGTACAGGGTGAGCCTTACTTCGGCACCAAATGGGCGCCGATTCTCGAGGCCTACGGATTGGTCAAAGGTATTCCCGGCCAAACATTTTACGCAACAAATGAGGCTGAGCAGCGCACCTATCGCGGGAAACTAAATACCGATGGCTCTCTTTCCGAAATAGCCCCATTCGTCGAGCAGGGCGGAGAGAGCCTTGCCCAGGACGGCGACGGGAGGGTTTATATTGCCGCCGGCCAGGTCTTCGTTTACTCCCCGAAGGGAGAACTTCTCGACACAATAACAACTCCGGAGCGCCCGCACGACATTCTTTTCGGCGGTCAAGACCGTCGGACACTGTACGTGCTCACGGACCACTCTTTGTATTCTGTCCGCATTGGACACTGATCGGTCCTGACAACTCCGTTCACCAGCACGGTGGTGCATGAATGCGCGCATGGTACTGGCGCGGTGGTCGGTGTCCCGCAATTGCAGAACTTGATGCCGCACAAGCGCAAGAGCGGCTTCGAGCATCACGCTTCCATGAGTGGCTCCCACAGCGCGTCGGGCGTTGCCGAGATTTTTGGCAATTACCTCGGCTGGGATGTATCACCACACGACTTGAAGAATCGCTGAACCGCATTCCGCAGAGGCTGCGGGCGACGTAAATGTGCGCTCCAGTTCGGGCAGAGCAGGCTCAATCGTCCGCGCTGCCCGAACCCGAACTCAGCCCTTGATAGTCTTCGTCGCCTCGTCCCACGTGGCCACATTGCGATGGAAGTGCGAGTGATTCGCCATGTGGCAGGCGATGGCGGTGTGGTTGCCGAAGACCTCGTCTTCCTTTACGCGTTCCCGCGTCTCGACGGCGCGGAAGAAGTTGGCGATGTGGTCGGCGGTGTCGTCATAGCCGGGCGTCACCGTGTAGCTTTCCACTTCGGCGAGGCTTGACGCCGGAGCGGGATGCGCTGCGTGCCACTCGTCGAGATACTGCTTCTTAGCTGCCGCCGTCCAACCATTCAGCGAGTAGCCCTCCGGCTGCGGGCGCGTATCCTGCGGAGTGATGGTGAGCGTGTTGCCGTTGATCATCATGGTGGCTTCTTTGCCGTAGAAGATGGTTTGATCGCCCGCCGCGTTGTTCTGATTGCAGTGCAGGCTCAGCGTTGCACCCGGATAATCGTAGAGCGTCGCCAGCAGGTCTGGATAATCTCGCCCGTCTTTGAAATGGGTGAGGCTGCCGATGGAACAGGCGCGGCTGGGAGCGGCGTTGATGCCGCTGACGCATTGAATGCCAGAGAGCAGGTGGACGAACAGGTCGCCAGTCACGCCCTCTCCATACTCCGCAAAGCAGCGCCACCGGAAAAACCGCACCGGGTCAAAGGGCCGCTTCTGCGCATCGTGCAAAAAGCTCTCCCAGTCGATGGTCTCCGGGCTCGCGTCCGGCGGAATGGGATAAACCCACGCGCCAGACGGCGAGTTACGGTCCGTGTGCCCCTCGATGTAGCTCACATCGCCCAGCCGTCCCGACGCGAAAATCTCCGCGCCCTTTTTGTATAGAATGTTGCTCACGCGCTGGCTGCCCACCTGGAAGATCCGCTTATTGGCGGCGACCTTATCTACCATCGCAAATCCATCCGCCACGTTGTGCGACATCGGCTTCTCGCAATACACGTCCTTGCCCGCCGCAACGCAGTCCAGCACAATGCGACGGTGCAGATGGTCAGAGACCGCCACAATCACCGCGTCCACATCTTTGCGGTCGAGAAGCCTGCGATAGTCGCGGCTGGTGGGCACGTCGGCCCCGTATGCCTCGAGACCCGCTTTTTGGTGCATGTCGTAAAGGTCCGCCGTCTCAACAAGGACTCCACTCTTTACATTCCGCGCCGAGCGCAGCAGATCGCAGCCGCGAATTCCGGTCCCGATCGACGCAAAGCGAATCTTCCGCCCACTTGTCGCTGTCTGCGCTGCAAGCACCGCCGGCTCCAGTAAAGTGGATTTCGCCGCCGCGCCAACCACCGCCGCGCCTGCACCCATGCGCACAAAATCCCGTCTCGTCATTGAAGGTAGTTTCATGTGAAGTTTCCTCTTTCTACACTGGACCCACAAATTGTACTTCTTCCCGGGGGTGTTCGAAGGCGAACACCGTGTTTGCGGTCGATAACCGGGAATTTCCAGGCTTTAACGCGCTCGATCGGCCATGCCCGCGCACAATCATCTTGCTCCACTCAACCAAAATCGGCGTATGCTGTTGGGCATGGAGAGGTCTCTCCCATGGCTATGGAATGGTTTCTCCCAGTAGTCGTCGGCTGTCTTGTTTGGGCGTACCTCGGTGTCACTTTCAATCGCCGGAACGTCGAGGAATTCAACCGGAAAGCACGGAAGGCTGGAAAGTTCAGTTCCCGTGTGCTGCATCCTCCGTTCAAGGGCTGAGCGCGCCGAGACAAGAGGCGGTCCATCGCAGGTCGTAACCCCACCGCATCAGGGGTTGTGTGACTGCAGAGGGTGCGAGTGGCCGACATCCCTTCCTTTGCGCCTCCCGAGAAGCAGGCTGTCGCCTGCGCGTGTGATCTTTGCACTTGATCTCGACACTCTGGCAGTGATTAACTGCATGGTTCATTCCAGACTGCGATTGAACGCTGAGACCCGTTTGGGCCGGCGTCAATCAAGGCGTCTGAGCAGCCGGGGCTTCAGGACACCGGCAATAGGGGTATCATCCATCGATGAATGAGATCGACACGAAGTCTCTTCCAGAAAACGCCTACCAGCCGCTGAAGCCCGGCGAATCCTACACGCCCATTGTGCCTGCAAACTCGATACAGCCGGAACTTACGCTGCGCTCGATCTTCTGGGGCGTGGTGTTTTGCATCATCTTTTCAGTTGCGTCGGCCTACTCGGCACTGAAGGTGGGCCAGGGGATGGAGGCTGCCATTCCCATTTCCATTCTGGCCATCGGGCTGGCGCGCGTGTACAAGCGGCGCACCAGCCTGCTGGAAAACGTGATCATCACCGGCATTGGCGCGGCCTCCGGCAGCGTGGTGGCCGGCGCCGTGTTCACCATTCCCGCGCTCTTTATCCTCCATCTCGATCCGCATCCCGTGCAGACCATCTTCATTTGCCTGGCGGGCGGCTGCCTGGGCGTGCTCTTCCTCATTCCGCTGCGCCGTTACTTTGTGCGCGAGATGCACGGCCAACTGCCCTTTCCCGAGGCGACGGCAATCACTGAAGTGCTGGTCACCGGCGAACAGGGCGGCTCGCAGGCCAAGCTGCTTCTGCAGGCAACCGCCATCGCCGGCGTTTACGACTTCGTTGTCACCACATTTCACGTATGGAAGGAGTATCTCGACTTTCAGTTCGTGCCGGTGATACGCACCCTCGCCGATAAGGGGCGCATGGTATTCAGCTTCGACGCCATCGGCTTTATTCTTGGCCTCGGCTATGTGATGGGCTTGCGCAGTGCGCTGGTCTTCTGCGCCGGAAGCGTTCTCACCAGTTTTGTATTAGTCCCCATGATCTGGTTCATCGGCGGCCACTCGGACTTTTCTCTCTATCCGGCCATGATTCCGATTTCCAAGATGACCGCGGTGGAGATCTATCGCAACTATGTGCGCTTCATCGGCGTGGGAGCCATCGCCACGGCCGGCATCATCGGCATCCTCAAATCGCTGCGCGTCGTAGCCGGATCGTTTGGCATCGCCCTGCACGCCTTCCGTCATGGCGAGGCTCCGCAGACAGACCGCACCGACAGCGATATTCCGGTCGTTTCCCTGTTGCTTGGCGTCGTGCTCGGCGCTATTTGCGTGGCTATCTTTTTCGGACGCCTCCAGGTTTCCTGGACGGTGTTGGCATTGGGCCTGGTGCTAACGCTGCTGTTCTCGTTCTTCTTTACCTCGGTGGCCGCTAACGCGATTGCAACCACGGCCAACAATCCGGCCTCCGGCATGACGATGCTCACCATCATCATCTCCGCAGTTGTGTTGTTGAGCTTTGGCCTGTCGGGAGATACGGGAATGTTCTTCGTGATGGCCATTGCGGGCATGGTATGCACGGCGCTTTGTGTATCGGGCCAGTTCATCACCGATCTGAAGGCCGGCTATTGGCTTGGCTCGACGCCGGCCGCGCAGGAGAAGGTGAAGTTTATCGGCGTAATCGCCGCTGCCATCACCGCCGGCTTGACGATTATTCTGCTGGCCCACGTCTATCAGTTTGGAGAAGCTGCGCCGGGAGACACGCGTCAAATTCTGGCGGCGCCGCAGGCTTCCATCATGAAGGCGCTGGTGGTGGGATTCATGAACAACCAGCCGGTTGCCTATATTCTGTTTGGCATCGGTGCGATGGTCACAATTGTGGTGGAGATGCTAGGCAAGTCCTCCATGGTTTTCGCACTCGGAATTTATCTTCCACTGGGGCTTACATCGCCCGTGCTGGCGGGTGGAATCATGTCGCACCTGATCAACAAGCGTTCGGACAAGACCGGCGGCGAGCTGGGCGGCAGGATTTGCGAGCGTGGCGTCATTATTGCCTCCGGACTCATGGCGGGCGGTGCGCTGGGAGGCGTTCTGGGCGCATCTCTGCGGCTCTTCCCCTGGTATCAGGAGGATTTGATTCGAACCCCGTTCTACATGAACAATCCAATTTCGCAATCGGTTTCAATATTGCTTTTTGCGGGCCTCTGTCTCTACGTCTGGTTCTATTCCGTGAAGAAGGATAAGGTGTAAGTCATGGATCAAGCAGGAAAGTACGTTGCCGACGCAGTGCTCGGCATTGACACACTCTGGGGCGGCGACGTCATGTGTCCTTCGGGCACGGGGCGGTTCATTGCCGACTCATGGTTTTCCGATGAGCCGCTGCCCGCTGCCTATACGCATCCCTCGGCTGCAAGAGTGCGGGAATCCGGCGGCGTCGCGGGCAAGAGTATCGATCGTGCGGCGGTCGAAGAGTACCTGCGCCACGTGGACCTTCCCAAAGCGATTGCCGGGGTTCGCGCTGAAGCAGGAAAGCTGCAGGGGTTGCGCAAGTCCTATTTGACCGGGCTCGCGGTTTCTCTTGAGACCATGTGGGACCTGGCCATGGAAGTTCTCGGCAAGGGCGACCCGGTGCCGTACGCCCGCTCAGTTGAGGCGTCGACCGCGAAGCCGCCTGAACCCTCCAGGCCGGAGAAGAAGCGGGAACGTGCGGCCGAGCTGTTGGGACGCGCCGGCTACTCCACATCCAATGCGGGCGGGCTGCTGGAGGCAGTCGATGCATGGCGCAAGGAGCGCGTGCTTCCGATGGCATCGGTGCGAGCACTGGGCGCTGCGGTGATTGCCCATTTTGACAACCTCAGCGCTAAGAATCTGCTGCATTATCTTCCCAAGGAACTTGCGGGTGTGCCACGCGCGAACATCGACTTCCTTCCTATCAAGGACGCCTGGTTTTCCGGTTCGATGAACTACATTGGGCGGGCACGGAAGGCTGACGGCACTCCGCAATACGAAGCGTCCTACGAGATCAATGCTTCGCTGCAGATTTCGTATCCGGAGTTTGAACAGCTCGTCAGCCACGAGGTTGTGCCGGGGCACGTAACTACTTTTGCGTATCTGCAGGACTTGTACGTTCGCGGAAAGGTGGGCTTCGAAGCTTCGGTTCTCACCATGAACACGCGCGCGGCAACATTGTTTGAAGGAATTGCCAACAACGCGATTTTGATTGCCCATGGCGTCACCGAGGTTGAGCAATTGCCGGATGAGGACTTGCAGATCGGCGTACTCCTCGCGCTGCTGCAGGACGATGCCAAGAACCAGTCGTCGTATCTCACGTGGGGTGAGGGTAAACCGCAGCCGGAAGTGGCGGCCACGCTTCGGCGTGATTTTCTAGTGACGGAAGAACGCGCCGATAAACTCTCCGGCGCCTGGGGACGGCATCCTCTGCTGGGCCGAATGTATCTCCCCGCATACCGCTCCGGCACAGAAAAGGTTGCTGAACTGCGGCGAGCCTATCCTGCAGAGCGCGTTCTTCCAGCGATCTACGGATGCGATGGATTGGTCGACATCGAGACCGTCGATCAGGTTCTGAAGAACTAGAAGCCATTTAGACGGTTGCAAATGTCAGTTATTCACGGCAGGAAAAGGCCCCATCTCCGTGGGCCTTTTCTGTTTCTGGCCACTGCTTTCCTCATTCGCTTCCCTTGCCCATTTGCACACCTCCAACCGCATTGCGTACCATTGCCCACGAATGCGAGGACCTATGAACCGCCGTGAGTTTTCTGCTCTCTTGCCTATGTTGATGGCCGCTCCGTCCCTTACGCCCACTGCCGAAGGTCAGGCCGTCACGCCACAATCCGCTGCTCTGCACGCGCTGGAGACCCTGGCCTCAGGGCAATTTTCCCCCGGCCCGCCAACAGCTCCACCGACGGCGACGCACATCTCCCACCACTATCTCCAGGGCATGCTGCCGGACAACATTCGACTTGAAGCGCATGACTCCTGGCAGGCGCCGGGCGCGCCGCACGAGGCCATTGGGCATCACAAACACTCTGAGATTTGGTTTGTCCGTGAGGGCGAGGCGATTCTGATGACCGCTGGAGTTTCGCGCACGCTCAAGGCCGGGGACATTGGCCTGTGCATCGCCGGCGACGAGCACTACATCGCCAACGCCAGCAAGACCGACCCGGTAACGTACCTGGTGCTCACCGTCGGCCCACCGGAATAGCGAGAGACGCAGTGCTCTCACTGCGCTCGTGAAAAGTAGGAGCTTTATTCCACGGGTGCGCCGCTCAGCGAAACCCAGTAGTACCGCCGCCAGCAGAACATGCAACGCACCGGGCGCAACAAGAAAAGAGCAAGCAGCCCATCGTAAGGCCGCAACTCCGCCGCTTTGAACTTCACCGAGGTGCAGGAAGGGCATTTGCGCCGTATCAACGGCAACCACGGCGCCCAACTCGGCCGGAGCCAGCTTGTTTCGCTCATGCTATTCGCACCTTTCACCTACGCCGTTCAGAAGTTCTAGCGAACACTTATCTCTACGGGACTCTTGTGCGCGTCTAGCCACGCTAGCATGCAGCGAATGCTCCCCGTGGCCAGCGCAATGCTGGAGTCGGCCGCTCCGTAATACAAACGAACGGTGTCTCCATCCGGGTCGATGGTTTGTCCGCAAGGGAATACAACGTCCTTTACATCTCCGCCGCGCTCGTAGTGCTCCTCCGGCCCGAACATCCAGGAGTCTCCGCGTTGCAGGCAGATCTCCGGCCGTTCCAGGTCGAAGAGCGCCAGGCCCAGTCGATAAATGCTGCCCGAGGCCGTCTGCCTCACTCCGTGATAGATCGTCAGCCATCCTTGAGGGGTTTCGATCGGGGGGGAGCACAAACCGATCTTGTTCGCATCCCACCATCCGCCCCGTCGCGCTTCAAGGATCACCTTGTGGCTTCCCCAGTGCCGCAAATCCGGCGAGTAGGAGATCCACATGTGCGCGCCCAACGTTGTCACAGGGCGATGAATCAGCGCCCAGCGGCCGTCGAACCTGCGCGGTAAGAGCGCCGCGTCCTTGTCCTCAGGCTGCATGATTACGCCGAACCGCTCGAAGGTCTTGAAGTCTTTAGTAAGCGCGAGAGAAACTCCGGGACCGCCGCGCGCGAAAGACGTGTAAGCCACCGCATACTTCTCCAACTCTGGTACGTACGTAATGCGCGGATCTTCAATGCCCCAGAGCTCTTCAGGGAACTCTTTCGGATTGGCCACCAAAGTTGGCTCCGGATCGACACGCCACCCGTCGATTCCATTCGCGGAGCGCGCCGCGCAAAGATGCGATATACCGGTCCGGCTCTCCACCCGGCACAGCAGCAATGTATCTCCGTCGGCCAACAGTACGGCTCCGGCATTGAAGACGCTGTTGATGGGATAGGTCCAGCTCTCTCGGCTGAGAATCGGATTGCCGGAATAACGCGTGAACAGGGGTGCGTCGGCAGATGCCTTCAGCCTTGTTTCTTCCAGGGCGATAGACTCCGCCGATTCATTGACCAGGTTAATAGTACTCAATAAGTGACACTCATTTCCTCATTCTGTTCAACTGCGCTTGTCACACTGGCTGCCTGCATGTCGAGCAGTGCCATCAAAAAGGAGAGCGTCGATTCCGCTCCCTGATTCTCATTTACGCGATCGGGATGAAGCCCGTCCCTGCATCCGCCGGTGACAGGATCGTAAAGCGGAATCTGCAGGTCGTTCTTTCCCAGGAACCAGCGGAAGACACGATGCGCTTCCTCAAGCCAGCGTTCCTGGTGCGTGAGCCTGTAGGCTTCAAGACAAGCCGAGATGGTGGCGCAGGCCTCCACCGGCTGCTGATCGAAGCGCGCCTTCTCCTTGCCCTCGCCATAGAATCCGTCTGAGCCGACGGGCACAAAAACTTCACTGTCGCCGCAGTGCTGCGCCGCTACAAGCCATTCCAGCGACTCGATTCCCGCCGCGACCATTCGCTCGTTATTGCTGCGCCAACCGGCCAGGATGAGCGCCTGCGGTAACCGTGCATTCGAGTAGGAGAGACTCTTCTCAAACCAGTTCCAGCCCTCCGAGCGGCTGCGCTCGTAAATATCCAGCAGCCGGTTGGCCAGCGCATTGCGAACTCCTTGAATCGCCCTGTCGCCAGGGAACCAGTCAAGGTACGCCTGCAAACCGAGTATGCTGAATGCCCATGAGCGCGGACTGCTGAACTTTGCAACCGCGGGCACGGCTGCCTCAAACAGTCTTCCTGCCGCTCCGCGCAACCCGGCATCCTGCGAGTGGCCCAACACCGACCCAAGTGCCCACAACGCCCGGCCGTGGCTGTCTTCAGAGCCGACATCTTCCAGCCACTTGCGGTCGTACCCAAGAAAATTTCTGAATTGCCCGGTATCGGGATGGAACGCAAGCCACAGAAAGGCGAGATACCGGCGCGAGAGGTTAGGATGCACGGCCTTGCTGTCGTACGCAGCATTTTCATCCAGCCGCATCGACACCACAAGCGCGCGCGCATTGTCGTCGGTCGTGTAGCCCTCGCGCGTGTTGGGTACCGAGAAGATTGCGTGCTGCAACATGCCGGTGTCGTCGGTCATGGTCAGCAAATGGCCCGTATTCAATGCCGGCAAATGATCCATCGGGTCAGTGCTGCCCATTGTGGATTCATCAGGCTGCGCGGCCCGCGGCCGCAACGAGCGCTCGAATCGGGCGCGCTGAAAACTCGCCATGTAAGCCCGCGCTGTCTTGGGCCACGTCGTTCCACGGGAGTAGAGATAGGCCCGCTTTCGCATGGCATGGCGCTCTGCGTCATTCTCAAGCAACGCAATAACAGCTTGCGCAATTGCATCAGGCCTGTCGAACGGAACTATCACGCCTCGTTTCTCCGCGAGCAGCTCCCTGGCGTGCCAGTACGGGGTGGAGACGATTGCTTTACCCGCGCCCAACGCAATGGCCAGCGTGCCGGAGACGATTTGCGCCTCCTGCCGATACGGCGTGATGTAAATATCCGCGCCGCCTACATGCTCTACAAGTTCTTCCGCGCTTACAAAGCGGTTGTTGAAAATCAATTGCGAAGAAACGCCAAGCTCCTCAGCCAGCGCCCGCAATCCTTCGCGGTAGCGCTCCCCTTCGCGCCGCCGGATATGCGGATGCGTAACGCCGGAGACGATAAACACCACGTTCGGATTCCGCTCCAGGATCGCGGGCAGCGCCCGAATCACGTTCTCAATTCCCTTGTTGGGCGAGAGCAGGCCGAACGTAAGCAGAACCGACTTGCCTTCTGTGCCGAACTTGTCTTTGAAGTAGTTGGGGTCCATGAACGGAAGATCCGGCACGCCATGCGGGATGACGTCGATTTTTCCGCACGGCACCGCATAAACCTCGCGCAGCATTTTCGCCGCCAACTCGCTCATCACAACCAGGCGATCAGAAAGCCGCGCAATCTCTTCGAGCACCGCTCGCTGATCCGGGTCCGGATCACGCAAAACAGTGTGCAGCGTAGTCACCAGCGGCATCTTCAGCCGGCGCAGCAAGGCGATAATGTGCCGGCCTGCGGTTCCGCCGTAAATGCCGTATTCATGTTGCAGGCACACCAAGTCGTTACCATTGAAGTTGAGAAAATCCGCGGCCCGCTCGTACGATGCAATGTCTTCCTGCTCCAATTCCAACCGCACTTGTTTCGGATATTCGTAGCTCGAATCGGGGTCGTTGACGGGAATCGCAAACAGCCTGCCCTCCCCGTATTCTGTCCCCAGCGCGCTGCACAGGTCGGTGGTGAACGTAGCAATACCGCACTCGCGCGGCAGGTAATTTCCAACAAACGCAATGCGCGTGGGCAAAGGCAAAGTGCACTCCTTCAATGCCGCGGAATGGCAAGCCGCGGAAGCGGGACCGCTTGCCGGATACTCGGGATACATCGTCTCGGGGATCGCCATTGTGTCCTGCTTTCAACTATTTCTGTGTCGCGAGCAATCGGCCAGTTGCGCGAGACGTCCACGCCGTTATCGCTTTCCAGACTTCTCCCTCGAAGTCCGCTGCCGAATCCGGCTGGCGCGCGATTCGAGCCCCAGGCTCTACAGAGCCCCAGGACCTTCGATTGCGCCCGGCACGATGGGCTTTACCGGAACTGAATGCTCACCAAGGAAGTCTTTGGCAAAGCCCTTTTGCTTCACGGGAATAGAGTCCGGCGCCGGCCCTGAAAAGCCGGTCGCATCGGGCTGACTTGTGGGGGTAAAAGGATGTGTGCGTGCGCGCCGCCGCGCAGCAAAATGCTTCTCTATATCGCGCTTCTTGATGAGGGTCATGGCAAGTCCAGTCATTCGGTTGAGTACTTGAGCGGTGCTCGTCTGAAGCGAAGCCTGGAATGCCGGAGGCGAGAGGGGGAGACTTTAACTACTACCTTGAGCTTACGCGCTTTGCAGATTGCGTGCCTGCGCATCCACAAGTTCCCCTATCGCACCCTAAATCGTGCCTGGCGCGCCAATAACGAGCAGCCGCAAAAGAAAAGGCCGCTCCTCGAAGCTACCCCGCGAGCGACCCTTCCTACTGTTCAATATTGCTCTAAAACTGGAGCTTGGCTCCGAATTGAATCTGCCGCGACGTCGTGGAAGTCGCGGTCACTACGCCTGCCGTGGGTGAAATCCCCGACGTCGCCGAGGTGTACACCACCTCGTTTGGCGTGGAGAAGTTGGTGTGGTTGAGAATGTTGAAGAACTCGGCCCGGAACTGCAACCCCAGCCGTTCAGTGAGATGCGCGCTTCTGGAGGCTGAGAAATCCAGCCCGAAGAGCCCCGGCCCGGTCAGCGCATCGCGCGAGACATTGCCGTAGGTCCCCGTGGCGGGCGGCAAAAACGCCTGAGGGTTGAAGTACTGGGTCGGGGTGTGCGGATACAGATTGCCGCTGAACGCCGGATTCCAGTTGGGCCTTACCGGGTTGCGCGTGTCGCCATTGCCGGTGGGGTTGTAGCCGAGTTGCGGAGAAAATGGAAACCCTGTCTGCGCATTCACAATCGCGCTCAACGTCCAGCCCTCGGCGATAAAATTCACCGGCGCCGAAGCGTTTTTCAGGAACCGCTTCTGCGGCCCGAACGGCAGCTCGTAGCTCCCGTTCAGCGCAGCCGCATGGCGCACATCCGTTGCCGCCGGTCCCCAGTCCAGCTTGGGGTTCAGCGGAAACTCAACAAACGCCGGCGTGTTGCCGCTGACGCTCGTATTCCACGCAGAACCGTCGTCAAGATTCTTTGCGTACGTGTAGTTGCCGCGGAATTGCACGCCACTTCCAAAGTTCCGCCGCACATCCACTTCCAGCGCGTTGTAAAGCGCGACGCCCTGCGATACCCATGAAGTCGAGTTCGCAAGCGCCGGATTCACAAGTGCTTCGCCGCTGGTGTAATACGGCGCGCCAGTGGACGTGTAGAGCGGCACTGGCTCGTTCATGTCTTCAGAAAGAATCTGGTGATAGCTGTGAGAGCCCACGTAGCCGACCGTCAACGAAGTCCGCGGCGCGATCTGCTGCTCGACGCGCAGACTCCACTCGAGCACTGCGGGCGTGGCAATGTCGGGCTGCACATTGCTTGGCGATACCTTGGTTCCCGCCGGCGGCGGCGTACCCGGCGTGATGCTCAAGTTGGAAACCGCAATCGACTTGATGGACTCCGAAGTATTGAACGGCGCAGTCTGGTCGAGCCGGTAATCGAGCGTGTCCAGCAGTCCGTGATAGAGTCCGAAGCCGCCGCGCACAGCAGTCTTCCCGTTGCCCCACACGTCCCACGCAAAGCCCACGCGCGGCGAAGACAGAAATTTCGCGCGATTGTTGGTCAACGCTGAGTTGCCCACCACTGGCTGGGTTTGCAGCACGCCGTTCACGATTGTGTAATTCGCAGCGCGTCCCTGCGCTTCGTTCCATCCATCGGTCGACTCCGAGCGGAACCCAGCCCGCAGTTCCAGCCTTGGCGTCAGCTTGATTGTCTCTTCGATGAATCCCGCTCCCTCCAGCGACCGCCAGCCCAGCTCAGTGGGCGACGGCACCACGGTGAACGTAGCCACAGTTCCCTGCAGGAACGTCTGCAAGGTGCTGAACGATGCCTGCCCGAACTGGTTCTGCGCCAGCAGGTCGTTGGACTGCAAGCGCTGCAGCCATCCGCCCGCCTCAATCTGTTGCCGCCCGTGCGACCAGTAGATGTGATCGTCCACAGTGAAAAGATTGCGCGACGTTATGTTGTTGCTGCCTACGTTGGTGCCCGCTCCGCTAATCGTCGACGCCCCATTCGAGGCCGTGCTACCGCTGATGACGATTGCGCCAATCTGCTTGCCCGTGACCCAGCCCGGAACAGAAACAGGCGTGTAACCGGTAAAGAAGTAGCTAGCACGTGAGAATCCCAGCCGCGCCGTATTCAGGAACGAAGGCGAAAAAACGTGCTGCTCCTGCACACTGGCTACCTGTTCGCGCATGCTCTCGTTAACCAGGCTCAGCGGGTTGGACGACGGCGTATTGGCCGCGCTGTCGTCTACCGTGTACACCGCGAACAGCAGGTCCTTGCTGCCCAGGTTGTCATCGAAGCGCGTGGTGCCGAAGTCCTCGCGAATATGTTGCGGCGGATGGCTGAATGCTTCTGCAATGCCGCTGAGCTGGCCGTTCGCAAGCAGCTCCGGCCCATTCTGCACCGGCCACAACGCCAGCAGCGGCGCCACTGCGGAGTTCACGCCAACGTATTGCTCCACACCCGACGAGTTTGGCAGATAACCCTGCCGCGCCTGATTATCCGGAACCAGCGTGACCGCGCTCAGGCCCCAGTTCTGCCGGAAGCCCTCGTAGCTGCCGAAGAGAAACAGCTTGTCAGAGCGGATGGGGCCGCCCACCGAGCCGCCAAACTGGTTGCGCTGGAATTCCGGAATTGATCCGGCATCAAAATAATTCCGCGCATCCAGGACGCTGTTGCGCAGAAACTCAAATGCCGAACCATGCAGTTTGTTCGTTCCCGACGAGGTAACAATGCTCACCTGCGCCCCATCGCGCTTGCCGTAACTTGCGCCATAGGTGTCGGTCTCCACGTTGAACTCGCGCACCGCGTCTACGCCCAGCAGTTCGCCGCTTGTACCGCCCGGCGTTACGTTGATCAGCGACGCTCCCGTGTATTCAATGCCATTCAGCAGGAACAGGTTGTCCTGCGGCCGACGCCCGCTCACTGAAAACATATTGCCTACCGACGAGTTCGACGTTCCAATGCCGCCTGAGCGCTGGCCCGAGTAGTTCACCGTCGCGGGATTCAGCGTGAGCAGTTGATCGTAGCTGCGCCCGTTCAGCGGCAGCTCTTTCACCTGGCGCTCGTCGATCAGTCCCGACGTCTGCTGCGAAGTGATGTTTACGCTTGCTTCCGTGGCGTCTACCACCACGTCCTGGTGTACGGAATCCAGGCCCAGTGCGAATTCCAGTTGCAGGCTCTGCCCAACCACCACCGAGATGCCGGTCCGCCGCAGCGTCGCAAAGCCTTCGTGCGCCACTGTCACCGAGTAAATGCCCACCGGCACTGACGGCGCATGAAACCGTCCAGCCTCATCTGTCGTCAGCAAGCGGGTGGCTCCGGTTTCGACTTGGCGCACTGTCACCGACGCTCCGCCCAGCAGCGCGCCGCTCGCATCCTTTACCGTGCCGCTGATTGTTCCGCCCACAATCTGCGCGTGCACGGCGGTCGTTCCGCTCATCGCAACGATGGGCAAGACAAGAATCAGAACGACAATTAGTCGATAGAAGTTTTCTTTATGTGTCACAATGACCTCCTGAAATTTTGGTTGGCCGGCCGCCCATTTCTCAGGGGCGCGGGGGAGATGCAGACACGCGGCAGAAAGGCTCGTGCATAGCTTTCTGCGCGTCTGAAAATAAGTTGTGTGCGGGATCAGTTCAGCGACAACAACAACAGCCAGCCCGCCGGGTGGCAGGCATTAGGAGCCGTGAAGGAGAAGAAAGAATGCTCATGGTTGCTGAATCTTAACTGCGTAATAAGTTGCTGCCGGGTGCCCCATCCTTGAATCGTTCTTTGATTCAAGGGTGGGAAGCCACAGAAGCCGGATCTTTCCAGACTCCCCGGAAACACAAAGGCCACGTCAGCAACTGGGCTGAAACGCGGCCTTATGGGATTCGGCTAAGTCTTCGAACTGCTTACCCACAAGACCGATGTGACGCGCAACAACACGCGATACACAACACCGGCTTGAGGCAAAAGCTCATGGTGCAACTATAACAATGGCCGGAATTCAGGTCAACCCCAAAAGCGATCCTCAATGCAAACTGGTGTGCCGCATGCATTTGCGGGTAGTCTCACCACGGGTGTATGGCTCGAATGACTTTGCGCAACGAATCGGCGAAAACCTTCTGCTCCACTCGCTTTACCGCGGCCTTTACGCAAAAGACCGGTGCGCTCACCACCGCTTTGCTGGTCGGCGCATCAGGGTTTCGACTACTACTAGAGCATTTCTCTAGTAGGTGTACACTGTAGTTGCTCTGGACTTCGCGGCATGAGATATGGCGAAGGCCTATTCGAATGATCTTCGTTGCAAGCTGTTGACGGCCTACGATCGCGGGCAGGGTTCGTTGCGCGCGTTGGCGGAGTTGTTTTCTGTCAGCTATGACTGGGCCAAGAAGATATCCCGGCAGCGGTTGCGCAGCCAGCAAATGGAGCGGGTTGCGCAGAGCCGTCATGGAGTCGAGAGCCGGGTTACACCAGAGGTTGAAGCCGAGTTGTTGCGTCAGTTGCGTGAACAACCGGATAGCACGCTGGCCGATTTACAGAAGGGACTTCAGCGGTCGGTCGGGGTCGGCATCAGCACCCAGCATTTGTGGCGTGTACTGAAGCGCTTGGGTGTTCGTTTGAAAAAAAGTCGCTCCACGCAGCCGAGCGAGACACCGAAGCCAATCAAAAGCGGCGGGCGGAGTTCCTTGAGAAAATCCATTCGACCCCGCTGGACAAGCTGATCTTCCTGGATGAAAGCGGGGTGACCACTTCGATGACGCGGCTCTATGCGCGATGTCTTGGAGGCCGGCGCATCCATGAAGCGACGCCTGGCAGCCACTGGAAAATCATGACCATCCTGGGCGCCATGAGCACCCGGGGCATGGTCGCAACCATGACCATCGAAGAGGCAACCGATACAGATATCTTCCTGGCCTATCTGGATCATGTTCTGTGTCCGCAACTACGGCGTGGCGACGTGGTGGTGATGGATAACTTGAGTTCACACAAGATCAAAGGCGTGCGCGAAAGAATCGAGGCAGCCGGGGCAGAGTTGCTCTACCTGCCGCCCTATTCGCCCGACCTAAACCCAATTGAAAAAGCCTGGTCCAAACTGAAGCTACTGCTCCGATCCGCCAAGGCAAGAACCAAGGATGTTCTCGATCAGGCCATCACTGATCTGCTCCCACAGATCACTCACGACGATGCGCGAGCCTGGTTTCGTTGTTCTGGATATGGAGTACACCTATGAGAGAAACGCTCTAA
>DASRLI010000205.1:0-12666 GCA_035648535.1 Occallatibacter sp. | reverse complement strand
ATTCCACACCGAGATTCACCGCTATCGAGTGGAGGGAATCAGCCATATTGCGAATTCGCTCGACCCGCAGATTCCGGTGGCGCTTGCAGGAGTTGTGAGCGGGGTTGTTTCGCTCAGCGATTTTCGGCGGACATCAGAGATAAAGGAGCGCGCTGTGCTCGGAGCGCAACAGGCGACTGCGACGCCAGGGGTAACCGGATTGCGAGGAGGGTTCGGCGCCGGGCCGCTTTATTCGGCGGGCAGCACTCACTATTTGTTTCCGGCGGATTTTGCTGCGATCTACAATCTGAATCCGCTCTACAGTGCGGGGACATCGGGGAACGGAAGCTCGATTGCAATAGCCGGGCGGAGCAACATCAATCTGAGCGATGTGGTGGCATTCCGCCTGCTCTCTGGTCTGGTCGCGAAGACTCCAACGGTGATTCTTGCGGGGGCTGATCCGGGGCTGGTCGCGAACGATCAGGATGAGTCGACGCTAGATGTGGAGTGGGCTGGCGCGGTGGCGCCTGCGGCTGCGGTTTCGCTGGTCGCGGCTGCTTCGACTTCCACGACCGACGGCGTGGACCTGGCGGCGCAGTACATTGTGAACCACAGAACAGCGCCGGTGGTCAGCGTGAGCTACGGGAGTTGCGAGCAAGACATGGTAGCTGCGGAACTCGCTTTTTACAACAGCCTTTGGGAGCAGGCTGCAAGCGAGGGGATGAGCGTATTTGTTTCATCCGGCGACGCGGGTGCGGCAGGCTGTTCGGTGGGTTCCGCAGTCAGGGGCTCGCAGACCGCAGTGAATGGGCTCTGCAGTTCGCCCTACGCTACCTGCGTGGGAGGCACGGAGTTCAATGAAGGCTCGAGCCCGGCGCAGTATTGGTCTTCGGCAAACTCCGCAGGCTACGGATCGGCACTGGGCTACATACCCGAAGAGGCGTGGAACGAGAGTGCGGTGAATGGCGGATCGGGGTTGTGGGCATCGGGCGGCGGGGCCAGCGTTGTGTACCCGCAGCCTGCCTGGCAGGCGGCAGTGATTGGCGCCGGCGCGGCCAGTGGCATGAGGGCAGTGCCGGACGTGGCGCTTTCTTCAGCCGGCCATGACGGGTACATGGTTTATGAGAATGGCGCGCACTGGATTATCTCCGGAACTTCGGCGGCGGCGCCGGCCTTTGCAGGATTGATGGCGCTGGTGGTTGAAAGAACGGGCGGCCTGGGGCAGGGCAGTGCGAATGCGGAGCTGTATTCGCTCGTCAATGCGGAGCGCAATCCATTCCATGCGACGCAATCGGGAAACAACAGCGTTCCAGGCGTGGCGGGATTCTGGGCCAATGGCGCAACCTATAACCTTGCCACCGGACTGGGCTCGGTGGACGGTGCGGCGCTGGCCGGCATTTGGGGTTCTGGATCGGGGGCGCTGCCGACGCTCAAGTTGACCGCGGCATCCAATATGGTTTCGGTTACCGCGGGCGGTTCGGCGACGATGAGTTTTTCGGCGGTAACCGGCGGGTCGTTTGCCGGAGACATCGGGCTTTCGATGGGTGGCTTGCGGCCGGGCCTCACGGCAGTGTGGGCGGCCAATCCCATTACGCCAACTTCAGGCGAAAGCACAAATGCCGTGACACTGACGGTGATGGCGTCTTCCCTGGCAGCGCAAGGGAATTACAGTTTCATGGCCACGGCTGCGGGGGATTCGCTCGTTTCCACACAGAGCGTGACTGTGCAGGTGCAGAAGCAAAGGGCATGCTTTGGTCTGCTGCGGGCGCTGCGCTTGCCGTGTGGCGCGCCGGCACCGGTACGATTGCAGATTCCGAAAATGGAGCGCTCGCGGGAGGATCAGTAAGAACCTGGTGTTGTGAATCTAAAGTTCATTGCATAAGTTCGTTAAAGTCCTGGGTAAGGGTAGCAAGTCAGCCCCCGCTTCGCGGGGATCGCGAGTCAGCAAGTCAGCGGATTCGTGCGATGGGATGAGACCTCGGCAGCCGTTCATTCCTGTGGGAACGCGGCGCTTGCTGCTTCGATTCGCGAAGCCGACTTTTGACTTCGTTTGAAATTGGCGAAGAGCACCCCTCCGGAGACATTCTCAGGAAAGCTCTCAGGCGAAGAGCGCGAAGCCTTTCTCAATGCGGGCGGGCAGGTCGGCCAGGGCATCGGGGAGGTTCTGGCTGATTTCCAGCACAGTGGCTGGAGGAGTTGCGAGCTTGCTGAGTGCTTCTGCAGTGACTGGCCAGTCGATGGTGCCATCGCCGGGCCAGAGGTGCTCGTCCTTTGTGCCGTGGTTGTCATGCACATGGACTGAGACGATGCGGCTTCCGAGCGTGGTAATCGCCTCAGCCACTCCAACCGTGACGTTCGCGTGTCCGAGGTCCAGGCACGTATGAACGTTGTCCAGGTGGCCCATATCGAGGATCGTGACCAGGTGTTCGGGCGTGGTGGGTTCGCTGAGCAGGTTCTCGATCAGCAGGCGCACGCCGAGAGGGCTGGCGAAGGCGCCCAGATGTTCGAGCGCTGTGATTGCGTACTCAATGCTGCGCGGCGACCATGCGTCGGCTTGCTCGCCAAGATGCACGATGAGGTTTCGAAATGGAATATGTTCGGCCGCCTCAAGGGCACGCTTTATTTCATCCATTGCGTCGATGCGGCGCGTCTTTTCAGGATGCAGCAGGTTTACGGCGGGTGCTCCGGCGCGGCCCATCTCCCGGTCGGGATAGAGCGGCGCGTGCATGGAAAACGCCTGCAGGGGATTGGAACGGAACCAAGCGGCCACTTCAGTGACGTGCTCGCGGCTGGTGTAGTCAAAGTGCTGGCGAGCGGCAAAGATCTCGACCGCCTGAGCGCCGGACCGGTTGGCCAGCTCAAGCAGCCCGGGGTGTAGCCGCTGGTTCAGGAACAGATGAGTTGAGAGGACGCGCAACATGGTCAACAGTTCCCTCGCGCCGGCTCGACTTGAATGACGAACCTGACGCCAATGTTATTGTCGCATTTTTGCAACACCATGCAGCGTGACCGGTGTTGCGGATGATGGTGCGAATGCAGCCAGTTAAGCGGAATTGCACGCCGGCGGAGTTGGCGATTGAGGCGGGAGCTTGAGCGGGAGGTAGGTATTGCGAGAGGTCCGTTCGGCGGCTGGAGTGGGATTCGAGGTGCAAGCCGGCGATTCAGGTTTCAATCCCCGGCTTGCATCGTTGCAACGCACGACTAGGAAACGGTATTGCGTTTAATCGGCCAAAATTCACTGAGATTCCTGCGATTGGCTCGTCCGGATCCCGGTGAAAGGAGGTCGTACATTGGCCCAATGTGCGCATCGAAGGCTTGAGCCTCGAGGACTTCCCTTGTCGTTCCCGATTGGGGACGCAAGAGTTAGCGCACACGCTTAAGAATGGACGCGGCCTGGGGTAAGTTGTCTGGTCAGTTTAGCTCATTTGTAGAAAGACTTTCGCAATATCAAAACGGGACTGGAGCCGGATTTCGATGCAACGGCTGGCGGGGAGCTAATTTGCCCGGCAGTCCCGGCTAGTATCCGGCTGCTTTGCCATAGCGGCTGCGATGGTCCTGTCCGCCCTGTAGCTCGCCGGTTTTCTGGTCGATGGCGATGCACTCCCCGTTCGACCAGTGGCGGTCTTTGATTTCCAGGGTGTATCCGTGTTCGCGGAGGCCGTCGAGGGTTTCCTGAGAAAAGCCGGGTTCCAGGTAGAGCTTGTCCGGCAGGTACTGGTGGTGGAAGCGCGGCGCGTCAACGGCTTGTTGAATATTTAGCCCGTACTCTGCCGCTGACAGAAAGATATTGGCGACGGTGGTGATGATGCGGGCTCCACCAGGCGAGCCGAGAACGTAGCGCAGCTTGCCGTTTTCAAGCACGATGGTGGGAGTCATGGCACTGAGAGGGCGTTTGCCGGGGGCGATGGCGTCGGCGGGGCCTTGAATGAGGCCGTACATATTCGGCACGCCCATCTTTACGGCAAAGTCGTCCATTTCGTCGTTGACCAGGAAGCCCAGCGAGCCGGCGGTGACGCGGGAGCCGAAGGAGTCGTTCAGGGTGGTGGTGACTGCTACGGCATTGCCTTGGCTGTCGACGACGGAATAGTGGGTGGTGTCGTTCGACTCCGCTCGGGGCCGGCCTGCGGTGGTGGGAGCGGGCGACAAAAATCCATGCGGACGCACCAGCGCGGCGCTCGGAGTGGCGGCGTCGGCGGTGATGCCCGCGCGCCAGGCAGTTGAGTATTTCTTCGAGGTGAGTTCGGTCACCGGAATGTGGTTGTAGTCCGGGTCGCCGAGATACTCTGCGCGGTCCATGTAGGCGCGGCGGAAGGCCTCCGCGATGAGGTGGATGGATGTAGCGGTGCGGTCGCCGAGATGGGCGAGGTCGTAGTTCTCCAAAATATTGAGCGCGCTTAGCAGAACGATGCCGCCAGACGAGGGCGGCGGCGCACTGAGGATGGTGTAGTTGTGAAAGCTACCGACGATGGGCGCGCGCTCGACCACTTTGTATTGTGCCAGGTCGTCGAGGGTGAGCAGGGCGCCGCCCTTATGGAGCTCGTCGACGAGTTCGTGGGCCATGCGGCCGTGGTAAAAGTCTTCAGGGTCCGTGGCGATGCGTTCGAGAGTCCGCGCCAGTTCCGGCTGGCGAAAGACCTCGCCTTCTTTGTAGAGTTCGCCGTCGCGCTGAAAGATGCGCTTCGATTCAGGAAATTTGGCGAGGTCGGGATCGGAGAGTTCATGGGCCTCTTCGGCCGTTAGTTCGAATCCCACGGAGGCCAATTTGATGGCGGGCGCGATAACGCGCTTGAGGCCGAGGCGGCCGTATTTGCGTTCGGCATATACCAGACCGGCCACTGAGCCGGGCGTGGTGATGGAGCGGTAGCCCACTTCGCTGGCTTCTGGAATCACGTTGCCGTGCGCGTCGAGGTACATATCCTCGGTGGCGGCAAGGGGGGCCTTTTCGCGGAAGTCGATGAAGGTGGCGTGTCCGTCGTGGGTCCGGAGCAAGAGGAAGCCTCCGCCACCCAGGTTGCCGGCGATGGGATGCACGACGGCCAGCGCAAAACCCGTAGCAACGGCGGCGTCCACGGCGTTTCCGCCCTGGCGCAGGATCTCGACGCCTGCATCGGAGGCCAGGTGGTGGACCGTGACGACCATGCCGTGACTGGCGCGAACGGGCTGGGCTTCAAGCCAGGGCCTGGGGTCGGGCCGGAGATGGGGATTCACCTTCTGCGCGCCCTCCTGGGCATCGGCGTGGATTGAGAGTAGAAGTACGGCGCCGCACAGGGCGGCAGGGACGAGCGGCATGGGCCGGCGATTCAGCAATGTTCTGACAGGATAGCTTGAAAATGCGCGGCCCTTCCATTTTCGCAGCGGCTCGTCTAAGACCTTATGAGTCAATTTATTCCGTCCGCCATGCCGGTCTGCGGGTGCTCCGGATCAAAGCCGATATAATCGGAATGACTTTCCGCTCCAGTTCCAGGGGATTTGATTTTGGCGCCTGGAAGGAAAAGAGAGCCGCTTTGCACGATGCAGGATATGCCATTTTTCTGGGGAATTGCTCCAGCAAGTCACCAAATGTTCTGCCGACTCTCGGCAGGGAGCGGAGCCTCGGAAGTTTCCGAGAGCAGTCCCTCCTGTTACACGCTTGCAAAATCTGGGTGAATTCGAAAACGGAGACGATGATGCGAAAGAACTGGATAATCATTACCTTTATATTGTTTGGAATGGCAGCGCTGACTGGCGCCGCGGCACGTGGCCAGGCGGGTGCTCCTGCAAACGAGCAATCCGGCAGCGCGCCAAGCGAGCGGGCAGCCGCTGTGAAACACACTCAGACGGATGTAGGGCTAAGTGGTTATGCGACCTTCACCAGCGGAACCAAAGGCAACGGCACTCAACAGACTCCGACAAACTCAGCCGGCGGCATGCTGGAATTGCGCCACATCGTCAGTCCGCTCATCGGCTACGAAATGACTTTCTCCTACAACCCAGCCAACCAGGCGTATGCTCCGAATCCTGGCGCTTGCGGGCTGACCTGCCGGAACGATGTAACCAAGATCTCGGGCAAATCGAGCGAAGTCGCGATAGATTACGTGGCGTCATACAAGGTTGGAAATCTGCGGCCGTTCGTTGTGGGTGGACTTGGTTTTTTTATGGTCTTCCCAGGGCCGACTCCGTTTGGGAATAACACGTCGGTGAGGCCGACGTATGTGTATGGCGGCGGGCTGGATTGGAATATCGGGCAGCATCTTGGCGTCCGCCTGCAGTACCGGGGCAACTACTACAAGGCTCCCAACGTTTCCTCGATCTACCCAGCGACCGGCGTGTTTACCCAGACGATGGAGCCGATGGGTGGCGTGTTCTACCGTTTCTAAAGCGTTTGCGGCCTGAGAGTTTTCGGTCGAGATGGGCTTCTGTGGTCTCCCACCCTTTCCGCAGCGGATCAAGAAGCAGGTTCTTCGACTCCGCTGCGCTTCGCTCAAAAGGATGGGGCACCCGAATTTCTGTTAATGCCCCATCAGTGGCCGGCAATCAGCATCAACTTATCGGGAACGACGCGACAGGCGTCATGTCCTGTGAAGCTTCCGGTCGATCCATCGGCATAGGTAACGGAGTTCAGGTCGATCGAGAGCACGGCTGTCATGTTAGGCACCCGGAGATCGCCGTACGCCTCCTTGCCCGATCCCTGGACCAGTTGCACTTCGATGGTCGAGGTCGCATCCGGACGATCCGTCCCTGACATTGTCTGTGTGACACGGACTTTGCCGCTCAGGCCGTGAACCCTGAGTCTGGCCACCACGATCTGGCGGGAATCGGGGTTCGTGAGAGTCAGGTGAAGCAACTGGGTTGGCCGTTCGGGCCGCCTCTTGTCCACATTCAGCAGGCCACCATCCGCCGTATGCTGCGCACGGAGAGAGACCGGACAGCCGATGTTGATAGGCGGAATGATCGCCCTGGACGTGCTGGTCGTGCTTAACCCTTCCATGCGGCTGACGCCATAGGACGATTGGTTTTGGCCGGCGGTTTGGGCGGCGAGAGCAATTGATCCGAGAAGGACAACGAACGAAAGGACAACGGCACGTTTCATATTGAGCCTCCTTTGGAATATCTCCAGAGCGGGCATAGCCCTGCCGAGGCTGGCGAACACAAACAGGTTACTCCGGGTGGGAAGCGCAATCAAGACCTGGGGCGCACCGCAGGCGGCCCGGGTTTGGGGCAGGAGGAGCCTGCCGGGATTTATGATGCCCACATGCACTTTCCCCGAGGCAGAGGCCTCTTCCTGGCTGCGTTATTCACTGCAATCGCAGCGGGGGCGTGGCCGGAAGATGCAACAACGGCTTCGGTACCTGGAGTTTCCGTCGCGCAGATTATTGAGCAGATTCAGGTTCAGGATCAAGCGCGCACAGGGAGGTTGAAGCACTACCAGGCCCTGCGCCATTACCACGTGGAGTACCACGGCTTCTCGGCGGCGGTGGTGGCCGACATGGCTGTGGAAGTCACCTTCGACGCTGGGTCGGGCAAGAGCTTTCGAATCGTCTCAGAGAGCGGCTCGAAGTTTCTGGCTGAGAAGGTGTTGCGGCGGGCGGTCGAGAGTGAAAAAGAAGCCTCGGGCAACAAAGCGTCGGCGGCCCTGACGCCTGCGAATTACAAGTTCGCGCTCATCGGAAGAGAGAACCAGGGCGGCCGCCCGGCTTACATCCTTGATGTGGAACCGCTGCATCCGAACAAGTTTCTGGTTCGCGGCAAAATCTGGGTGGATGAGGCTGACTATGCGGTGGTGAAGATGGAAACGCAGCCGGCCAAGAGTCCGTCGTTTTGGATTTCGCGGACGCAGATTGAATACACGGGATCGAGAACGGGTGAATTCTGGTTTCCACAAAAGGTCCGCAGCGAAACGAAGGTTCGGATCGGTGGCACGGCGGTACTTACGATCGACTACGGGAGTTACCAGATTGCGTCGAAATAGCTGCCAAGGCGCTGCCCGGCGAGCCGCTAAATCTGCATTGTTGCCGGGCCGGGGTTAAGAGCTATGCTCAGAGGCGCACCCGGCTTGCCGCCGCGGCTGGTGCGGCCACCCGAGTTTCAGCCCCCGCTGTGTTACCGTTGCAATACGGCGTTCCAAGTCGGGCCGAGGTTTTCCGGCTTGCGCCGAGTGCCCGCTTTGCGGTTGGAATCGGGCGCGGCGGGCGTATACAAAAGAGAATGTCCCAGCAGCCGGAATCGACATCGTCTACGCTTACTGCGAGCCCGGCTCCTATGCCAGGGAATGCGGTTGGACCTGTACCCGCCGTCGCGCCACAGCCTGCCGGGCACACGCCGCAGCGCATCCCGCGCTGGCTTGAGCGCATCGAACTTCTTCTGCGGGTGATGCTGCGCATGTATATAGGCCTGGCGGTCTGCTATGCGCCGTGGTCGCCTGTGTTCTGGGACCAGAATCCGCTCTTTCAGCAGTTTCCAACTCTCGCCAGCTTTGCCGCCAACGGCGCGGTGCGCGGAGTCGTTTCGGGACTGGGCCTCTTGAATTTGTGGATTGCGCTGCGCGACGTTCTCCGCCATCGGGAGGGATAGGCCATGGAAGACAAGAAACAAGGAGAAGCGGAAAGCAAGCAGGAGACAGCCCCGGCCGCGGTCATTCCCGGCAATGGCGCGCCTCCTCCGCTGGAGTGCGCACCGCTGGCTTACGAGAACCCCGCTTTCCTGAACAGTGCAGACGGGCGGCTGATCCGCATCGTCTCTGAGTATCTTGAGCCGCTGGCGCGCATTCGGCACGAGCAGATTCAGGACACGGTCGTATTCTTCGGCTCGGCGCGTTTTCGCGGCCGCGAGGAGGCCGATCACGCATTGGAATTGCTGGACAATACCGGATCGAGCCAGGCTGCGCCCCGCTCCGAACAGCCTGCCACTCCTCCGGATATTGCTGCCGGCAAGGCTACGGATCTGCAGCGCAAGCGTGCTGTAGCAGCGGTTGAGATGGCCCGCTACTACGAGGATGCGCGCCGGCTGGCGTTTTTGCTGACAAAATGGGCCGGCAAGATTCCCTCCCGGAAGCACCGCTTTGTCATCACTTCAGGGGGCGGGCCGGGCATTATGGAAGCTGCTAACCGCGGTGCATGGGAGGCCGGCGGAAAGACCATCGGGTTCAACATCAGGCTGCCCTTCGAGCAGTCCCCCAACCCGTACATCACGCCTTCGCTCAACTTCGAGTTCCATTATTTCTTCATGCGCAAGCTGTGGTTCGCTTACCTTTCAAAGGCGCTGGTGGTGTTTCCCGGGGGCTTCGGCACGCTCGATGAGATGTTTGAGATTCTCACGCTTACCCAGACCCAAAAGCTGGCAAAAAAGATCACGGTCATCATCTACGGGTCAGAGTACTGGAAGAAGGTTTTCAACCTGGACGTTCTGGTGGATACCGGCGCAATTTCTCCTAAGGACATCGATCTGTTCCAGTTTGCCGATACGCCGGAAGAGGCTTTTGAGATGCTGCGCCGCGGGTTGACGGAGAACTATCTGGCGGCCGAGGTGGCCGCGGCCACCGCAGGCGCGCATCCCGCCGGCCAGCAGGCGAACCATGATGAAGACCTGATGTCCGGATGGACCGTCGAGGATTTTCTCAGCCCGGAGATGGCTAAAACAAGCATTTGAAATTCGCTTGCGTCACGGGGCAGGTCGGCTTTCCCTGGGGATTTAAGAGAAGAATGAGGGCATCTTTTGTCTGCGTAACTTTATTGGTTCATTTATCAATTGAAGGGTAATTCGCTGGATATTCACCATCCATTCACTGCCAGACCGGACACTGAGAATAGTAATCCGAGCACGATTGCGGATGAAGGAGGAGCCATGCCCTGTGCGACTATCTCCTATCTCTGGCGCGACAAGGATGCGCCGAGGGGCTTCACGACCGGAATCTCATTGCACGGCCACACCAACCAGTCCCACGAAACGCTGGATTTTCTAGCCAACTTCGGCAACCAGTTCCCAGTGATGCGCCCGCTGCTGACGCGGCTGGAGCGGCGTGCGGACGAGATGCACGGGGTGCGCGTCAACTATGCGGCCAGCTACTGGACGCCTCCCATGACGCCCAAGCTGGCCTTTGATCTCGAGAGCAGGCAGATCGAAAGGCTTGGCCTGGCGTCGATGGTGTCTCTCACCGACCACGACAACATCAATGCGCCGATGCTGCTGCGCACTGTGCCCAGTGCCCGCCAGATTCCGGTGTCGGTGGAGTGGAGCGCTCCCTACGGCGGAGTGCAGGCCTTCCACCTTGGCGTTCACAACCTGCCCAGCGCGCGCGCGGCGCAATGGATGGCGGCGCTGCATGAGTTTACCGCGCAGCCGAGTGACGCGCGCCTCAGGGAGATTCTCAGGGAGCTTCACAACGAGCGGAACGTGCTGGTGGTCTTCAATCATCCGATGTGGGACCTCTACCTGATCGGGAGGGAAAAGCACCAGTTTCTGGTGAACGAGTTTCTGCAGAAGAACGGCGCCTTCCTCCACGCGTTGGAATTGAACGGGCTGCGCAACTGGGACGAGAACCGCGCCGTTCGCCGGCTGGCCGAAAAGTGGAACATGCTGCTGATTTCCGGCGGCGACCGCCACGGTGTGGAACCGAACGCCAACATCAACCTGAGCAACGCTGGCAGCTTTACGGAGTTTGTCCACGAGATTCGCCGCCAGCGGAAGAGCAACATGCTGTTCATGCCGCAGTATGCCGAGCCGTGGAAGCAACGTCTGCTGCAGTCGACAATTGACGCGGTGCGCAACTATCCTGAGTTTCCGCAGGGCTCGCGCAACTGGGACGAGCGCGTCTATCATCCCGATACGCACGGCGTGCTGCGGCCGCTCAGTGAGCTGTGGCCAAAGCAGTCGTCGCCGCTGTTGATTCGGGGCGTGATCGCGCTGGTTCAACTGTTGGGCAGGGCCCCGATGGCCGGCGGCTTGCGGATTGCCTGGAACGATTCGCACCAACTGCGGCTGGCGCTGGGTGAGAACGACGGCTGAAGGGTTGAAGCGCGATTAGCTGAGCTAGCCGCGTGGCGCGCGCGTTGGCGGAGTTAGTAATGCGACTCGATGGGACTGGCAGCTTTACCAACTCCGCCAACTCTGCTTACCGCGAAATGAATGCATCAGCGCCACGCGTGGCGTACTTCCCCGATTCGTTCCACGAGGTGAACGGGGTTGCGCACACGAGCCGCCACTTTGAAGCATTTGCGCGGCGGCGCAATCTTCCTTTTCTCTGCGTTCGGGCGGGAGACCGAGCACAAGCGATTACTGAGGAAGGCAGTGTGTGGACGCTCGAATTGCCTCGCAGCTTTCTCTCTTTTGCGCTGGAAAAAGACCTCCGCTTCGATCCTGCATTTCTGCGCCACATTCCGCTGATCGGCGAAGTGCTGGAGCGCTTTCAACCGGACCTGATCCACATCACCGGGCCCAGCGAGGTGGGAATGCTGGGAGCGGGGCTGGCTCACCATCTCGACCTTCCGCTGGCCGCCAGCTGGCATACCAACGTCCACGAGTACCTTGCGCGGCGCTCGAACTGGTTCCTGCGCCTG
The DNA here is from genome assembly GCA_035648535.1 of Occallatibacter sp. Lineage (GTDB taxonomy): Bacteria > Acidobacteriota > Terriglobia > Terriglobales > Acidobacteriaceae > Telmatobacter. Next base: position 1,156 of record DASRLI010000205.1, on the reverse strand, counting down.
CTGCCGCGCCGCCAATCCGCGGCAACCGGCCGGAAGATCGAAGACCTGACGATGGCAGCGGCCTCGATCTTCTACTCCGGCGCGCGGGTACTGTTCGCTCCCAATCCCGAACTCTGCAGGCTGTTGGAGCAGACGACTGGACGACCATGCCACCTGATGCCTCGCGGGGTAGACGCTGAACTATTCCATCCGGACAAGCGCGGGCGCGATCCTGAAGACCGCGATCAGATTCTTGGATTTGTTGGGCGGCTGTCGGTTGAGAAGAATGTGGCACTGCTCGCCCAGGTGCAGGAAGAGTTGGAGCGGGCAGGACACAAGAGCTTCCGCTTTCTCATTGTCGGCCACGGCTCCGAGCAGGCCTGGCTTCGCAGGCGCTTGCCGCGCGCGGAGTTTACCGGTGTGCTGAAGGGCGAGGAGCTTTCGACCGCGTACGCGAATATGGACCTGTTCGTCTTTCCATCGCATACGGACACCTTCGGCAATGTGGTGCTGGAGGCGCTGGCCAGCGGGGTTCCTGCGATTGTGACTCCCGACGGGGGCCCGTGCACTATCGTCCGCGACGGTCAGACCGGTTGCGTTGTGCCAGACGAGGAGTTCGCCGCAGCCGTCTCGGGAACTCTGGCCGATCCGGTGAAACATGAAGCCATGCGTGAAGCTGCTCGTGCTCATGCGCGCACTGCCAGTTGGGACTCGGTGTTTGAAGGAGTCTACGCTGCTTACGAGACCATCCTGCTGCCGCAGGTGCGGGTGGGGCAAGCAAGGGAGAATCCGGCGAAGCGAGTGCCGGTTGCTAAGGCGGCGATGCGGCGGAAGTGAGGGCGAAGGCGACGGGACGGGAACCTCGGCCGTGGGGGTTGGCTATTACTTCGTCTTCGGTCTTTCCGATTGCGAGTCGGAGAGGCCCAGCGTTGTCAATTCGCTCTGGGTCCCATAAAGAGGCGACCCCGGGCTCGTGTCCTCCGGGGCAATCTCCGGAAACTTATCAAAGATCGCGCTGGTCACGGAGCTTCCCTGATCGGCATCCAACCCGGACAGAACGCAGGTGCGGCTCCATCCGTGCTTGACGTACAGGCCACTGGGTTCGCCGTCATTTCCGACGTTATGTCCGAGCGACGCTATTTCCGATGCCGGGATTCTCACCTCGGTCGAGAAGAGC